>NZ_JACJFB010000002.1:0-237605 GCF_014164325.1 Pseudoalteromonas sp. SG43-4 | reverse complement strand
CTTCTCTTTGTGCAATAAGATCTTAAGTGATTTATTCACAAAGAGGTTGAGAAGGCGCTGCGCTTTTCGCGTGAGCAAGCTCGTTTACAATATATATTAAAGCGTTACCAATTTTGCATTTCGACTATGCGTGATTGCGTGCGCGCATATTCAAAGCTCAACTTTTTACCTTTATACAAATGTTCAATGTCGGTTTGCGCATTTATTACCAGCAATTTATGGCAATCGTAAAATTCATCGACTAAGGCAATGAAGCGCCGTGCTTCGTCGTCAAATGTGTGCTCATCAAGCGTTTGTTTTTCGCGTTGGTAGCTATCTTCTATACCGTGAACAATAACTTTACCCGTTGCTTTAACACCCATTTGCGGCACGTTCGATACGTATAACACATCAAATTGCGTTGCTAAAAACATATAATCGTTAGCACTACGCGGGCCGGAGCATAGCGCCATAAAATCAATCATCAAGGCATTATCGGCTCTTAATAAATAATGTAAATCGCGCCAATGCACAGTAATTGTATTGCTGCATGTTACAGCCGGATACGAAGCTAAAAACTCATTTTGAAAATCGCGTTTAGGTAAATTAATAAAATAGTGACGGCTGTTTTTACCATATCTAAAGCGGTGATCGTCCTCCCCTGCTACGTTAATTATATGGCAATGGTTATTAATTAAATCGATAGTAGGTAAAAATCGCGTCCGTTGCAGGCCGTTGTAATAAAGCTGCTCTGGCTTTGCATTCGATGTGGCCACCAGCACAACACCTTGTTCAAACAACGCATTGAACAATCTGGCCATAATCATGGCATCGCCAATGTCGCTCACAAAAAACTCGTCAAAACACAGTACTCGAATATTTTTAGCCCATTGTTTTGCAATTAGAATGAGTGGATTTTTTTGACCTTGTAGCTGCGAAAGTTGGGTATGCACTTGTGCTATAAAATGATGAAAATGCAGTCGCTGCTTTTGCTCAATAGGTAGGTTTTTATAAAATAAATCCATTAACATGGATTTACCGCGCCCTACGGGTCCATATAAATAAATGCCTTTTATTAAGGGCGCTTTTTGCCACCATGATGTGTGAGCTTGAAGTTGCTCGCTTAGCGTATTTAAAGCTTCCACCGCATTTTGCTGCGCTGCATCAAAACACAGTTCTCCCGTGTCTATTTTTGCTTGGTAAAGGCTTAAAATTTGTGTGCTGTGCACTGTCATGGTATTTCACTATCGGCTATAATCGCGCCCATTGTAGCCGACTAAAAATGTGAACCAAAATGAAATTCCCTTGCCGCTTAGATAAATTTATTAGCCACTTAGCTGAAATACCGCGCACGCAAGCTCGCGCCAGTATTAAGCGAAAAGAAGTAAGCGTTAATGGCGAAGTAATCACATCACATAATTTTCAGCTAGCCCAGCAAGATGAAGTACTGCACCAAGGTACGCCTTTGGTATTTTTAGGTAAGCGCTATTACATGCTAAATAAACCTGTTGGCTATGTATGTGCCAACAGTGACGAGCTTCATAAAACTGTTTTTGACTTACTTGATGAGCCAAATATGAGCGACTTTCACGTGGCAGGCCGCCTTGATATAGATACCACAGGGTTAGTTATTATTACTAATGATGGCGATTGGTCACATAAAATTACGTCGCCTAAAAGCAATAAATTTAAAACCTACCTAGTAGAAACTCAAGAGCCGATTACCGATGAAGCACTTGAGCAATTACGTACAGGTGTCATGCTGCATAACGAAAAAGATTTAACCCGCCCAGCTATTGCCGAGCGACTTGCTAATTACGGACTGCGTTTATCAATAAGTGAAGGTAAGTATCATCAAGTTAAGCGTATGCTTTACGCGGTAGATAACAAAGTGGTTGAGTTACATCGCGAGCAGATTGCGGGGATTACCCTAGATGAAAACTTGGCTAGTGGTGAATATCGATTATTAACACCCGAAGAAATTAAGTTATAAAAGCGCTTTAAAGGAGCCTAAGTTTGGATATACTAGGGCGTGTTGAGCTTTGTGGATTGAAATTTGTTCAATCTAGGGGCGATTTAATCGCGGCGCGAGGTTTGTAACCTAGTGGGCTAAGTAAAAATCGAGCAACAAAGAGTTAATCGCCCCTAGAAAGAACCCAAAGGGCAGAGCATGTTTGGCATTTATGCTGCGTTATCGCCTAATTATGGGGAATAACCACACTACATAGGCTCTGCCTTGCCTAAAAACCAAACATACTACTGCAAATTCAACCACCAACGTTCAACACGCCCTAACTAAAACAATATAGCCAAACTTTTACTTGAGCCTGTTGGCTTGCTCTACTAAAATAGCGCCCTTCAAAATTACTAAGGTCGGCCGTGTTAGTTAACTACAATCCCCCTATGAGTCCGTATTTAACGATACTTTTTCAGGATGACGATTTACTGATAGTTAATAAACCAAGTGAGTTATTAACTGTCCCAGGTAAAGATCCTAAACATGCCGACAGCTTAATTAATCGTGTTAATCGTGTTTTTCCAACAGCGAGAATAGTGCACCGCTTAGATATGGCGACTTCTGGCATACTGTGCCTTGCCATGAATAAAGCAGCGCACAGACATTTAAGTATGCAGTTTCAAGAGCGCGAAACAGCGAAACGTTATATCGCACGTATATACGGACACCTTGAGGCTGAAACAGGATCAGTAGATTTACCCCTTATTTGTGATTGGCCTAATCGCCCTAAACAAATGGTTGATCACGACAGAGGTAAACCTTCACTTACGCATTTTAAAATACTTGAGCGTGAAGAAAATGCAACCCGTGTAGAGCTAACCCCCATCACTGGTCGCTCGCATCAACTACGTGTGCATATGTTAAGCCTGGGTCATCCTATCTTAGGTGACAGGCTTTACGCCCATAAAGAGGCGCTTGCTGCTGCTCCTCGCTTACAATTACATGCACAAATGCTGAAGTTAAAGCACCCTAAAACTGAGCAAGTACTTACTTTTGAAGCCGAATTAGAGTTTTAACCGGCGCAAACACTTCGTAAATTATTAAACTTTTAGATAACCTTGCCGATACCTAACTAATTGTCATTAGTTAGGTGCGTTATGCTATTTTCACGGTTTTTAAAAAGGGCTTTTTATATACAGCTCAGCTGTGCGCTACTTTTAGCTAACCCCGCCTACGCGGCTGAACATATTGCCCCACCTAGTTTATCAAGTATTGAAAATAGCGATATTGAGCGACTACTTCCAAGTGATGAAATAAAGCCAATATTAGCGGGTGAAACAGAATTTTTAAGCCTTTACAGCGAATATATGAGTAGTAATTTTAGAGGTATCGTAATACTTATACCCGATTGGCACTCTTCACCTACCAATAATTCAGGTATGAGCTACTTGCGCAAAGAGCTCAATAATTTAGGCTACAGCACCTACGCAATGACAGTGCCCGACATTGACTGGCAAGCAAGTAAAATGGCCAAAGCTACGCCTAATGAAGCAGATTCAGCGCTTAGTAAAGCCGATGAACCTGCATCACCCGACACAGCAACAAACGCACAACCGCAGCCTGCAAAAATAAAAGAAGAACCTCATTATGTTAATGCAATTGAAAAAGTAACTGACGACATACTTGATAACTATAAAATAAATCTCATTTCTCGGTTTAATGCGCTGTATCAAACCGCTATGGAAGATTCGAGTAATATAGTGGTTATTGCACAAGGTACAAGTGCGGGTGTGTTGTTGGAGTACTATGCAGATTTTCCAGATGAAAGATTGGATGCGTTTATAAGTTTAAGCAGTTACTTACCTAATACTAAACGTAACGAAAATTTGAGCCAAACAGCGTCACTTGTTACACCCGCCTTGCTTGATATTTACTATGCAAATGACAGCACAGACATTTTAATGAGCCTTAAAAATCGTCAGCGCTGGGTTAACCGAAATGCAAAATTTGATTACCGCCAACGCCAATTGTTTGGCCTGCGCGATCAACCCGATCAACACGCACGCCTAACAAAAGAAATAGACGGGTTTTTACGCCGACTTTTTTAAATACTCATAAGCGGCTTGAATATCTTGGCTCTTTTTAACAGCCAGTTCCATCATGTGCTTTGGTAAGCCTTGCGATACTAATTTATCTGGATGATGTTGCGACATAAGTTTGCGGTACGCTACTTTTATATCACGCTGCGTTGCATCGCTATTTAAGCCTAATAACGCCAATGCTTGCGCACGGTTCATATTATTATTTGGCGGTACATGATGGCCAGAACCCTCACGGTAACTACTACTTTGACCTTGGCTTTGTTGCTGTTGATTAAAGCGCTGTTGTTGCTTTCTAAAGTTAAACTCAGCTTGATAACGTTTTAATACAAATGCAAAGTGTGTTTTAGAAATGCCTAGCTGTTTACTTACTTCTGCTAATAATTGCTTTTCTTGTTCGGCTAATACCCCGTCAGAAAACGCCATTTGAATTTGTATTTCTAAAAACAACTGTATTAGATCGTTTCGTTTAGCAAAGCGTTCTTTAAAATCATGTACTGTTTCTTTAAGTGAAAAGTCGCTCTCTTTACCTGACTGAAATGCATGTTGTGCTTCGCGGCGCTCTTCCCCCTTTAAGCCCATTTCATCCATGAACAAGTTAGCCGCTTTTATGTGTATTTCGCTCACTCGGCCATTCGACTTGGCAATGTGCCCCATGACAGCAAAGCAGCTTGAAAAGAATAAAGCTTGGCGCTCGTTAACATCGTCACCACTAAATAAGCTAGAAAAGCCGCCTGCTTTATCAAAGTTATTTTTTAAGCTTTTATCAAATAAATGTCCTAGGTATAAACCTAAAATAGCACCAAATATTTTGCCAAACATAAAGCCAAAACAAAAACCGAGAATTTTTCCCCACATCTATAATACTGCCTTCTTAAAAATTGAGTTATTACGCCTCAAGGCGCGTGTTTAATTGGTTTAAACGCTCTGGTGTACCAATGTCATCCCACTGCCCTATATAGAGCTCAGTAGAGACTAAATGTTCATTTAGCTTTTCACGTAAAATAGGCCCTAAAGGGCGAATACCTTGCGTTAATCCTTTAAAAAAATCAGCCTGATACCGGCCAATCCCCGAAAAGGTATATTTTTGACTCTCGCCCGGCAAATGGCTCAATGCAAAGTCGCCATCTGGGTTGTGTGGCGGGTTTTCTATAAGCACTATGTGCGCCTCACCGGGTTGTAAATGAAGTTGCATTAGCGCACTTACATCATAGTCGGTGTATACATCGCCATTTATTACAATGAACGAGTCGCCCAACAGCGGTAACGCTTCAATAATACCGCCGGCCGTTTCAAGGCCACCTTCAACTTCTTGGCTATAAAGTATATTTACGCCAAATTGACTGCCATCTTTAAAGTAGTCTTTTATTTTATCACCCTGCCACGCAAGGTTTATTACAATATCGGTGATGCCGGCTGCTTTAAGGTTATTTATATGGTGCTCAATAAGTGGTTTTTCTGCCACTTTTAACATTGGCTTTGGCATATTTTGCGTTAGCGGCATCATTCTTTGCCCACGCCCTGCAGCTAAAATCATTGCTTTCATGAGCGCTCCTTTGCCAACTTTTCAGTCACTTTTGGCACTATGGTATTTTTTGTCCACTCACTCAATGCTTTAAGCTCTGGGTAATTTGCTGCCACTTCCATAATGTAATCAAGCGTCGGTAAAATATTATCTAAATAACCTGTTTTACCATCGCGTAAATACAATCGACAAAATATACCCGCAGCCTTTAAGTGGCGCTGTAATCCGGTTAAATCAAACCAATATTTAAACTCATCGAATGAAGTGTTAGTCAGTAAATTTTGAGCTGTAAATTCTTGATAAGCAAAATCAAGTAAACTTGTTAATTCTTGCTCTGGCAATTTAAAGTAGCAATCGCGCAGTAGCGATACTAAATCGTAGCAAAGCGGCCCGCGTACAGCATCTTGATAATCTATAATGGCCCACTGGCCGTCACTATTCATAATATTACGGCTATGGTAATCACGATGAACGGTAACCGTAGGTTGCTCAAGCATCGCCTTTATTAATAGCTCTGAACTTGCTTGCCACATTATTTTTTGTTCGGCACTGAGTGGCTCATTAATAAAGTGGCTTACTAACCACTGGCTAAATATATCAAGCTCTAGCTTTATAAAATCTTCGTTATACGCTTGCATAGCAGAAGCTGTGGGCGTTTTTGCCCACTGAGCACTTAAACTAATTAATGCTTGGTAATGCTCGGTGCGGTTTGCATCATCAAGCATGTCAGCTAGGTGCGTACTGCCTAAATCACTGAGGATAAAAAAGCCCTGTTTCTCATCACTTGCAATAATAGTGGGAAGTAAAAAACCTTGCTCAACAAACACCTGGTTTAGCAAAATGTAAGGTTCGTTATTCACTTTTTTTGGATCTGAGTCCATCACTATTAGATGTTTATTATCGTGATTTAAACGATAATAACGGCGAAAGCTAGCATCCCCCGTGATCGCGTTTAAAGTATGCGACTTGGCATTAAGGTGTGTGTTTATAAATTGTTGTAAATTCTCAAAGCGTGTCATTTTATTAGATATCTATTTTTATAGGTCAATTACTGTAATTGCCATTATTTTCCTTTATTATGTGTATATTATATTAAACACAAAGTATTAAGGTCGATAAATGAGCAAAACCTGGGGCATATTGATGCTAAGCGTAGTTAGCGCACCATCGCTTGCCGAAACTGAACTGGCACACAACCTTTGTGGCATTTCAATGCAAACCAGAGCTTGGCAACCACTTGAAGGCCTTAACCTTGGTGAAGTTGATATCCAAGCTGATGATGTTGAGCTACTTGGCACTCAAAGCGCTGAATTTACCGGCAATGTTGATATTAACACCCTTAAGATGAGTTTGTCCGCACAAACTGCGTTGATAGACAAACAGCGTGGTTTATTAAATGCAACGGGGCCAATTACTTATCAAGACTACGTAAGTAAAGTAAACAGCACCGGATTAAATGCCGATTTAAATAATTCAGAAGTCAGTTTGTTAGGCGCCGACTACAGCCTAACCGAACAACAAGGTAAAGGCGGCGCTGAAAAGCTCACTGTTAATCAGTCTGGCCTATTACTCATGAATGCAAGCTTTACTACTTGCCCAAGTGACACCCCAGCATGGGAAATTGAAGCTGACGAAATAAACCTTTCACGCGAAGAAGGCTGGGGCGAAACATATAACGCCGTATTGCGTATTTTAGATACACCAGTTCTATATTTACCTTATTTTACATTCCCGCTAGATGAACGCCGTAAATCGGGCCTACTTACCCCGA
Organism: Pseudoalteromonas sp. SG43-4; assembly: GCF_014164325.1. Classification (NCBI taxonomy): domain Bacteria; kingdom Pseudomonadati; phylum Pseudomonadota; class Gammaproteobacteria; order Alteromonadales; family Pseudoalteromonadaceae; genus Pseudoalteromonas; species Pseudoalteromonas sp. SG43-4. Next base: position 230,274 of record NZ_JACJFB010000002.1, on the reverse strand, counting down.
CCATTTCAAGCTCTGACAAATACGGCCTTGAAACAATTACGCCGTATTATTTAAATATTGCACCTAATTTTGATGCCACTATTACGCCTCGTTATATGTCTAACAAAGGGCTGCAATTACAGACAGAGTTTAGATACCTAACAGAGCAACACGAAGGCTTAGTAGGGATTGAATACTTAGATAGTGATGATTCTGAGCCTGATTTGAATGAACGCTACATGTTTCATTGGCAACAGCAAAGCTACCTAGGTGAAAACTGGCGCGCAAACGTTGATGTAACCAATGTGAGCGATGATAACTACATCACCGACTTAACTTCAAACTACGCAAGTAAAACCGATACTCAATTGTATCGTACTGGTTCACTTACCCATTTAGGTGATACATGGCGAACCGATATTAAAGTGCAAAACTTTGAAGTACTCGGCGATCACTTAGAGTCATACACTGCAATACCACAAGTTAATTTTACGCAAACAGCGCCTTGGCGTTTTGATAATTTTGACTTTAGTGTGTCGGGCGAGATTAGCCATTTTACTAATGATTCATCAGAAGTGGCCATAGACAGCGCAACTCGTGTACACGTAGAGCCAAAAGCACGCTACAACTACGCTACGCATGCGTGGTCATTTTTATCTGAAGTAAGCTTATTACAAACTAATTATAAGCAAAGCGGAAACTTAACCGGCACGCAATACAGCGATACCGTATCGCGTACTATCCCAAAAGTACGTTTGTACTCTCAGCTTAATTTTGAGCGTGACGCATCTTACTTTTTTGAAGATGGTATACAAACACTAGAGCCACAAATTCAGTATTTATATACACCTAATAAAGATCAGTCAGACATTGGCTTGTTTGATACAACCAAACTGCAAGATGATTATTACGGTTTATTTAGAGACGTGCGCTTTTCGGGTGTTGACCGTATAGCAGCTGCTAATCAGTTTACTTTAGGTGCTACAACGCGCTTATTTGATAAAAAACAAGAAGAAGTGTTTAACTTTAGTGCGGGCCAAATATTTTATTTAAGTGACGATGCTAAGCCAACAGAGCAAGGCTTAAACTCAGACACTAATTATAATGCACTATTTGCAGCTCAAACCATGTTACATTGGCACCGCCGTTGGTACCTCGCTGGAGGTATTCAATATGATACAGATGGCAAGCAAATGGTACAGTCAAATGTAACGCTTGATTATAAAGGTGATAATAATCAGCTAGTACAATTGAACCATCGCTATGCAAATGATGTCTCAGGAAATACAATCGAGCAAGCAGGTGTATTTACAAGTATTCCTATTAGCGACGAATGGCAATTTATTGCGAGCTATCATCGAGATCTTGAAAACAACAGAAGTATCGAAGTATTGAGCGGATTACAGTATGAATCATGCTGTTGGGCTATCCAAATTACTGGCCATCGCCAAATTGAAACTGATTTAAATCAGTCAATAGGACAAGAACAAGCAACTTTTGATTCAGGTATTAGTTTGAATTTTGTATTAAAAGGACTTGGCAGTAAAAGCCGTTATGATGCACAAAAATTATTACAACAAGGTATTTTTGGCTATCGTAGACCGTATTTTCTTAGTAACTAGAGTACTATCAGCAAGAGTAGTAAAAAGAATATGAATTTAAAAAAATTATTAACATCAGCAGTTTTAAGTGCCAGCCTTTGTCAAAGTGTAATGGCTGCACCAGTAGAAATAGATAAAGTTATTGGCGTTGTAAACCAAGGCGTAATTTTAAAAAGCGAAGTAGACACCATAATTGATCGTGTTAAAAAGCAAGCACAAGAACAAGGCCAGCAATTACCAAAAGATGAAACACTTCGTGTACAAGCTGTAGAGCGTTTAGTTAATCAAGCGCTTATGATGCAAATGGCTGAGCGTATGGGGTTACAAATCTCAGACAGCCAACTCGATCAAACTCTCGCTAACATGGCAAAAGAGCAAGGCGGAACAATCGCCGACTTACGCCGCACTATCGAAGGTTCGGGCGAAAGCTTTCAAGCTTACCGTGAAGAAATTCGTAAAGAAATCACAACGCAGCAAGTAACACGTGCAAGCGTTGATCGTCGTATTTATATTAGCGAACAAGAAGTTGATAACCTTCTAAAAATTATGGAAACCCAAGGTCAAAGTGCTGAAGAGTACGACATTGGTCATATTTTAATAGATATCCCTAACGATGCGACAGCTGACGAAATTGCTGATGCAAAAACACGTGCAGATAAAGTTATTGAGCTATTAAACGATGGCCAAGAATTTAAGCGTATTGCTATTTCATCATCAAGCGGCTCAAAAGCACTTGAAGGTGGGCAACTTGGTTACATGGGCATTAACGAAATGCCATCGCTTTTTGCTGAAGCAGTAAAAGGCCAAAAGAAAGGCGCTATTGTTGGCCCACTTCGCTCTGGTGCTGGTTTTCATATCATTAAAGTACAAGACGTTCGTGGTCTACAAGTTGTAGAAACAACTGAAGTACGTTCACGCCATATACTTATTAAACCTTCAATTATTTTAAGTGAAGAAAAAGCACGCTCAATGCTTGCAGGCTTTGCAAAAGACTTACGTGCAGGAACAGCCGACTTTGGTGAACTTGCTAAAGAGTACTCAGAAGATCCAGGCTCTGCACTTAAAGGTGGCGAGTACGATTGGACAGATCCAACTACCTACGTACCTGCGTTTAAAGATACATTACTTTCTCTTAAAGAAAATGAAATAAGCGAACCGTTTAGAACACAGTTTGGTTGGCATATTGTGCAGTTACTTGGCAAACGTGTAGCTGATAAAACTGAACTAGCTAAACGTAACCGTGCTCATGGCATGTTGTTTAACCGTAAATTTAAGGAAGAAAGTTTTAACTGGCAGCAAGAAATGCGCGAGCAAGCTCACGTTGAAATTTTCCCTATAGACCAATAAATATGACTCTAAGAATTGCTATTACACCGGGTGAACCAGCCGGTATTGGCCCAGATCTGCTACTCACGCTTGCTCAGCAAGCGTGGGACGCTCAACTAATAGCGATTGCTGATGGCAAACTATTAAAAGAGCGTGCAAAGCATTTAGGCTTAACAATAAACTTAATTGAATTTGATGATAATGCCCCCGCCATAGCAGCACCTGCAGGCAGTTTGTATATTCATCAGGTTGATTTAGGTGCGGATGTAGAGCTTGGCGTACTAAATGACGGTAACGGCCAATACGTGTTAGATACCTTGCGTATAGCAAGTGAAAAAAACATGGATGGCACGTTCGATGCGGTTGTTACGGGCCCTGTTCACAAAGGCATTATTAACAAAGCGGGCATTTCATTTAGCGGACACACTGAGTATTTTGCGCAGCAATCAAATACTGCAGATGTAGTTATGATGCTTGCAACTGAAGGTTTACGCGTTGCACTTGTAACCACGCATATTCCACTTGCGTATGTATCGCGTGCCATTACTCCTGAGCGCTTAACTAAAGTAGCGGGTATTTTAAATCACGACTTACAAACTAAGTTTGGGATAGAAAAACCACGTATTTTAGTGTGTGGCTTAAACCCACATGCAGGTGAAGATGGCCATTTAGGCCGTGAAGAAATAGAAACAATCACCCCAACGCTTGAAATACTTAGAAGCGAAGGGATGAATTTAATTGGCCCACTACCGGCCGATACCTTATTTCAACATAAATACCTATCTGAAGCAGATGCAGTACTTGCTATGTATCACGATCAGGGATTACCTGTGCTAAAATACAAAGGATTTGGTAAATCGGTAAATATTACCCTTGGCTTACCATTTATCCGCACCTCAGTTGACCACGGTACTGCTCTCGATTTAGCAGGGACTGGTACAGCTGACGTTGGCAGTTTTGAATTAGCGATCCGCGAAGCAATTAAGCTCGCCCAAGAAAAAGCACAAAATCAATGACCGATAAAGTACATTTAGGACACCGCGCTCGTAAGCGTTTTGGGCAAAACTTTTTATTTGATGAATCTATCATAGATAAAATAGTCTCTGCGATTGATCCTAAACCAGAAGACAACTTAGTAGAAATTGGCCCCGGCCTTGGCGCAATTACTGAGCCAGTAGCCGACTTAAGCGGCCATTTAACGGTTGTTGAATTAGATAAAGACTTAGCACAACGATTAATTGAACATCCATTTTTGGGTCCTAAATTAACCGTTAACCAAGGCGATGCAATGACGTTTGACTTTGCAAGCTTGGTTCGCGATGACAAAAAATTAAAAGTGTTTGGTAACTTACCTTACAATATTTCGACACCGTTATTGTTTCACCTTTTTGAATTTTCAGATCATATTGAGCACATGCACTTTATGCTTCAAAAAGAAGTAGTAAAACGCATGGTAGCAGGCCCAGGTAGTAAAACATTTGGTCGCTTAAGCGTAATGACTCAATACTACTGTAATGCAATGCCGGTTGTTGAAGTACCACCTGAGTGCTTTAAACCAGCGCCAAAAGTTGACTCTGCTGTTATTCGTTTAATACCTAAAAAGCCAGAGCAACGTACAGCAAAAAGCGTTAAAATTTTAAACACCGTGTGTTTAGAAGCATTTAACCAGCGCCGTAAAACGCTACGAAATAGTTTAGGTAACTTACTTACCGCAGAAGAACTAACTAGCATTGGCATTGATATAACGCTGCGTGCTGAGCGCTTATCTTTACAACAATTTATTGATATAGCTAACTGGATTTATGACAACAAGCAGTAACATTGGATCGCCTGTAAAGGTATCTGTAGAAACATTTTACGTAGAAGGCCAATCTCAACCGGAGCTTGAAAAATACGTATTTGCTTACTCGGTAACAATTAAAAACCATAGTTTATGCAGTGCAAAATTACTGAGCCGCTATTGGTTAATTACCGATGCAAATGGCAAACAAGTAGAAGTTGAAGGCGAAGGCGTTGTTGGCGAAATGCCAGATATTGGCCCAGGCGAAAGCTATAAATACACCAGCGGTGCAATTTTAGATACACCTGTAGGCACTATGCAAGGCCATTACACGTTACGCAACGAGTTTGGCTCTGAGTTTCAGGCGCCTATTAATGTGTTTCGTTTGGCTTGCCCTAACATTTTGCATTAAGCACTTAGATGGCAGATTATGCGATAGGTGATTTACAAGGGTGTTTTAGTGAATTTAACACCCTTTTACAACGGGTTGATTTTAACCCAAGTAAAGATCACCTATATTTAGTTGGCGACATAGTTGCTCGCGGGCCAGACTCCCTAGCCTGCTTAGACTATATTTACCAACATCAAAATAGCATGACCATTACTTTAGGCAATCACGACCTTCACATGGTTGCCTGCTACTTTCTTAACAAACCCACTAATCCAAAAGATAAATTAAACTCAATATTTGAAAGCCCTAAATTGGCTAACTACATCGCTTTTTTACAAACCCAGCCTTTGGCTTTAGAGCTTAAAAAACATAACTGCTTTATATCTCACGCGGGGTTAAATCCCGATTGGTCTGTTGAAGATGCGCTAAAACAAGCTCAATTTGCACAAAGCTGTTATCAATCAAGTAACGCAAAAGCGTTTTTTGAACACATGTACCAGGCTCACCCCGCTAGGTGGTCTAACACCCTTGATGACTTTGCAAAGTTTAGATACATAGTTAATTACTTTACCCGCATGCGTTTTTTAACAAGTGATAACAAACTCGAGCTTAATGCAAAGGGTGCAATAACCGACAGCGAAACTCTCACTCCTTGGTTTAACCACCCCAATATAGCTAAATCTAAACACGATATTATTTTTGGCCACTGGGCCGCACTTGAAGGTAGAACAGGTAATCCAAGGGTTCACGCCCTAGATACAGGCTGCGTATGGGGTAACACCATGAGCCTAATGGAGCTGAGTACTAAAAAAGTAATTGTAGAAAATTCCCACCTTTCGTCTAAATAAACTGAAAAAAAACAATACATCTGTTAGATTTATCAATTAATAGTTAAAATTAATTAAAGTAATTGATTTTAATTACTTAACTTATTGGTACAAACGCCGATAAGTCTTAATTGAAGTACTTTTTGAGTGGAAATCTTATGAACCTGACAGTAAGCCAGCGTATTTGGGGTGGTTTTATATTTATCACACTATTATTATTAATAATTGGTGGTAATTCCTTAATAAAAATTGCAAATATTGACCGTTCCACTCAAAAAGTGAACCAACTATCACTCCCAGCATTAAATAAAAGCTCTGAGCTACAAGCCGAATTTATTTTAATGAGTAAAGCCGCACAAGCGAGCTTTTACACTACATCAGCCAATGAGCTTGCACCAATAAAAGCACAAGTCCTTGAGCAAAAACAGCAATTCAACACGCTGCACCGTGAGCTTCAAGATGTAGTAAAAAACGATGCTGCACTTAATCAAAGCAGCCAAAACGTAGAAAAAACCTATTTAAGCTTTTTAAGCACCGTTGAAAATTTATTAGCAGATAAAGGCAAGCAACTAGCATTAAATAAAGCATTAAAAGCACAATTAGAAAACATAGAACTAAGTGCAGAAGATGCTAACTCTGTTGTACTCGACATTATCGACATTGACGGATTTGAACAAAACCACCCTCGCGCTTATCAAGCTGCAAATAATTTAGAAAACAACTTTATGTCGGTAGTTAGTAACAGCACCGACATGCTAACTGTTAAAACGCTTAACACTCTCGATATTGTTAAAAACGAGCAAACGTATTACCTTGAAGAAGTAGTACGCACCGTTGATTTAATTAAGCCAGCAATAGAGCAAACGCATAGCGACTTATATTCAAGCCTAAAAGAATATGTTGATATTTTAGAAAATAACATAAAGGGCAGTAACAGCTTAGCAGCAAACAAAAAACGTTTAATTGATTCGATCACGCTTACGCAATCAGAGCTTGCACAGTCAGAACAAGCCACCAAAATGGCACTTAACCAAATTGACGAACTAGTTAATCAAGCGAGTGACGTTGCGTTTAAATTACAGCAAGGTGTGCGCAGCGACGTTGACTCAGCTAATTTATGGACGTGGGTTGGCATGGTTATAGCCACTCTTTTAGCAATTGTGATTGCCATTATTACTGTTAGCCGCATTACTAAACCACTTGCCGAAGTTAATCGCATTTTAGATATTGTTGCCAGTGGCGACATGACACAACGTTTAGACGACAGTGCTCAAGACGAGTTTGGCGAACTATCTAAAAGTTGTAATACACTAATTGACAGCCTACGCAGCCTAATTAAAGGTATTATTTCGCGCTCTACTCAGCTTGCAGCAGCATCAGAGCAAACATCGGCCATTACCTCAGAATCAAGCCAAGCAATTCGTAACCAACAAGCACAAGTTGAACAAGCAGCTACTGCAACAACCGAAATGAGCAGTACATCGCAAACAGTTAGTAACAGCGCTCAACAAGCGCTTAGCGAAATTAAAAATGCTGATAAAGAAGCTGAACGCGTTAAAGGTATTTCGAATAACAATAAAGCAACGATTGAACAGCTAGCACGTGAAGTAGACGACGCCTCACAAGTCATTAATAAACTGCATCAAGATAGCGCATCAATAGGCAGCATTTTAGATGTAATACGCGGAATAGCGGATCAAACTAACCTACTTGCACTAAATGCCGCAATTGAAGCTGCACGTGCAGGCGAATATGGCCGAGGCTTTGCTGTTGTAGCTGACGAAGTACGCTCTCTAGCAAGTAAAACTCAAGAGTCAACCCAAGAGATACAATCAATGATTGAATCGCTACAAACAGGCGCTGAAGCTGCCGTAACGGCAATGAGCAAAGGTAAGCAACGTGCGGTATCGTGTGTTGAGCAAACCGACCTAGCAAGTAGCGCACTTGATTCGATTACATTTGCGGTTTCGCAAGCCCACGACGTAAGTGAAGAAATTTCGACTGCCGCACTTGAGCAACAACAAGTAGCACAAGAAATTAGCGAACGCCTTGAGTCGATTGTAGCCATCGCAGAGCAAACAGCCGAAGGCGCAAATCAAACTAATATCTCAAGTTCAGAAGTAGCAAAACTTGCTGAAGAGCTTCGCTTGTCTGTAGACGAATTTAAAGTTTAGGTTTATCAAAACAATTAAAAAGCCCCGGTGGTACTATGCACCATCGGGTTTTTTTTGTTTATTAGGGCTTTAAAGTGAGGTATAAAACCTTACCGGTAAGCGCCGCTCTTACTCACGTAAAAACGCAATTTTAAACATTTATATTACCTACTTTTGCCTTCACTAAAGTGCAGCGCCCTCTTAACCTCTTTGTGAATAAATTACTTAAAACCCTATTGCACAAAGAGAAGTAAATGAGAATACATTAAAATAATAGTAATTATGTATTTTTACTTCTCTAAAGCGCAGCGCCCTCTTAACCTCTTTGTGAATAAATTACTTAAAACCTTATTGCACAAAGAGAAGTAAAAGAGGAGTAAATGAGAAGGCATTAAAATAATAGTAATTATGTATTTTTACTTCTCTAAAGCGCAGCGCCCTCTTAACCTCTTTGTGAATAAATTACTTAAAACCTTATCGCACAAAGAGAAGCAAAAGAGGAGTAAATGAGAAGACATTAAAACAATAGTAATTATGTATTTTTACTTCTCTAAAGCGAAGCGCCCTCTTAGCCTCTTTGTTGTGAATAAATTACTTAAAACCCTATTGCACAAAGAGAAGCAAAAGAGGAGTAAATGAGAAAACATTAAAACAATAGTAATTTGTGTGATTCATAGACATCATTTCACTTTTCGTAGTTGAAGATCACGCTGATAATTCGATAACTGAATGCGTTCATTTTCAGTTTCGTAGTTAGCGTGAACGTCTTCCCAAAGCGGTGTTTTTTCAAGCCGTTCACATACAACATCCATTGGAGTTTTACCTTTGAATGAGCCGTGAGCGCGTTGCCAATTGTAGTAATGCTGCCACTCAGGTAACGTTTCATTTTTGAGTTCGTCCAAATCCAAATTAACGGTCGAATAAAACTCTTCCTTATCAGTTCTTTGTGCCCTTTCAACTTTGCCATTTAAGTGAGGAGAGCCTGGCTTATTGGGGCGAAATTTAATGCCATGCTCCATCAATTTGAGCTGTACTTTTTCAGCAAAAAACTCCGTTCCGCGATCAGTTTGAACTCGCTGTATCGGGAATGGCATTTCTTCTATTACCTTATCGATGAAGGTAAGAGTATTGGCTGCCGTTCTACGCTTAAAAAAGTCCAACACGCGATATCTAGAGCAATCATCAACAGCAGTATATTGATAAATCCCTGGTGCAATTTTACATGTATCCATCTGAACTCGGTCACCAGGAATAGGTCTTTGGTATCGAATGAAGTCTTTTTTCTTCCGCTGAAAAACTATTGGTTTTACCTCATGTTTGGTCAGCACTTTGTGAATTGAAGCAAGCGATAGCTGAAAATTATGCTCGCGAAGAAGCTCATTTTAAATTCTTCTGGCACCAAGTTTTCTATTTTTTCTGAGTTTAAGAATCCACTCTTCAATTCGATTATTAATTTTAGTGTTTGGGGAGCTGTGCGGTCGTCTAGAAACGTCCTGTAGGCCGTCTAGTCCCTTCTCTTTGTATCGCTTATACCACTTTCGAAGAGTGGGCCTAGAAATTCCACACCGACGACAAACTAGGCCCGCATTATTAGTTTTTTCGTAAAGCTCAATCCACTTTAAACGTTGTTTAATTTCTTTGTTCATAGCGTCATAGTATATTGAAACGATCTCTATGAATCACACAAGTAATTATGTATTTTTACTTCTCTAAAGCGCAGCGCCCTCTTAACCTCTTTGTGAATAAATAACTTATAAATCTATTTTTTGTAGGTATAACTTATTAAATGCGTTCACCGCCTGCTTTATAGCAAAACACTACATGCAAGAATGCGCTCGAATTTAACGGATAGTCTATCACCTGCGAATGATAGCTTACTCCTATATATCCCCACTAATATATCGCTTTTTTCTTCCTTACTTAGGCGTTTATTGCTAACCTCGCGTTAACGTTTTTACTTAAAGAACTTTTTGCTAACGGAATAATTATGCTCAAAAAAATATCACTGTTTATCGGGATGGCAATCAGTACAAATGCTGTTGCTAAAGGTGGCGTGTCACCTTATTTACCTTTAAATCAAGCCCCAGAACTTGAGCACCAAGTACAACGACTTTTAGCCGTGAGTAAAAACACACATATTATGAGCAAGCCCTATAAAGCTCACGATATTTATAGAGTGCTGCAAACAGTAAGGCATACTTATCCAGAGTTATATCAAACACTTTCGTACCAACTTAGCCCTTATATTCAAAGCGATGCGGGGTCATTTGCAAAAGTAACGCTTGCTGCTGGCACAAAAGATAAAACACTGCCGAACCAACGCGGCCAAACCACTAAAACAAACCTAATAGTTGAAGGTGGCGCTTATGCTAACTTTGGCCGTTATTTTGGTGTAAGTGTTGCAGGCATAGCCAACGAAGACGAAATATTACCTACACAAAGCTTTTTTTACCTTGGTAATAAGTATGCGCAACTAGATGTAGGCTACCGAGAGCATTGGTACTCACCATTTAACGACAGTGCCATGCTATTAAGCACACAAGCCAAAACAACCCCTTCTATAACGCTTAGTAATGTAGAGCCAATAACCAGCTTTAATATTCGTTACGATATGTTTATCAGTAAAATGACAGAGCAAAGCGGAATTTTAAAAGAAGGAAGACAAACAGGAGTCGCTAATGTATATGAGCCAGGTAAGCCTTACTTATTTGGCTTACACACTAGCTTTGCAGCAACCAATAATTTAACAATAGGCTTAAGCCGTTTAATGCAGTTTGGTGGAGGCCCACGAAGCGTGACAATTAAAGATTTTACTGAGGGATTTTTTAGCCCTGGCAGCAAAGACAATGTTGGTCGTAATGATGCTGATGAGCTTGGAGAAAATTTTGAGCTTGGCGATCAATTAGGATCAATAACATTTGCCTATAACAATAGTATTTATGCACTACCGTTCGAGTTTTATGGTGAAGTTGCGCTTGAAGATTCCCTAGGTGGCTCTCGTAATAATGCATATAGTTTTGGTATTTACTTGCCCTTTATTGCTAACAATCACAGTTTACGCTTCGAGCATAGTAACTTACAACAAAGCTTTTATAGCAATCGACTGTACCTAGATGGTAATCGTAATTCAGGTAATGTTATTGGCCACTGGCTAGGTGATGAGCACGACTACACCGATTACACACCAGCTAAATCTATGAGCGTAAATTGGCATTGGCAATTAAGTAAAATAGAAAGCTTAAATACCACTATTCGTATGCTTGAAAATAAACGTGATGGTTATAAAACAAGTTACGAGCTGCAAACAGCGTACACACGCAAGTTGAGTAAACCAATAATGGGCGCTAAAAGTTGGGGAGCTGAGCTGTATCAAGGAAAGGATGTATACGGGGAAACGTTTGCTAGGTTAGGTGTATTTGCTAATTTTTAATACCCTGTAGGTGCGAATTTATTTCGCGGTAATGTAACTTAACCTGACCAAAAGCGAGGTGTAAAACCTCACCTACGATATATGCACCCTGTAGGTGCGAATTTATTTCGCGCTCATCTAACCTAACTTTATTTAAGCCAATAAAAAACACTGCCTCAAATTGAAAACAGTGTTTTTAAATAACTTACAAATTGTAACCTTTATTTATAAAAGCTTTTATACCACTTGATAAGTTCACTTACGCCTTGCTTAACACCAACTTGCGCTTTATAGCCTGTTGCATTAAATAAATCTGTAGTATCAGCATAAGTCTTATATACATCGCCGGCTTGCATTTCACGGAAGTTCTTTTTAGCTTCAGTACCTAGTTCAGCTTCAATGGCTTCAATAAACTTCATTAGGTTTATTGGGCTACCGTGACCAATATTATAAACCGCATACGGAGCAGAGCTAGAAGCAGGTGAACCTGTTTCAACTTTCCAATCTGGGTTTGCAACAGGTATAACATCGGCAGCACGAACAACACCTTCTACAATGTCATCTATGTAAGTAAAGTCACGCCACATATCGCCGTTGTTATTTATATCAATAGTGTCGCCGGCAAGTATTTTTTTAGTAAAAATATACGGTGCCATATCTGGGCGACCCCATGGGCCATAAACGGTAAAAAAGCGTAAGCCTGTTGTAGGTAAGCTATATAAATGAGAATAGCTATGCGCCATTAGCTCATTCGCTTTTTTAGTAGCAGCATAAAACGACACAGGGTGATCAACACTGTCGGTTGTTTCAAACGGTGTTTTTTCGTTTAAGCCATATACAGAGCTAGATGAAGCATAAACCAAGTGCTTAACTTTAGTATTACGACATCCTTCAAGCACATTTAAATGCCCTACTAAGTTAGAGTCTGCATAAGCATCAGGGTTTTCTATTGAATACCTAACACCGGCTTGCGCCGCTAAATGTATTACTTTATCAAACTGCTGTGTTTTAAATAACTCGCTCATTGCTGGGCGTTCACTTATATCAAGCTTAATAAATGTAAATGCTTCATGGCTTTCAAACAGCGCTAAACGAGCTAGTTTTAAATTTACATCGTAATAGTCGTTAAGGTTATCAATACCGACTACTACATGGCCAGCCGCTAACAATTTTTGACATGTTGCCGCGCCAATAAAACCAGCAGCACCCGTTACTAAATATTTCATAATTACCTAATCTTTAAGCTGATAAAGTTGAAAGTTGAAAGTTGAAAGTTGAAAGTTGAAGACTAAAAGCCTAATCCCACGTTTCAATAGTTTTCATCAGAGCAGATATCATTTTTGATAACTGCCTAGACTCTTCTATCCAGGTTTCTGCTGTTTTTGTATCAACTTCACCAATTTTTAAGGCAATATATATTTGTGAACGAAGCTCACCACAGCTACCTTTAGAGTAAGAGAGAAAACGGCAGTAATCTTTAGCTGTCTTTCTCTCATAACCCTCTGCAATATTTGATGAAATTGATAATGCAGATCGTGTAATTTGATCTTTTAAACCAAATTGCTTACTTGCCTTAAAGTAAATAAAAACTTTACAAGCTAAATCGGCAGAGCGTTGCCATACATATAAGTCCTCAAACTGCACAACGCCCCCTAATATAAATTTACCTTAGTTTTTGACTTATACTTTAGCCTTTAACCTTTAGTCTTTAACTTTTAGCCTTTGCCTTTAGCCTTTAAACTTTGTTTATTAATCACTACCAAACAAATCGCGTGTATAAACTTTGTCAGCAATATCACTGAGCTCTTCAACCATACGGTTAGATACTACAACGTCAGATATTTGCTTGAATTCATTTAAGTCTTTAATAACACGTGAGTGATAAAACTCATTTTCTTCAAGTACTGGTTCGTAAACGACTACTTCAATACCTTTAGCTTTAATGCGCTTCATAATGCCTTGAATAGCAGAAGCTCTAAAGTTATCAGACCCTGTTTTCATTACTAAACGATATACACCAACCACTTTAGGGCTACGCTTAATTATTGAGTCCGCAATAAAGTCTTTACGTGTCGTATTAGCATCAACAATCGCACCAATAATATTGTTTGGTACATTTGCATAGTTTGCACGTAATTGCTTTGTATCTTTTGGTAAGCAGTAGCCACCGTAGCCAAATGATGGGTTATTGTAATGATCACCAATACGTGGGTCTAAACTAACACCCTGTATAATTTGCTTTGAGTTTAAGCCATGCGCTTCAGCGTAGCTATCAAGCTCATTAAAGTAAGCCACACGCATAGCTAAATAAGTGTTTGAGAACAACTTAATAGCTTCGGCTTCTGTTGAGTCAGTAAAAAGTACTTCAATATTTTCTTTGATAGCACCTTGCTTAAGTAAGTTAGCAAACACACTTGCGCGCTCACTTTGCTCACCTACAACAATACGCGAGGGGTATAAGTTATCGTGTAGTGCTTTACCTTCACGTAAAAACTCTGGCGAAAATATTAAGTTACTAATACCCAACGTCTCTTTAATATTTTGCGTAAAACCAACCGGTATAGTCGACTTAATCACCATAACTGCATTTGGGTTATGCGCTATCGCATCTTTAATTACAGCCTCTACAGAGCTTGTATTAAAGTAGTTATTTTCAACATCGTAATCGGTTGGTGTAGCAATAATTACAAAATCAGCATTTTTATAGGCAGCTACTTTGTCGGTAGTTGCTGTAAAATTTAAATCACTACGTGTTAAAAACTCACTAATTTCAGTATCAACTATTGGTGACTTTTTATTATTTAAAAGCGCAATTTTGTGTTCGTCTATATCTAATGCAACAACTTCATTATGCTGTGCTAACAACATAGCATTAGAAAGGCCTACATAGCCCGTACCTACTACGGCAACTTTCATTTTATTCCCTTAATATTAATAGTATTAATCATTTTGATTTTATGAGTATTCACTTAAAAATAATTTTATCATCTACAGCACCGAGCTGCTACGCCGAGAAGTTATAAGTTATATGATTGCGCCAGCAAGCTTGTCGCCTACGAATAATTATTACTTCTCCTTGTCTTCTCTGTTGTGATAGCTATTACTTATTTTATGAGTGTTCACTTAATAGATAAGATTTAGAACTCATCTAAATACATTACTTATAGTAACCTACTAGTTCAGTTATAAAATTTGAAAGTTGCGACTCAGGCAGCTCATTAATTCCAGCAGCAGCCGCTCGCCCACCACCTGTTGCAAACTTACTACATATATCAACAGCCCCCTGCTTATTACTAAGCGGAGCGCGTACGCTAACAGTGTAACTTCCCTTATTATTGCTTGTAACAACACCATGCGCTTTAGTCGGAGCTTGGTTAGCTAAATCATTACCTAATACACCACTAACACGACGCGCCCAAGGCTCATCATCTAATAAAATAACTTTGGCAGTATCACAATCATGCAGAACTTTGGCCCCTGCAGCTTTTTTCATATCAACTTTATATGCACGCTCTAAAGTATAGTAAGCAGAGTTTTCATCGTTTATGGCATCAAGCGGCGATTTATATTGCAAAAGTTGCTCGTAAAGATCTTCTGGAGAAAAATGTAAATCAGCAACTTCACTCCCATAACCATTATAATTAATATACGTACCAAATGCTTTTAGCTGCGATTTTTGTAATTCAGTCAGTTTTAACTTATCAGCTTCAGCATCAGCCTTTGCAAATAAATTATCACCATATGCAGCAGTAATTGCCCACAGGTGGAATTGATTATTAAGTAAATCACTCACAATTAAACTGGTGCACATATTTGCATCCAGATCTATATGAGGAAATAAATTTGCGTGATTAGGAATGTCACCTGCTTTGTGATGGTCAACATACATAACTTTAGCGCCAGCCGTTAAAGCATCATGAAGAGCTGGCATATTTTTTTCCATTGAAATATCAAGCACACGAATACAGTCGCCTGATTGTGGTGTTACTTTTTTTAGTAACTGAATATCACGCTTAACCCCAGTTACTTTAACTGTGTCTGTCGGATTAGCGAGTTGTAACTGAAGTAATGCGATAATACCATCAGCATCACCATTAAAAACATCGTATTTCATAATAGTCTCAAAGTCAGAAAACAAAGTACTTTGCTTAACTAAGCGGTTAATCTTTAAATTATTCAGGTATCAAAATCTGAATACCTATAATTTTATAACTTCTTTTTCTTTTAAATACTGAATAATTTGCTCAACACTTTGTTCAATACTTTGCTGTGCTGTTTTTACATGTAACTCTGGTGATATTGGTACATCAAAAGCAGAGCTAATCCCCGTAAAGTTAGGTATTTCGCCAGCTCTCGCTTTTTTATACAAACCTTTAGGATCGCGGCTTTCGCATACTTCTATTGGAGTATCAATAAACACCTCAATAAACTCACCGTTGG
Organism: Pseudoalteromonas sp. SG43-4; assembly: GCF_014164325.1. Classification (NCBI taxonomy): domain Bacteria; kingdom Pseudomonadati; phylum Pseudomonadota; class Gammaproteobacteria; order Alteromonadales; family Pseudoalteromonadaceae; genus Pseudoalteromonas; species Pseudoalteromonas sp. SG43-4. Next base: position 214,368 of record NZ_JACJFB010000002.1, on the reverse strand, counting down.
CCATAATACTGCGAGCCTGGGCACGATCTGTAGCAAATGGAGAAATAAATGCTGTCGACACTATTAAGCCAGCATCAACAAATAACTTAGCAACTTCACTAATACGACGAATATTTTCAATACGGTCTTCATCGCTAAATGTGAGCCCTTTATTTAGACCCATACGAACATTGTCACCATCTAACAAATAAGTATGACAACCTAATTCAAATAATTTTGATTCCACCGCATTAGCAATAGTCGATTTACCTGAGCCACTTAATCCCGTATACCAAAGCAAAACCGGCTTATGTCCTTTATGACCTTGCTTTTGTTCTCGTGACACCGTTTGCGTGTGCCATACTATATTTTCATCCTGGCTCATTAATATACCTTACCTTTTATTCTTATACGGCCCGAGGTAACCCCACACCGACGTAATATAATTTAAAATGTGACAATATAGTCCATTACATGTCTACTTAAATGGAAAAAACACCGGAATACAAACTAAAACAACCACTGCATAAACAACACTGACAGGTAAGCCCATTTTAACAAAGTCATTTAATCTATAGTTACCGGCATTAAAAACCATTAAATTAGTTTGATAACCATAAGGGCTTATAAAGCTTCCACTTGCAGCAAAAGCAACTGTCATAACAAACGGCAATACATCTACTCCAAACCCAAGTGCAATGGTATAACCTATAGGAAACATTAATGCTGCTGCCGCGTTATTAGTCACAAACTCAGTCATTAACCAAGTCGTTATATAAACAAAAATTAAAGCAATATATACATAACTCGGATCGTTATACTGGCCAATCAAATCGCCTAATGTAACTACTACACCAGAATTAACTAAAGCATTTGAAAGCAAAATTGCCGACGAAACAACTAACCAAACATCAACTGGAAAGCGCCTAGCTAGCTCATTCGTAGTTAAACTATGAGTGAATAATAACGCTCCGAGTAATAATACCAAACCTTCTAATAAATCTAGAATACCAAAAGCGGCCAGCACAATGATTGAAATAAACCCACCAATAGATAGCCAAGCACGCCACCCATTTATTCTTGATTCAGGCTCAACACCAGAAAGTACTAAAAAGTTTTTATTAATATTGGTTCTTGTTTTGTAATCTTTACCCACCGCTAAGACTAAAAAGTCACCAGAACGAATTACAACATCCCCTAACTTTCCAGAGACCTGCTCACCATCGCGTCTAATTGCAACTACAGCGGCATCAAATAAAGCCCTAAAACCTGTTGTTTTTAAGGTTTTACCAACAATAATACTTTCTTGTCTAACCACCACTTCAGTTAAATTACTATTTAACGTACCGTTTTTTTCAGCAAAAATCTCTAAGCCTGTAAATTGTCCAAGCTGAAGTAACTTAGTAACTTCGCCACAAAATATAAGCCTATCAGAGCACTGTATAACCTCCGAAGGAGACACGGGGCTAATTAAGTGCCCCTTTCTCACTATTTCAACTAAAAACAATGACTCTAAATGCCTCAAGCCATTAGCTTCAACGGAACGCCCGATAAGCTCAGAGTTTTCAGCAACCTTAGCATCAATAAAATACCCTTCAGAGGTCGCCTTTTTTTGCTCAATACTGGGTAACATATTCGTGCAAAAATACATAACAACACCACAGCAAACAACTAAAATAGCCCCAATTGCTGTGAACGAAAAAAACGACAGTGAACGTCCAGAAGCCTCAATATACATTGAGTTAACAATCAAATTAGTTGACGTTCCTATAAGTGTTAAAGTACCACCTAGAATAGAAGCGTAGGAAAGAGGTAACAGTAGTTTGCTCGAAAAGTGGTGAGGATTATTACGTATAGGAGAAAGTAACGTAGCGACAACAGCTGTATTATTTAAAATAGACGAAAAAAGTGTAGTAACTCCAAATAACCTAAACCAAGTAGAATGGTAACTACTCACAATTATTTTAGATGCTACAACCCTTAACAAACGTGTTTTTTCAAGTGCTAAAGAGCACAATACAAGTAAAATTAAAGTCACTAAACCAGGGTTTGCAATACTTGTTAAAAATTGCTCTTTAGTAACCAAATCACAAGCTATCAAAGCAATAAGTGTCGCTCCAAAAACAGCGACAGGCCTTCCTTGAATAACAATTAATCCAGTGACCGTAAGTGCAAAAATAAAAAGCGTTAGATAAGCATCTAATGGCATAATTATAGTAGCCATCCATAGTTAATAAAACAAAAGTGCGGGCTAAAAAAGCCCGCAATGCTTAGCACGAGCAATCTATCGGATTACTTTTGCATCCCAATGAGGAAAGTGTTTACGAACCAACGCATTAAACTCAACTTCAAAAACAGAGTGTTGGCTTTGCGATTTATTCGTTTTAGCATCCAGAGGCTTACGTATCATCCCAGCACCAACAGTTACGTTAGTTAAGCGATCAATAATAATAAACGCTCCTGTGTGTTTATTAATATCATAAGCATCAAATTGTACAGGTGCTGTTAAAGCAAATTGACAGTTACCAATCTCATTTAAGTTTAGCTGCGACGCTTCTTTTTGCTCTAGCGTATTCACGTCAACTTTATAGTTAACAGCTTCTACGTGGCCAAAAACAGACTTACTGCCAACTTTTATTTCATACTCACGGTCAACTTGTAATGCCTCTTCAGTCATCCAAACCACATCAGCTTCTAAATTAGCAGATGAATGAGGTTTTTGATGAGGGCGCACTAGCATATCGCCACGACTTACATCAATTTCATCTTCAAGCGTTAGCGTAATAGCCATACCAGCAGAAGCTTTTTCAAGGTTGCCATCAAAAGTAACTATTGATTTAACTTTACTTTCTTTACCTGAAGGTAATGACGCAACAGTATCCCCCACTCTAATATCGCCAGCAGCTATAGTGCCGCTAAAGCCACGAAAATCTAAATTAGGGCGGTTAACATATTGTACTTGCAGTCTAAATTCATCATTTTTAGCATGCGTCACTGAAACCGTGTTTAAAAGCTTCATTAGCGTAGAGCCAGGATACCAAGACATCGCTTCACTTTCATTTACTACGTTATCACCACGCAGTGCCGAAATTGGTACAAAACGTATATCATCAAAAGATAATTTTTCAGCAAACTCTCGGTAATCTTTTTTAATGTTTTGATAAATAGATTGCTCGTAACCAACTGCATCCATTTTATTAATAGCAATAACTACATTTTTAATTCCTAACAAAGAACAAATATAGCTATGGCGACGTGTTTGAACTTGCACACCATGGCGAGCATCAATCAAAATAATTGCTAAATCACATGTTGAAGCGCCCGTTGCCATATTACGAGTATATTGCTCATGCCCTGGCGTATCGGCAATAATAAATTTACGTTGATCCGTTGCAAAGTATCGATATGCAACATCAATTGTAATACCTTGCTCACGCTCCGACTGAAGGCCATCAACTAAAAGCGCTAAGTCAAAATCGTTATCTGTAGTGTTAAAGCGTTTTGAATCTTTTTCGATAGCAGCCATCTGATCTTCAAAGATCATTTTGCTGTCGTAAAGTAAGCGGCCAATCAACGTTGATTTACCATCATCTACACTACCGCAAGTTAAAATACGCAGCATATCTTTGTTTTCGTGAACCTTTAAGTAAGCTTCAATATCGGTTGCAAGTAAGTTTGTATCTTGTGACATAATTTTCTCTGAAATTTGGTTCGTAATAGGTTAATAACAAGCAGTTATTTATAATTTAGTAATAACTTGTCTCTTAAAGCTTCTAACGTATGGTTAGAAGTAACCTTCCATTTTTTTCTTTTCCATAGAACCCGCAGAATCGTTATCGATCACTCGGCCCTGGCGCTCTGACGTAGTACAAAGCAGCATTTCTTGGATAATTTCAGGTAATGTTTGAGCCACAGACTCAACAGCACCAGTTAATGGATAACAACCCAATGTTCTAAAACGAACCATTTTTTGCTGAACTTCTTCGCCTTTTTCAAGCTCCATTCGTTCATCATCAACCATAATTAATGTGCCATCACGCTCAACAACAGGACGCTCTTGTGCAAAATATAATGACGGAATTTCAATACCTTCAAGGTAAATATATTGCCAAATATCTAACTCAGTCCAATTGCTAAGTGGGAATACGCGAATGCTTTCACCTTTATCGACTTTGCTGTTATAAACATTCCAAAGTTCTGGGCGTTGGTTTTTAGGATCCCAACGATGGTTTTTATCACGGAATGAATAAACACGCTCTTTAGCACGAGATTTTTCTTCATCGCGACGAGCACCACCAAATGCAGCATCAAAACCATTCATATCAAGGGCTTGCTTTAAACCTTGAGTTTTCATAATGTCAGTATGTTTAGCACTACCATGAACAAATGGGCTAATCCCCATTTCTAAACCTTCAGGATTTTTATGAACGATTAAATCGAAACCATGCTTTTCAGCCATTTGATCTCTAAACTGAATCATTTCTTTAAATTTCCAGTTTGTATCTACGTGCATTAACGGAAAAGGTATTTTACCTGGATAAAAAGCTTTACGTGCTAAATGTAGTAATACCGAAGAGTCTTTACCAACAGAGTAAAGCATTACTGGATTATCGAATTCTGCGGCCACTTCACGCATTATATGAATTGACTCAGCTTCGAGCGCTTTTAGGTGAGTTAACTTTTCTTCATTCATAGTGTTTATTTATTCCTAAATTATCAAAATCCATTGTAGCTAATGCATAGCTTGTGGTTAAAAGCAAATACCGTTCTGCACGAAATTTATAGGCGTTCCACTAACATTACTGTTGCCTAATAGTGCTCTCGCAATCACTTGGTGAAATATTAATTAAGCTGTATTTTTACAAAAAAATTTAATGCAATATTACTAGTCGCTCTAAATTAATCTCTTTGGGCTCTGCACTGATGAGGGCATAGGCCTACTTACTAGTGGAATATTTTTTTTCAGGTAAATCTAATTTACGTCTAAAGAAATTTATAACTGCGCAATAATTAATAAGTATTAATAAGTACACAGTAAATAAAATTATAAAACCATAAAACATTAAAAATTCAGGGATTAAAAATATCTCGCCTATAATACCCACACCAGCAAGTATGGCTGCAATTGAACATATTAGAATAAGTGTTTGTGTAGGAGAGCAGCCTAAACGCTGACAAATATGGTGTAAATGATCGCGATCAGGTTTAAAAGGTGACTTACCTTGTTTAACACGGCGTATCATTATTGCTGTCATATCCATTAAAGGCACAGCAATTAACCATAATGCCGTAACAGGCCGAATCATCGCATTACCTGATGTTTGGCTAGCGCCTATTAGCAACCAAATAACAGTAAATCCAATCATCATACTACCGGCATCTCCCATGAATACTTTACGCTCACGACCTATAAGGCCTAAGTTCATAATAATGTAAGGCACCATACAAACAACTAATAGCAAACACAAATAACTTAAACTTTGCTCTCCGGACAAACCAAGTAATATACCCAAACTAGCAAACGTAACAATAGAAAGACCACCTAATAAGCCATCAATCCCATCAACCATATTAAATGCATTAATACAGCCAATTACAGCCAATATAGTGATAACCGTGCCAAAATAACCAAGGTCAGTACCACCAAAGCCAAACATATCGCCCAACGTATGTAAATTTGCATCTGCGTAGTAAATCATTGCAAACGAAATAAGTGCTTGCACTAGCATGCGTACTTTCACACTTAAATCAAACCTATCATCTAACGCACCAACAGCTGTTAAACCACATATGCTTAGCATAAATAGATTAGCGTGATTAATCATACCTGGATGGGTATAAATATAATTCACTATCGTTATACAAATGGCAACACCACCTACTAGGGGGATATTACCTGTATGTACTTTTCTGCCTGAAGGCTTGTCGACCAATCCTACTTTACGTGCAACTTTTCGCATCAAAAACAATATTGCAAACGCAATAAAAAAGGTAAGAAGTAAATCTATAAACATGTTTCATCCTGAGCAGATAGTACTTACGCCATTCCGTTAAGTATTTTATTGTATTGACTATTTACACACTAAAAAATGTATAACCAAATAATCTTAGGCCTCGTTTAAAAGCTGTTTAACAGCCACAAGGTATTTATTTATAACAATTTTTTCGTCAAATTCGGTTTCAATTTTGTGGCGACTGTTAACACCAAATTTAAGGCGCTCAGAGTGAGGCATAATAATTATTTTATTTAAGGCGTCAGTTAAACTTTCGGTACTTCGAGGTTCGCAAATAAAACCATTAAACCCATCATCAACAGTTTCCCTGCAACCTACATTATCTGTTGTTACTATAGGCTTGCCCATAGCACCAGCCTCAAGTAACGACTTAGGAACCCCCTCTCGGTAATACGAGGGCAATACCATACAATCAACTTGTGCTATTTCAGCCTCAACGTTATCGCTAGTGCCAAGATAATTAACTACCCCTTCAGCTACCCACGCATTCATTTGTGCTTTAGACACCGCAGAAGGGTTATCAACATCTAAAAAGCCAAGCAACCTAAATTCAACAGTATCGCCATATTGTTTTTTAAGCACTCGTGCGGCTTCAAGATATTGCCCTATGCCTTTATCAAAAAGCATACGGGCTATCAGTAAAAAGCGAGTAACGCCATCATCAGGCGCTGCGGTTACCGTAAAACGCGATAGGTCGGCTCCCGAACCTGGTAAGCGGTCGCTCATAACATTGTGTGCTATTTTATGTTGCTTAAATAGCGCTCTGTCATCTTCATTTTGAAAAAAAATAAAATCAGCTTTACTTTGGCTATATTTATACAAAACCCTCGCAATTTTAGACGCGATGCTTTCATTAATAAACAATGTCCCTAAGCCAGCAATATTATTTAGAGTTTTAACACCTGCACACTTAGCAGCAAGCGTACTATAAATATTATTTTTAGGGGTAAAGTTTAAAGTAACACAAGGCTTATGATGCTTATATAGTTTATAAAAAGCATAAAAAGTAGCAATATCGCTTACGGGGTTAGTGCCGCCACTATCAATTTTTACTGGCAGGTATGTAGCCCCTAAATCAGTTAACTTTTGCGAGTAGACATCAAAAGGGGCAATAGCAATAACGCTGTAACCTTGCTCTAACAACGCTAAAATTGTGTTTTTTCTAAAGTTATATAAATACCAACTAGTATTTGCTGTTATTGCAATAGTGTTTTTATACATTTAAGCCCTAAGTAATTAATTTGAATACAGGTTAATGCTGAAATATAACATTTTTGTAAGGTATCCAAGCCTCTGTATGTCCAGCAAAATTTAGCCAAACAATTAAAACTAAACCATAATAAGCAATAACACTTACAACAATAATATTTTTATTGAAAATATCTGATGCAAGGTACTGCAGACGAGAAAATAAAACGATTTGTAATGGGATAAAATATAATGCAATTCTATCTGCAACGGTTGAAGATACAGCGAGTAAAGGTATGCATGCTAAAGCTCCGCAAGAGATAATAATCCAGAATTTTTTCTCATTCTCGCGAAAACCTAATCGGTCTTTGAACTGAAATAGTAGTAAAGCTGGTACAACATTCATAAATACTCTTATCATTCCACCACTAGAGGACTTTTGTCTTTCAACATATGTTTCATATAAAAACTCTTGCTTTTCACCCAATATAAATATGAACGCCATTACGAAAATGATACCAATATAAAGATATGTTAAACCTTTATTGCGATTAGTCATCAATGCAGCAAGAGGAAATAGTATAATTGCAGTTTTATGGAATAATGCAGCGATTAAAACATAAAAAATAAATTTTCTATTGTTGCCATTTAGTAGCGCTATAATAGCTAACAACTCAACTCCAAGAGCTATTGCTTGCCTAGAGTAACCCATAGAAACTACGATTATCATATATGGAACTGAGACCACAAAAGCAAGTAATGATATTGGCTGTTTACGAGCAAAGTAAATAATGCAGGAAATTATAATTGCAGCAGCGACTATATTTACAAAAAATATTCCCCCGAAAACGTTTGCACCAATTAAATTTAAAATAATATACGCTGGATCTGTTCCAACTCGTCCATAGCTACTCCAAAGACTAACCCCTTCAGCGCGCTCTAAGTAATACATATAGCTAAACCAGTCAGGTCCTATTTCAAACCGTAATCCGATAATGAAAATAAAAAATAATCCAGTAATAAACCAAAAGTAGTTTTTAACTACCTTATTGGGCTGTTTCGGAAAGAAAAGTGCCGAAACAGGCAATAGAAACAAAAAATAATAAATAAGCATGCTTAACTCAATTGGTATATTTAAAATTTACTTTCAAGTAGTTACTTACTAACTAATTTAAAAATATTAACAAGGTTATCAATTTGACTTTCAACTGAGTAGTATTTATTTACTGACGCTTTACCTCTACTTCCATGCTTAGCTCTAAGAGTGGAGTCTGAAAGCAAGGTAGACAAAGCAACTTCCCATTCATCTAAAGTATTAACAACGTAACCAGCATCACACTTTTCAACTATTTCAGCATTTACGCCTACATTTGAAGCAACAACTGGTTTTGAGCAAGCAATGTATTGAATCAGCTTATATCCACACTTCCCTTTCTCAAAGGGCTCGTCAGGAATGGGCATAATCCCTATATTAAAATTAGAAATATTCAAAGACTCGCTTTCCTCAGTCCAAGGTAGAATACTTATATTTATGCCAGTAAATAAGCTCTTAATAGAGGGATGGGCACCAATCAAGGTAAGTGATGCATTGTGTCCCTTACATACTTTTATTAAGCAGTCCTTAATTTCAACAATATACTTTTGGGTTGCGGGGGTACCTATCCAACCAATAGAGAGGTTATTATCATTCAGTTTACTCACTAATACATCATAGCGTTCGGGCTCTACAACAGTGGGAATTTTTACTATTTTATTTGCATTTGCGCGGGCTGCTCTTTGGGCTAAGTAATCATTTCCTACAACAACCACTCCAGAAAAACGCATAACGTTATCAATTTTTTTGGATAGAAAAAGCCTTATAAGCTTATTACCCGATAAATCGTAATTGTGAAATATAGCATCATCATAATCAACAACGTACTTTATTTTAAAGAGCTTAAACAGCCTTTCAACTATAGCTGGTATATAAGGAAAAATTTCTTTTTCAATCCAAATCACATCAAACTTATAAACAGAGAACAGAACAAAAAAGCGAGATAAAAAAAGCTTAGCTAAATGTAACTTTGATTGTGTTTTTTTGTTATATAAGTTATCTAAGTATTTATCATCAAAAAGAGAAGAAACTGTAACGTTCACTCCTTGTGATGCTAGGTAGGGAATATATTGTTGTGTTCTGAGCCTGCTGCTAGCACCTTTACTCGTATACTTAGACAATAGAAGTACATTAACCATGAGTTACCTTACCAAACATTTAAAATCTATTTTTGCCAAAACTCATAAACCGATAGAATTATTGATATATCAAGTAACTATTTAGGCTTAGTAAAAAGAATGCTTTTATAAACTGCAGCATATTTTTCAGCACCACGTTCCGCAGAAAAATAACTTTCACTAACTTTCCTACACCTGTTAGCTAAAGTTGAATCCGTCCGTAATTCGTCCATTTTTACCCTGAGTTGCTCAAAGTCAATGTTAGATTCAACATCAATCGCGATACCTACTTTATTTTCTGTAATTATTTTGGCTGTATCCCCAACACTTTCACTTACAATTACAGGAATACCGCATGCTAAAAACTCTGCAATTCTTGTAGGAGAAGTCCCTAGCGTGCTTGTGCCAGGGTTGAAAGTAACTATAGCAAAGCTCATATCTTTAATATTATTAGCAATTTCAGCAGGACGAGACATAAAAATATCGATATCACTTAAAACTGAGTTTAAATGCGCGTTAGACTTTAAGTCCTGCTCATTATCTTTAGACACTATTTTAAAAGTAACTGCAGGATCTTTTTTCTCAATAAAACTCAAGATACTGAAAAATATATCTTGCCTAAATCGTGGATTTAAAACCGACCCCATAGTACCCACTTTTTCTATACGCATACTCTCGGCAGTTCCAGTAGATGTATAATTAAAACGCTTCAAGTCAACACATGTAGGGATTACTGTAAATTTTTCTATTTTTAGTTCAGGGTATTTATTTTTTAAAAAAGGAATTGCAGCTTCTGTTAAACTAACAACTTTTGCTGAATTTGTAAGAAGCGTTTTCTCCAAAGAGCTAACGACCTTCTCAATTAAAGAGCCTCGTTTAATTGAATTTGCAGCAACCAACTCTTCGACCCACAAGGCACGCATATCAAAAATAAAGGGGATTTTAAGTATTTTACTTACAACCAGTGCGATCCCAGAAGCAACATAGCTGCGGCCATGCACTAAGCTATATTTGTGTACCTTATTTAATTTTAATGCAGCATAAAACATAAGCCACATATCGTATAAAGTAGCGAGAAGACGGGGTTTTTTATGGTAAACCTTAGGTTGCCAATTAATCCCAAACTGCTCACATTCTTCACGTAACTCTTCCACTGCAGCTTTGTCACTAAAATCATCTGCTTTTTCAAAACTAATTATTGTAAAGTTGTAATCTTTAGATAATCTAGATAAATACGCTAAAATTTGAGAACGCCCAAGAGGCTCTAGTAAGCCGGTGTAAGAAAGATATAAAACACTATTTCTTTTCAAAATTATAACTCTTTAATAAATTTAGCAGGGTTTCCGGCCACTAAAGTTCCACTTTTAACATCTTTATTAACCACAGCTCCGGCAGCAATAACAGAGCCTTTGCCCAAAGTTACGCCAGAGAGTATGACAGCATTTGCACCAATCCATACATCATCTTCTACAACAATTTTGGCAGCTGTATGCATGCGTTCTTTTTTTGAAGCCAAATCCAAGCCCGCATCTAAAATCATACACCTAGTTGACAATGTTACATTGTAACCGATTTCAACTCCTATATAGCCTAAGATGAACACATCATGATTTATACTACACCCACGTGAAATAATTACATTTTCAGGGTAACAGATTTCAAAAGGTCCGTGGGCAACAACCCTTACTCTATATTTAAAAAAATAATAGATGTTCCTCAACTTCCTTTTTATACGTCTTATAACTTTATTCAATATCTCCCCCTTAAAATACCCCTTAGTAAAACCATAAAATCAGATTTTAATTATATTCTATGCAATATTTTTGTAGTAAACCTTTTTTTTTACAAAACTCTTTAAATCCATATAAATTAAATTCAACTTATTTATTTTAAGAAATCTAAAAATCTTAAATTGCCAATATTGAAAATAATTAAAATAACTTCTGTATTCAAAAATACTATTTCTTTCGGAATATAAGAAAACTCTTTTCCTTATTTCTTTTTTAATTTTCCCATAAGCTTTATCTTTAATGTCACGACTCACATCAAAATAGGAAAAGTAAAAACTTAACAAATTAAGGTTCTTCAATTGCATTTCAATCAAATTACTTTTATTCTTTTGATTCATAATTGAGCCATTTGCTGTTCTGTATACAGCTGTAGAGCAATCTAGGTATTTTATATTTCCTTTTTGAGAAAGGAACAAAAACATTGAGTAATCACCAGCCCAAAAATCGATTTCCAAAACACCTGTATCAATATATTCAATAATATCTATCTTTTTAAACATCATTGTACAAGTAAATATTGAGTGTGCGCGGAGCCAAGCATCAGCCCTGAGATCTCCCGCCAGCCCAACTCTGTTTCTTGTTTTATTAACAGATTCCAAAATGGTTGATTTACCTCCGAGCATATTTAAACTATCTACGTCAGAATGTATTAGTGAAACACCGTCCTCAAATGCTGTTACCTGCTTCGAAAGCTTTTTTGAATCTATCCAGTAATCATCACCTTCACACAACGCAATGTACTCACCTTGGGCTCTTGAAAAATTAAATTTAGGGTTAACCTTAACTCCTCGCGAAAACTGGTTTTCTGTTTGTAAGACTGGCTTTATAATTGATGGGTACTTTTCAGCATATTTCTTTATTATACTTGCCGTTTTATCAGTTGAAGCATCATCATATATTAAAACTTCAAACGGAAAATCGGTCTTCTGCATTAGAAAGCTAATAATTGCATTTTCTATGAAGCTTTCATGGTTAAATGTTATGCAAGCTATACTAACCACCACATTTTCAAAAGCTCCACACCAGCTTCGAATTATCTCAGATTCTGAACGTAATCTTTGCATATTAATTTTTTCCATCACATTGTTAGACCAAAATAGAGTTGATATTGTTGGCTATCTACTTTTACGATTAGAGTAAGGCAGTACATACATAGAGCCTAAATTTATACATTTATACATTTATATTTTCTTCCCTACTATTGCAGTAATAATTATATTGTATAAATCGCGTTGAATTATTCGTATGTAAAGTACATATAGCACCAGCATTACACTCAAGCTTAAAGTAAAATGTAGATAAACATTTGACGAGAAAATATTAACATATTGACACGCATATACTGCCGCAGCAGTTCCAAATGCACCAATCCATATAGGCATTAGTGCCTTAAGCTGCATTATGGTATCTAACTTACTAAATCGCCCTGTATAGAATGAGTTTATAAAAAATGCTAAATGTGATTGTACTAGCATACCAATACACATAGCTTTAATACCTAACGGCACAGTTATGATTAAGGTGCAAACTAATAAGCCTTTTTTAATAACTTCTAGTTTCAAAAAAATATCTGATCGACCTTTTACATTTAATAAATTCAAATTTATTGCATGTATAGGGTACAACATAAAAGCGATACTAATTATTTTGACCAACTCTGCCGCTGGTAACCACTGTTTACCTAATAGTAGAGTAATCAATGGTGTTGCTGTGAGAGCTAAGCCTAACATTAGAGGAAAGATAATTACCGAGGCTAGTCGCAATGTTAATAGGTATACTTCATCAAACTTTTCAATATCGTCCTGTATATTACTTAGCATAGGGTAAGTGACACGTTGTATTATTGAAGTAAGGGTCATAGCAGGTACACTTGCCAACTGATTAGCTTGTGTAAAAAAACCAACTTGATTTACACTAAACTGTTTACCTATTACTATCTGGTAGATATTTTTAAAAACAGTATCAATCAAGGCCGCTGCTAATAATTTAGAACCGAAGCCAAATAAATAATCGAATGAACGTTTACTAAACCCTGTGCTAGGAAACCACTTGAGGTAAATATTCAGTAGTATAACATTACACACTACATTTGATAAGGTTTGCCCTATAAGCGCCCATACACCATATCCTGTATTAGCTAAATATATTCCTATACCACAACTAATGAACGCACTAACGAGTGAAGCCTTAGCCTGAGTTTTAAAATCCATGTTTATTGTAAGTTTTGCTCTTTGTACAATTGCAAAACTATTTATAATCACTGTTAAGCCTAACACTCGCAGTAAGTCAATTAGTTTGGTTTGTTCGTAGAATGAAGCTATGTAAGGAGCAGTAAAAAATAAAATGCTATAACAGAAAATGCCAACACCTATATTAAAATAGAATGTTGTTGAAAAATCTTTCTCTGTCCGCTCTGTATTTCGGATTAGCGCAGAAGAAAAACCGCTATCAACAAAAGTCTGACTTATCGCAATAAACACTGTTAACATGCCAACTAAACCAAAAGCTTCCGGCCCTAATAGCCTTGCTAAATACAACATTACTATTAACTGTATTATCTGAGTGGCCAAGCGTTCTATTGCACTCCACTTTAAACCATTTGCTGTAGACTTCATTGGTTCCTTAACAACTTACTAACTCTCTTGTCATAACAGGTTTCCTTTCAAAAATTGATATTTAGCAGTCTAAATAAATTACTCTAAAATTTTATTTTATATAATGATTAAGGTTATTTTGTAATAATACTTCAGTAATTTTATCTAAAATACTTGCTGGTAATTCCACGGAGTTTATTTCTGCTTTCTTTTTATTCCTCATAACAGAATATGTTCCTTTTACCTCTTTTTTTTCAAATAGAAAACTTGCCGTTTGCTCGGTATACTCAAGCCCTAAAAATAAAAACAATTCTTTAACGACATCAATTGTATTACTACACAAATCTTCATATTCAAGTAAATAAAAGTTCTCAGGGTGTTTTTTTTGTAGGCGTTCAAATAACAAAGTCGTTTCAATCCACTTGTTTAAACCAAAGTATTCTTCTTTTCGATCTTGATTTTTTTCATCTGCTGCAAGCAGTTCATTTTCAAGCTCCCACCCTAAATCTCTTCTAAACTCTCTTGGCGCATTAAACCAACTATTAATGACAGAATAAGGATTACGAACTAGCCCTATAACTTTTATCTCAGGACATTTTTCTAATAAGTTTTCAATAATATAATGATATCGAACTTCTTTATAGGCAACAGCTGTGATTTTACTATCTTTCTGAAATACTGGTTTTTTTCCTGATTCCCTATCATCAAGTTGTCTAATAAATTCATCATCAGTTTGACTTATCTCTTGATAAAAATTTTCAATATCTAAAGAGCTTGATTTTTCATCTAAGCGAGATTTAAAAGCATAAGAAAACAAAGGTTGAAAGTTATAATTAACATTAGGTAAGCTATTAATAATTTCACCTAACCAAGAGGATCCTGAACGAGGTACTGAGTGAATTGCGATCTTTTTCATTTAAACCAACTTATATTTTGTTAATAACTCAATCACTTGCTCTTTACTATTCCACATCAATACATCAATCATCGACAAATAAGGCACAAACTCTGATTTACCTTGGTCGTAGATAACACTTTGCATTTTGATAAAAGATAAATTAACACCTTTATCAGAAAAGTACTCTTTGCTATATAAATCTTTACCGCCGGGGCTATTAATGTAATGTTTACTATTAAGTAAACCTGCCATTGCTATAAGCTTATCAGCAGCAGCTGAATCACGGCTATACTCAAGCTCACTTGAAAACTTAAATTGCTTATTTTTTATGCCTAAATAGCTAAATACAGAGGTGATGCTATTTGAACATAGCGTATGTACTTGGCGTTCGGTACTCGTTAGTATTTTTTCTATAATCAGATAAACCTCATTAAAATAGGGAGCTTTAGCGTAGTTTTGACTGATTGTTTTTAATGTTTTTTTTACATTAGCGTCAAAGTTTAGATCTTTAATTAATATATTTGAAGATGCTCCAGGCACTGGCACGGTGAAGCGCTGAGCTTGGCCATTAACTAAAATATTATTGCGATTAATATAACCATTTTTAATGTAAGTAACATCATCATAAAAAATAAAAGTGTCTACAGCATTAACAAGTTGGTAATAGCCTAAATAAGGAAATAGGTACGGCTGCATTACAGCAAAATTCATAATGTGTCCTTTATTATTGAGGTTACTGTAATTACGTCACTTTTGGTCATAAAATTATGCAGCGGCAAGCAAATAACTCCGCCAGCCAACTGCTGGCTATTATTACAACCATAACTTTTTAATTGTGGGTAGGCGGTATCAAGCGAAGGGGTAAAATAGCGACGACTTTGAATATTATTTTTAGCTAATCCATCTAATACAGCGTTTTGTTTTATTGGGCATTCAATATAAATTGGCATATATGCACCATTTACACTAGCCTCTGGGTGCCAGGTAGGCAATGCAACTACAGAGTTAAGCTCGTTGCGGTATAACTCAAAAAGGGCTGCGCGATTTTTAAGTACTTCGTCCATTTGGTCTAATAACGTTAAACCCACGGCGCATTGGTATTCATTAAGTTTGGCGTTAATACCAGGCTCACCTAACTCACCGCCAGCTTGTATGCCAAAATTAATCAGCTCTTTAGCTTTTTCATAATCGGCTTTGTGTTTAAAAACAATCGCGCCACCTTCCACCGTATGAAACACTTTAGTAGCATGAAAACTCAACGTGCTTGCATCACCATAGTTAAGTACAGATTCACCAGAAAATTCAACCCCAAACGCATGTGCTGCGTCGTAAATTACTTTTTTATTATGTTTATTTACAACGCTTTCAATGGCGTTTACATCACAAGGGTTTCCGTAAACATGAGTAGCTACAATGCCATCGTAATGATTATCTTCAGTTAGGGCTTTATCTAACGCTTTTGGACACAAATTATAACTTTTAGAGTTTATATCACTAAACGCTGTTTCTATTCCTTGCCATAATAAAGAGCTAGTAGTAGCTACAAAGCTAAATGGCGTAGTAATAGCTGATTTAACACCAAGTGCTTTACAGGCCACCTGAATTGCTAATGTTCCGTTAGACACAAGCAATAAATTTTTTACACCTAGGTAACTTTCTAGTCGTTGCGTTAATTTCTCGTGTAAAGGGCCAAAGTTGGTATACCAGCCTCTATCGTTTACTTGTGACAGGTATTCTGTAAGCCTTGCTAAGTCAGGCTGTAATGGTTTATTGAGTGCTATCATTTATATAATTGGTCCGCAGATATTAAGTACTAAATACATTTAAAGCTATGTAAAAGTACATACTTTTACATAGGTATGACTCTTTATTTATCTGACTTATATTCGTAGTTGTAGTAGCCGTAATAGCCATAAGCATTACTCGCTTTTTTAACAACACCATTAAATACAACGCCTCTTACATCTGTACCATTTTGCTCAAAACGGTTGCGGGTTAGCTCTATCTCGCGCAAATGGTTTTGCCCAAAGCGCGCAACTAATAACGTTGTACCAACATGAGCACTTACTATTGCTGGATCAGTTACAGCTAATATAGGTGGGGTATCTATTAATATTATGTCGTAAGCTGCGCTAACCTCTTCAACCAATTTACTAAAGTTGCTATGCATTAATAACTCAGAAGGGTTTGGCGGTATTTGCCCACGCGTAATTATATTTAAATTTTCAACTTTGGTTTGCTTAGTAACTTGCTCAAGATTTAAACGGCCCGACAAGTAATCACTTAAGCCATTATCCCATTTTATGCCAAACTGCGTTTGTAAATAACCCTTACGCATATCTGCGTCAATAATTAATACTTTTTTACCGCCCTGTGCAAGTACTGAGGCTAAGTTAACCGATATAAACGATTTGCCCACGCCCGGGCTTGGACCCGATATAGCAATTATATTGTTTTTAGCTTCCATCATCGCAAAATGTAAGCTTGTACGTAGGCTTCGCAATGCCTCTATTGATAAATCGGCGGGGTTATCTACCGCGAGTATACTTTTAGCTTTAGCTGTTTTATTTTTACGCACTTTAGCAAAACCCGTTAATTTATCTTGATACTCAGAGTGCGGTACACTTGCGTATACAGGTAACCCAAGCGCTTCTATTTCACTAGGATCTTCCACTCCTTTATTAAGAGTTTTTTGTACGATAACAATGGTTATAGCTAATAACGCACCTAATATTGTTGCAATAACAACTATTAATGATTTTTTAGGCTTTATTGGTCCGGTTGAGTTTAATTCAGCTGAATCAATTATACGCACATTGCCTACTGTACCTGCACGTACTACATCAAGCTCTTGAGCTTTACTTAAAAGCAGCATGTAAATTTGGTTATTTACTTCTACGTCGCGCCTTAGACTTAGTAACTGCTGCTGGGTAGCAGGTAAGTTACCAACTTCTTGTACTAACTCTTCTTTTTGTTTTTTCATTTCATTTATTTTTTCAACTAAGCCTTGATAAAGTGGGTGCTCACTTTTAAATTTACGGCTTAATTCTAAACGCTGTAAATCTAAGTCTTGTAGTTTTGTGTCTAAGGTTACAACACGATCGAGTACTGATTGCGTCTCTAAGCTTATATCTACAGACTGTTGTTCTATTTTGTAATTGTTGTATTTAGCCTCTGCAGCTTCTAATTGTTTTTTTATCTCTGGGAGTTGTACTTTTAAAAAGTCGAGTGAATTTTGTGCTTCGGCACTATTACGCTCAACATTTCGGCGCACATATATTTGTGCAATTGTGTTTATTACTTTCTGTGCGTAACTTGGCGAGCTATGCTGCATTTCAAGAACAATTATGCCAGTACTTTTACCTAATTCGCTTGCTATTAAACTATTTTGCAAACCTAAAATAGTACCAAGTCGATTTTTTCGTGTAATTAAAAACTCAGTACCTGGGCGTGCATTAAGACTCTTTACTATTAACGTAAAGCTCCCATTGGTTAACTCTTCACCTATATTGCCTTTTAATATTAGCTCTTCATTATTATTTACTAATATTATTGTATTGTTAGGAGCAACTTTTAAAATAAAGGTATTACCTATTGCCGAGTTAGGTACTTTAAATCTAAATACATCTATACTTTCTCCTCCCCAAGCATAACTATCAGCTCCAAATTGAGGCTCTGCCAGTTGGTTTGGCTTAATAGGTGAAAATACGTTGTATGCGCGTGAGCCAATGTAAGGAAATAGTTTTGGGGTAGCGATTACATCAAGATTAAGAGTATCAACAGCCTCACCAATTATACTACGTGATTTTAATAGCTCTATTTCTGCAGTTGAGTTGCTTGACGATTCAAACATGCCACCAACATCATCTAAACCAGGCACATTTGAACCTGAGCTCTCTACTTGTAAAATTGAGTTAACCTGATAAATTGGTGTTGAATATCTTGCGTAAACAATACCTACTAACATAAATACTATTGTAATAGTTAGTACCAAAAATTTACGATCAATTATGGCACCAACAAACACCATTAAATCTATATCTTGTGCGTTTTCGGCTTGTTTATTAGTTTGAGTTGAACTTGGCTGAGAATTCATTAAATTAGCCATTCCTTATAAATACTTTTGCCAAGCGCTACATGCGCTATCGATTAATGTGTAAACGTGTTCAAAAGCTTCTTGGCTTTGCCGATATGGGTCTGGTATTTCAGCGTTATTAATCCATTTACCGAGTAAAAAAGTTTTACCACGAGCTTCAGGATAACGTGCATGCACATCGTTTAAATGGCGTTCTTCCATTACGAGTATTACGCTATTTTGCGCAACCAAGCTTGATGTAAGCTGCTGCCCTTGGTGAGCGTCCATATTAACGCCATGTGCGAGGGCTATTTGTTTTGCTTTTGCATCGGCTGGCTTGCCTTCAAGTGCTGTTAAGCCTGCAGACGATACTTTAATATTTTTGCCTTCAAGCTTTTGCTTTAAAACATACTCACCTGTTGGGCTGCGGCAAATATTTCCCGCACATACAACTAAAATTGAGTCAAACATACTTTCTCCGATTAGTTGCTAACTGAGTCAACTGTGTCATCTATTTCATCTATTGCACTAACTGATGGTAATAGTAAGCTAATTACACGATTCCAGCGTGCTAACGGTGCAGACGTTACATAAACTATGTCGTTTGGTTGTAATTTAAATTGTTCTGCAATAACCATTGCTGTAATGTTTTTTGCATGTAATTGGTATACATCAGCAATTAAGCCTGTTTGCTGCAAGTCTCGTTTACGCACAACAAATACGCCATTTGCGTCAGCGCTACCTTCATTTATACCGCCAGAATCACTTAGCGCCTCAGCTAAGTTTAACCCGTAACGACTGACTTTTAACGTACCGGGGCGCTTTACCTCTCCTAACATAAATACTTTTTGTGCGTCATTACGGCTTACGTGCACTATATCGCCATGCTCTAAAAGGCGATTTTGTGATATGTCACCATTTGTATAAAAGTCATCTAGCTTGATTATTTCGGTTTTACCATTGTGGGTATATGTAACAGTGCGCCAGTCTGCTGAATCATTTAAACCGCCAGCTTGGTTTAGCGCATCAATAAGCGTAAGAGGAGTTTCAGTTATTGGGTATACACCGGGCTTAGTAACTTCACCTGTTACATAAGCTTTTTGACTTTTAAAACTAACAACTTTTACATCTACTTGTGGGTCTTCTATCACTCGACTTAGGCGTTTTACAAGTGCATCACGTATTTGTGGAATTGTTTTCCCCACAGCCGGTACATTTGGTGCATAAGCAAAAGTTATAGTTCCATTTTCTTGTACTCTAAAACCATCAAACTCTGCTGTGCGCTGCGTACCGGCTGGTATTGTAAGCTCTGGATGATCCCATACACCAATTGTTATAACGTCGCCTACTCCCAGCTTATACTGATAGCTTGATGTATCCAAAGCTATAGCTTTAGCTAAATGGCTAACCTTTTGTTTTTTTTGTTTTTCTGCAGCTATTAGCCTTGAATCTATTATTTGAATATTTACTTTTTCGAGATCTTGCTCAAGGTTATGAGTTTGCTCACCTGGGTTGATACCTTCAAAATGACTACCAGGTATAATAGTACAACCTGTCATGCTTAGCATTGCGAGTATTGATGCGAGTGATTTACAGCTTAACGCCATTGTAGAATCCCAAAATTATTTTAAATATTGCACTTACTCACCAACCTTGGTGAGCACTTGTATTTTAGCCGACTAATTAAAGCATGTGCACTATTGTGAAGCAATAGCCTTTGCTTTGTAAAAGCTTTGTAACTAAGTTTTTAATTAGCACTAAAATTATATCAGTATTTTCATAAGGTATTTATGAATAAATTTAATTGAAAGCCGTTTTTAGTAAAACACTTAACGCATTCATCACCAATTGCACAAAGAGAAGTGAATCAGGAACCCTTTAAACAAGTGCTTTATAGCTGTTTACTTCTCTAAAGCGCAGCGCCCTCTTAACCTCTTTGTGAATAACCCTTATTACGAGCTTTGCTCGTCACGCTAGCAAGCTGTGCGTCTTGTACCTCTCATTGATAAATGATTAGCTATCATTTATCACATCGAAGTCAGTGAGCTTGCCTGTGCGTCTACAAGTAATTAACCACAGTGTTTTAGGCACGCTTCCGCCCTTAGGTTACAGTTCCTATGTACTGATATATAGCTATTTTTTACGGTGTTACGCTTTTAGTTATTATTGCTTAATATCTTTATTATCTACACTTACTTCAATTTTTTGGTTGAGTAGGTTAATTAGTAAAATACTGCGTAGGTCGCCGTCTGGCTCTTTGTATATTGCTTGTATATTACTAAATGAATAGTTATTCACACTTACTACATCACCTGCTTTTGGTATTAGTGATTCAGTGGTGTGTGAACGCTCATTTTTTAGCTGATTAATTATATGCGTAGAAACTAATTGATACTGTGATCCGTAGGATACAAAGCCACCAATTCCACGTGTATTTTTTACAGCAGAAAAATTACCGTTTTTTGACTCAAGGCATACAAATAAATAATTAGGGAATAAAGCGGTTTGTTTGACGGTACGCCGACCTTTGACCAACCTTTCGGTAGTTAATTTGGGGTAAAACGCTTCAATCCCTTGATTTTGCAAGTTAGTTTTAGCTCTTTCTTCTTGTTTAGGTTTGCATACGACTAAATACCAGCTTTCCATAATAGTCCTTAACACATAACTAAGTTGCAAAAAACACAACGCTAAACTAAATAACGGCGGCATTATAACCACCATAGAGTGCCTATGTAAATAAGCCTTAGTGGTTAATAGCCACTCACATTAGTAAACAATGTTATTGAATTTAAGAGAAATAAAGGCTTTAGCGCTTATAAAGCAATGTTTAGAGCAAACTAAACAAAAGTTTAGGAAAAGGTAATAAATTTATTAAAAACCTGAATTAATATGATTTTAAAATTAATATTTAAGTAAGAACGCGAAGCGATAAAAATAATAAAAGCGCGAAGTAAATTCGCTCCTACAGGTTAATGCATATTTGTAGGTGAGGTTATTAATTCAGCTCAAGCGCTATAACCTTGAATATTTATGGCTTTGCTTCTACCTTAAAATTCAATGTAACGAATTGATAACAAGGAAGCGCAATGCAAATACTTCACCACGGAGCGGTTAATGGAGTTACCGGTTCGTGCCACGAACTGGTAATTAACGAGCAAACGAGTGTGCTTGTTGATTGCGGGTTATTTCAGGGTGAAGATTCTAAAGCAGATCTTTCAATTGAATTTAATATTACCCATGTTACTGCGCTTATTGTTACCCATTGCCATATTGACCATGTTGGTCGAATTCCTTACTTATTAGCAGCCGGTTTTACAGGCCCTATTTTTACAAGTATTGCATCGGCCAGATTATTACCTTTGGTAATTGAAGATGCTTTAAAAGTGGGTGTAACCCGCGACCCTAAAATTATAGCTGCCTGCTTAAGTTTATTAAATAAACGCATAGTTGCTGTTGATTATAAAACGTGGTTTGAACTGCCTTGCAAAGGGCCCGACAAAGCTAAGGCGAGGTTTCAGCGTGCGGGGCATATATTAGGTTCTGCCTACGTTGAAATTGACGTTACAAATAATGATAACAACAAACATCGTGTTGTGTTTTCAGGAGATTTAGGCGCACCGTATACCCCGCTACTCCCTTCGCCTAAGCCGCCTTATAAAGCCGACACCCTAGTTATTGAATCAACCTACGGCGATAAAAATCACCAAGGCCGTAAAAAGCGTACACAAACGCTAAAAAACATTATTGAACGCGCCGTAGCCGACAACGGCATTGTTTTAGTTCCTGCTTTTAGTATTGGTCGCACACAAGAGCTACTATATGAGCTTGAGCAACTCATACATGGCTCATCTAAAAAGTCTAAGTGGCGAGACATTCACGTAATACTCGACTCCCCTATGGCTGCCAATTTCACCGAGCAATACAAAAAATTTAAGCACCTATGGGATAGCGAGGCCAAACGCAAAGTTGCAAACGGTAGGCACCCGCTCGATTTTAAAAACCTAACTACGGTTGATTCACACAAAGAGCATTTGGCTATTATTAACTATTTAAGTTCTCGGCAAACACCAGCCATTATATTAGCTGCAAGCGGTATGTGCACTGGTGGCCGAATAGTTAATTATCTTGAGCGATTTTTAAATGACAAAACCACCGATGTATTGTTTGTAGGTTACCAAGGAAACAAAACGTTAGGCCGCGAAATTCAAAAATATGGCGCGCGTAATGGGTATGTTTTTATAAATGATGCTCGCATTACTATAAACGCCAAAGTACATACAATTAGTGGCTATAGCGCCCATGCCGATCAAAACGGATTAATTAAGTTTGTAACGGGTATGTATAAAAAGCCAAGCCATATAAAAATTGTACATGGCGATGATGATGCAAAAAACGCCTTAGCAGCAAGGTACAAAGAGGTATTAAGTAGTGAAGTTAAAATAGAGATTGGTAAATTGTAGGCGTGAAACTTGCTCACGCAATTTAATAAATACGTAAAAGCTGCGCTTTTAGTGCGCCAGCAAATAAGGCGCCTATATGGTCACTACACCGAGGATGAAAAATCCACGTAGGCGTGAAGCTTGCTCGCGCAATTTAATTTATTCAAATGGAAATTAATTATATGGCTAACACACATAAACGTTTAAAAGGACGCTGCACTTCGGTAAACGCTTATTACTCTATTACAATTTGTTGTGATTTTCGTAAGCCATTATTTGCTAACTTTTTATGTGCACGGTTAATTGCGAGTGAACTCATTAAATTTTCAAAAAACAATTCACTTAATACTATCTGCTACGTAATCATGCCTGATCATATACATTGGATTTTACAGTTAAATAGTAGCCTTAACCTTTCACACCTAGTTAGGAATTTTAAAAGCATTACAACTTATAGACTTAATAAACATAGCGGTACGCATGGAAGGATATGGCAATCAAATTACTATGACCACAAAATAAGAAATAATGAAGATTTAATAGGTCAAGCGAGGTATATAGTCGCAAACCCTTTACGTGCTGGCTTAGTGGACAACATAAAGAAATACCCATATTGGGATTGTGTTTACTTGTAAAGCGGTGGCTTTAAAGCGCCAGCAAGCAAGGCGCCTACATAGTCACCAAACACCGAGGATAATAATCCACGTAGGCGTGAAGCTTGCTCACGCAATTTGATAAATACGTAAAGCTGCGCTTTTAGTGCGCCAGCAAGCAAGGCGCCTACATGGTCACTACACCGAGGATGAAAAATTCGCGTAAACGTGAAGCTTGCTCACGCTATTTGATGAATACGTAAAAGCTGCGCTTTTAATGCGCCAGCAAGCAAGACGCCTACATGGTCATTACATCGAGGATGAAAAATTCGCGTAGGCGAGAAGCTTGTTATCGCAATTTGATGAATATGTAAAAGCTGCGCTTTTAATGCGCCAGCAAGCAAGACGCCTACATGGTCACTACACCGAGGATGAAAAATTCGCGTAGGGGTTAAGCTTGCTCTCGCAATTTGATGAATACATAAAAGCGGTAGCTTTAATGCGCCAGCAAGCAAGGCGCCTACATGGTTACATACGCCGAAGATAAAAATACACGTAGGCGTGAAGCTTGCTCACGCAATTTGATAAATACGTAAAGCTGCGCTTTTAGTGCGCAAGCAAGCAAGGGGCCTACATTATCACTATACCAAGGGGGGAAATCCACGTAGCAAGTTAATAAATATGTAAAAGCTGCGCTTTTAATGCGCCAGCAAGCAAGGCGCCTACATGGTCACTATACCGAGGATGAAAAATTCGCGTAGGCGTGAAGCTTGCTCACGCAATTTGATAAATACGTAAAGCTGCGCTTTTAGTGCGCCAGCAAGCAAGACGCTTACATGGTCACCATACACCGAGGGGTAATCCACGTAGGCATTTCATTCCCTAAAAACATCAAACTATTGCAATCTATTCGCTTTAGGAGCCACTTACGTTTGGTAAAACTGTAACATTCGTTTGATTATTAAATTTTTGTTTCCAGTTTAAGTCACAAATACCGTCAGTTGGTGAAAAAGCTGTAGGTGCAGTTAAAAGTAGTCTACGTATTTCTTGATGATCAGACTCGTCACATGCAATTTTAAGTTTATCTAAAAATGGGTCGAGCTCAGACCAAGGCATTTTAACTTCTTGTGCACTTAGGATTCTTGGGTGGTCAGTTCCAATAACGTTATCTCCGATGAGCAGCTCTTCAAAGAGTTTTTCACCTGGACGTAATCCTGTGCACTTTATTTCTATATCACCATTTGGGCGTTTTTCATGTTTAACTTCAAGCCCTGATAAATGAACCATTTTAACAGCTAAATCTTTAATTTTAACAGGCTCTCCCATATCAAGTACAAACACGTCACTACCAACTCCCATTGCTCCCGCTTGAATAACCAACTGGGCAGCCTCTGGTATTGTCATAAAGTAACGGGTTATATCTTGGTGAGTAAGTGTTATTGGGCCGCCTGCTTTAATTTGTTTTCTAAACAACGGTACAACAGAACCAGACGAACCTAAAACATTACCAAATCGAACCATGGTAAAGCGTGTTGTGTCTTGGATTTCAGATAGCCCTTGCAGTACTAATTCTGCCATGCGCTTAGTAGTACCCATTATATTAGTTGGACGTACTGCTTTATCTGTGGAAACCAAAACAAACGTTTCTACATTTGTATAAATTGCAGCGGTTGCTACATTGTAGGTGCCATAAACATTGTTACGTACGCCTTCAACTACATTATGCTCAACTAAAGGTACATGTTTATATGCAGCAGCATGATAGACAGTTTGAACACTAAAAGTAGAAAATGTTGACTCAACTAATTTTTTATTTTGAATAGAGCCCAGTATTGGTAGTACTTCTATATTTAAATTATTGGTATCACAGTACTCCGACAACTCTTTTTCTATAGCATATAAAGCAAACTCAGAAAGCTCAAATAACACTATTTTAGTCGGGCTGTTCTTAATTATTTGTCTACAAAGTTCTGAACCTATAGAGCCGCCAGCACCGGTTACCATCACAGCTTTGTTAGCTATATTTGCCGACATTAAATCTTGTCGTGGTTGAACTGAATCACGGCCTAGCAGGTCGTCTATTTCAACATCTTTGATTTCGTCAAGATTCGTTGTCCCTGCAACAATATCTGCCATGCCGGGAACAGTCATAACTTGTAATTTAAATTTTTCTATTGCGTTAAGTACTTCTTTTCGACGACTTCGAGATGTACTTGGTAGCGCTAATAATATTTTATTTGCACACTTTTGCTTTGCTAATTCAGCAATTTGAGAAGGTGCATGCACACAAATACCTTGGATTAACGATAAATGCTTTTTAGGATCGTCGTCTATAAAAGCGACTGGTGAATATTCTGGTCCATTTGCTAAGGCCGTTGCTAATTGACGACCAGCAGAACCAGCCCCATATATAATTACACCTTCTTTGCGGCGCATAGTTATTTGGCCAACTACAGCTCGTACCGTTAGCCTCGCACCACCAACAAATAAAATACAAAAGCTGGCATAAATAAATGGAACGGTGCGTGGTACTGGCGCACTAAGAAAAAAAGATAAAATAGTTAAATAAACGGTCGAAAGTACTACACCGGCAATAATAGCCCACATGGCTTGTGTGTTCATATAGCGCAGCACAGCCCTGTAGAGCCCAAGCTTTACAAAGCTTAATAAACTAAGCGGCAATAATGCTGATAATAAAATCCAAGTATGTGTATTTTTTAAAACGGCGGTGCTGTCTAGCCTTAATAAAAAAGCCAGCCAAAAAGCTACAATTATAAATACGCTATCGATGAGGAGAGAAATAATTCTTTTTTGAGGACGAGGTAAATTAACTAAAAATTTTAAAGACACAATACATTTCCCTGAAGCTAGCAGATAAGACTACTATTCTATTGATTACAATTTTACTACAAGATGAACAACTATTGCACTTAATAAATAAAGACTATATGTAAATATTTATATAGTCTTTATGTATTTGGTTATTTTTTGTAATTTTTTGTACTACTGCAGCTTACTATTTTACTCTGTCACCGCTTCCCTTACCTGCAACAGTTTGGAATATATAGCTAAAGTAGTTTTTTAAATTTAATGTGCTAATCATTTTATAATCAGTCTCAGCTAATAGCTCTGGTGTAGACATATCAATCTCGTTAACTTGAGCTAAACCTGTAATACCAGGGCGAACATTATATATATTTTTAGCATCACGAGCTTTTGTTAGCTCGTCTTGATTAAACAGCCCTGGGCGAGGACCCACTAAACTCATTTCACCTTTTAATACGTTCCATAATTGGGGCAACTCATCTAACTTTGTTCTACGTAAAAAGCTACCAAATGGCGTAATAGATGATGTACTTGCTAAATGACTTGCTACAGATGCAGTATCTACTGACATTGTTCTAAACTTTACTAACGTGAAAGGTTTTTTATTCTTACCAACACGCTCTTGTTTAAATATAGGCGAGCCTGTATCGAAGAGGCCAATAATGTATAAAATAAGTAGAAATGGTAAAGCAAAAAGCAAACCAAAAAGCGCAAAAAAAATATCAAATAATCTAATCATGAATATCTCTGTTTATATATAACATAGCTTGGTTTAATGAGTACGGAGGTTTCCAATTTAAAAGCTTCGCTATATTAGAAGAATCAACTTCTAAGTCGTCAACTAGTTGCCCCACCATTTCTGACTTCCTGGTGATTTTTCCGATTAATAACATCAAGCTGATAGGTATTGGTAATTGGAAGCTAGTTTTATTAAGACCTTTTGCCAATTCATTCGTAAAGTGCTTTATTGATACGGACCTACCATCTGAAGCTAAAAACGTTTCCCCAGCTGCTTTTGAATGATGGGTACATAATAGTATTAAGTCAGCCAAATTTTTTATAAAAATAAAACTTCTTTTATTGTTGATTAATCCAAACGGTAATATTGGAAGCGCACTAACGAGTTTTTTCAGTAAGCCAAAGTTACCTGGTGCTGAAGCTCCGTACACTAATGTAGGCCTTATAATAACCACTTCTAAACCTGTTTCTAAAGACACTGTTTTTAAGCCTAGCTCAGCCTCAAGCTTAGACTTTGCATAATCATTATGTGGTTCTGCAGAATCAGAGCTACAAAAAGGAGCACCTTTAGTACTTTTACCATTTACACCAATAGTGCTTATAAAAACAAACCGCTTTACATTTGCTTTAGCAGCCATTCTTGCCAAGTGAATCGTGAGCTCTGTATTATAGTTGTAATAATCATTAGCTGTTACTCCCTTTGTATGGGCTATACCGGCTAAATGAATGATGGCATCGTACCCTTTCATATCTTCAGCTTTAGCATCTTTAAGTTGAGGGATTACTTTATGCTCACACCCTTCGATATAGTTTCGCGTTAAAGCAAATACATGCAGCTTACTTTTAGCGCAAAGTCTTGTAACCTCTTTTCCAATAAATCCAGATGCACCTGTTAAGAGTAACTTCAAAATACATTTCCTTCTTCTTTATTGGGACCTTTTATAAACATTGCCAAGAAAAATAAAGCACAAAAAAGTTTATGCGAAGTTTTTCGCCTTAATTTGTAGCTAATAAAGGAAAGCTTTAAATACCCTAGTCGCCCTTGTCTTAAATATTTCATAGGTTTAGTATTTTCTTGCCCGATAAACTGGGACTGAGATTTGGCATAAGCTAACCCACTACCATCGAACATTGCTTTGGCTCGATTTATGAAAGACGATATTCCTGCATTAGCACCAACCTCATTCTGATTATGCTGCCTGTATTTCATAGAAGATCTAGGATCTATAACCCACTTATAGCCATTAAAACGAGCAAATGAGTAACAGAACCAGTCATGCAACCATAACAGATGAACTTTTGAATAGTTGACTCGAATATTATCTTGGATTAAACAAAATAAGTTAGCTGTAAAAACAAAAGTGCATCCAGGGCCTGGAGATTCAAATAAATAATCAAACTCAGATTGTGGAGAAGATTTATGGACTAGCTTTTCTCGACCATCCTTCCAAAATGCAAGAACATTTGACGAGTATCCATCTGCGCTAGTTTTGTTTAACATGCTAACAGCATCGATTAATTTTGAAGCGTTCCAAATATCATCTTGGTCTGCAAACGCAACATATTCAAACTCTTCAACATTCACAGATTTTATTAAATGAAAAAAATTGCTTCCTGCAGAACCAAATTTTTCACCATATTCTAACAATTCAATTTTAGGATATTTTAAAGCAAAAGCGGTGATAATTTCATAACTACGATCTGAACTTTTATCTAAAGAGATAAATACTGTTAAGTCTACTTCCTTTTGCTCGAGTATAGACTTTAACTGCTCGCTAATATAAGACTCACCATTGTAAGCAGCCAGTAAAATAGCGATTCTATTTTTCTTAGCCATCAACTAAATCGCCCTAAAACACCATCTTTACAGCCTCTTATTAGGCTTTTTAAATAGGCCACTCGTTCTCCTTTAGAAAATAAAATAAGGATACCTTGATGAATAATAGAGAATATTATCTCTCTCAGTGCCATCACCTTAGGGACATAGGAAAGCCTAAGTAAGAAAAATGAATTTCTAATCCGATAATAACGTCTGAAAGGGCTATGCTTTGGAATATAAAAACGTCCT
The DNA here is from genome assembly GCF_014164325.1 of Pseudoalteromonas sp. SG43-4. Lineage (NCBI taxonomy): Bacteria > Pseudomonadati > Pseudomonadota > Gammaproteobacteria > Alteromonadales > Pseudoalteromonadaceae > Pseudoalteromonas > Pseudoalteromonas sp. SG43-4. Next base: position 184,955 of record NZ_JACJFB010000002.1, on the reverse strand, counting down.
ATCTTCAAGGTTTTATCACCAATAGAGTGGATCATCCTGGCTGAAGGAACGATTAAAACTTTCAAATTTTTACTAGCTGCTCTTAGGCACCACTCAGTATCTACATAATCTATGAATAAACTATCAAGCATGTAACCTATTTTTTTCAAAGCCTTTGGCTCTACCATTGTACCCGACGATATGGCGTTATTAACAAAAAACTCTGGTTTATCTGAACTAGGGTAATGCTTTATACGCCCACCATGTTTAGTGATTTCGACTATCGGATAAATAAATCCACGCGCGTTATCAATAAATACTGGAGCAGTAATTTGGGCTCGCCCATTAGAGATTGGTTCATATAATGATGCGATAAAAGTGTTATCTTTAATGCTTGAATCCTGATCGAAAAATATTAATGCATGAGGAGAAAAAGATAAAGCATATTCAATCCCGACATTCTGTGCTTTAGCAATACCCAAATTAGATTCTAATTTAATTATTTCACACTCTGCAGTAACCGGTTCTGCGCTTCCGTTATCAACTATTACAGGAGTAACTTGATTGTTTTTCAGCGCATTAATTAGGCTAGTCAAGTTATCTTGAATCGGATTGTAAGTAACTATTACTGCAAATATCATTTGTTAGTTTTAGCCTTTAAAGTAATAAAATATATAAACAAAAAGATTAACCATGAAAATAAAACGTTATAAAAATTGGTAAAAACAGACATGATCATTATGAAGCAAAGAACAGCCCAAAAAAACGTATACCGAATAGAATCTGAATGTTTTGCTTTTAAGAAAAATACTGTATTAATTATACCGTATAATATTGCTAACAGTGTAACTCCAACTAAGCCAAAGTCTAAGTATGGATCAGCGATGATAGTCCCTAAACGTGCAAAGCTATCTAGCTGAACGGCATATTCAATATTGTATGCTTGATCATATTTAAGAACTTTGATAAATGACTGTAACGAATATTTACCATAGCCAAATTCTTGAGAATCGACCTTGGTAATCATATCATTTAGTGTCACCAAGTTTTGACTCGTATATAAGTTGAATGTCACATCAAATGTATTAACATTTCTCTCTTTTGGCACCCCAGCATATGCTTTAAGGTATTCGAGCTGAGAAATCGAATTATTTATAGATTGAATCCTAACGAACCCAAGCACTAAGAACATAACAGAAGTAAAAATAACAGCTTTTAATATATACTTATTAGTATTTATTTTATTAACTTTAGCATATGTAAAAAACATGAAAACAATTGAGAATATAAATATTTGCCTTGACATAATATTGAGCAATACAAATATAGACACGAATAAAACAACGAAAAACTTAAGCCTTCCTACTTTATTATTTTTATAGAAGTAATAATATACTGATGGAAATATCGCAATTAGCATCACAAAGTAATGAAGAATAGGAACATAATACATGTCTTCGTATACATTTATTTTGTGTATTAATGCAATAAAAAACGGAAACCCTCCAGTTAATGCACACTCAATCAAGAAAATAACAAGTCCAAAAATTAAAAAAAGATCGACCACAAGTACACTATGAATTTTATGATTAATTATCTTCTTTTTCAAAATTGATTTTTTATTTAATAAAGTTAATAAAACACCTAACACATAAAAAGATATAAAAAATATAATAGCGGAGATAGTATCTAGACTCAGAACCTCTTGCTTAGATGAAAGCATATACTGGTAATAATAAACACCTAATATAAAAGGAAACATGAGAGACAAGGGGTTAACAATTTCCTTATCTATAGAAAGCATTAAAAAGACATAAAAGAATAGTCCAATTGTCATACTAAAAAATACAGTGTCAACATTTTCAGAGAGTGTAAAGAAGTAGTAAAGCAATATCACTGAAAAAAAACTAATTAAGATTTTCGTTTTATTTATCATTATTAATTACGCAGAGTAGCTAAATAGTTCTTCATTGGGTAAAAGCTGTTAGTTTTAATACACAAGGCGCATGCTTTGAAGAAACTAAGTTTCTTCAAAGATCTTAACTCTTGAGTTTTAATTTTGTAAAACCACTGCTTACCAAACTTATTTTTATGCTTATCGGCGAGCTCTCGCAATCCTAAGTGATCATTATGTGATACTCGATTAGGGTCGACATCATTTTTTACAACATAGCTATAGCTTTCAACTTTATAAGCATCTCCATACTCTAAACAACGAATGATAAAGTCCCAATCTTCTAAGTTAGTAAACGATGTATCAAAGCCTTTTAATGATTCAAATAATTCTTTTTTTACTATAAATCCAATATCTATTTGATTATGGACGTTAATATCAGAAAGCTTTAAAGCCCCGAATAATTGTTTTTTAACTACCTCTACTTTTTGAAAATTATTATATTCATAGAGTCGCCCAGTAGAAATTAATACAACATTATTTACCTGTTGCTCATTAAAGCTGGCCAACATAGACTCTAATCGTCCAGGTAAGATAAAATCATCATCGTCTAAAAAAGTAATTAATTCGCCGCTTGCGACTTTTACACCGAAGTTTCTAGCTCCTGCAGCTCTATTAACACCTTTATTATTTACTAAGGTGATTTTAGATTGATACATATTTAAGGCGCTAACAAAAGCGATGTCTGCCTTACTATTATCATTAACCACAATAACTTCAACATCAATGGTGCGAGTTAGCAAAACCGATTCAATTGCTCGTTGTAAAAGCTCGATACTTTTTAGCATTGTTGGAATTATTACTGATAACGTTGTCATGATTTTCTCAATTGTTTAACTAAGTATTTTTAATAATTATTTGAATAAACGCTTAAGTTTATTTTTTAAAAGTACTAATTGTAATGATATAGGCACATACATAGAGATTAATAAGCTCGGTAAACGTGTGTACTCACATAATTGATAATGCCAATGCTCATAATATTTAATCAATCGCCATTTAAATTTTGCATAACCTTCATCATGCTCATTTGATGCATTATGATTAATAACCGTATCTAATAAAATAAATTCTTTGTGATCCTTAGCATAGTCAGTACAAAACTCAGTATCTACACCATAAAAGCTTAAACACTCTCTAAATTGTATTTTACTCAACCATAACTCTTTGGGAATTGTCATACCACTACCGACAGCAAAAAGACCATCACTATTGTGCTTACCAGCCATTATATTTGCGGTGAAATAGTTTATTTGGCAATGATTAGTTAAATAATTATAACGCTGATACCTAGGCGATATTAACTTTCCTGTTTTATCTGAGCACACTTTAGGTACTAATAAATATGGCTCGGTTATATTATTTATACTGTTTTTAAAATTAAGATCTAAAAAGCTATCTTGATCTAAAATCGTTATGTAGCAACTCTCTGCCTCAAATGCTAACGCCATTACTTTATTATAAACAATCGATAAGCTTTCATTTTTAGCACTGTGGTAATAGTTAATATTTAATGTGTTAACTACTGATTTTAGTGGCAATGTATGCTGAGCTTCAGGGCTATTATCCCATATATAAAGTGCTGCCTCATGCGGTGTATGCATTAACATTTGTATGAGCGTTTTGTATGTTGGTGTATCGAATACACTCTCATTATAAATGAGTATTAAATAGCTATGCATGCTTTGCTTGTTGAACCTTAATATAAAAAAGTAAAAATAGCAGAATGGCTACTTCAGACACAACCGTTGCAAATGCAGCACCTTTAGCACCGTATTCCGGAATAAGTTGATAATTTAAAATTATATTCAAAAGAACCATCACTACATTCATCAAAATTAATATCGCTATTTTACCCATCGCGACTAACGAACTTGATAGTGATGTATATCCAAATACAATCAAAAGGTACCACACGAGTACTTTATAAATTTCTGCTGATGCTAAATACTTTCCGTCGAACAGATGTGTGTATAAATATGGCGATATAAAATATAAAAATGATGATAAAACAGCACCAAGTCCCAGCATAAATATAAGAATTAACTTTTCTTCTCTTGCTGAGTCATTCGATCTTACTGCCATTCTGGAAAAGTAAGGAAGTATGGCAGAACTCGCCGCGGTACAAATAAACATAAACGGATAAACAAAAATTGTAGCCCCAGCATAAAAGGCAACCTCACTAATATCAGCGAGTTCATTTAACATTAGAATATCTATTTTGTTATAAATAACATTAAACAATGATAGTAATAAAAAAGGAGAAACCACCTTTAATATATTTAAAAACTGATTTTTTTTTGGAGGAGTAAATTTTTCAAACCCGATTAAAATACGTTTATAAAATATAACGCCTAAAACGACTGATACAATTAATGCGCCTACGGGAATAAAATAAATATTGTGTGAGCTAAACGAGAACTTAAAAATAATCACGATTAAAACTAATCGAATCACAGCAACTATCACATCTTTAGCAACTATAAGGTGTCTTTTCTCGTTAGCTATTAATAATGCAAAAATAGGGGTCGCCAAACCTAACAATAATGTTAATAAACCAAATGCTAGGTAATTGATAATAAAATTGCTATCAACAGTAGCTAATACTGTTAATGTGTATAAAAACATTAACAAGCTAGTGACTAAAATTTGATAAATGTACGTGGTACAAATTAACAAATCGCGTTCAACAGAAGGCTCATCAAGATGGTATCCTTTATTATTAAATTCTTTAATAATAAAGCCCGTTAAGCCCCCATCAATTAAAAATGAGAAAATTGCGACTAGTGAAATAACTAAATTGTAATTCCCATACTCTGCTACAGGCAATTTATCCATTAATATGAGTGTAAATACTAATGCAAAAACCTGAGCGAATCCCGAGCCAATCAAGTAAGTAATTGTATTGAAAACTATTTTTTTAACCATTACTTAATTTCTTCGCTAATTTAGGTATTATGCTTTCCCAAGTAAAATGAGTAATTGCGTACTTTCTAATTTCATTAAATTGAATTATTTCAATATCATTATTTATAACATTTTGGATAGCTTCGGCAAATAAATCACTATTATTTATAGGCGTTATACTTCCTAAGCGACCATTATCTGTAATATCAATAGAACCTGATACAGCCGTAGTAATAATATGACAACCAAAAAAAGCAGCCTCCGCATATACCAATGGAAAACCCTCTTTACGGGATGAAAGAGTAAAAACCTTAGCCGTCTTATACATTTTAATTACTTCAGTACGATTTTTTGAACCGAGAAACTCCACATTATTAGCTAAATTTGGATGTTCTTTTTGAAAAGCAATAATGTCATTTTGAAAGTCATCTTCTATAGGCCCAATAAAAATATATTTCCAGTTTTTTAAATCACATTTAGACAGGGCAGATAACATAAGTTGATTATTTTTTACTTCGGTCCCTATTCTTGCAATTGTGATTATTACGTTTTCTTTTTCGTCATATAAAACGGGGGGGTTATTCCTTTCGAGCTCGGAACTGCTCACACCATTAGGTATTAAAATCAATTTTTCTTTTGCATAAGAGTTTCTACTACGTAGTAATTCATATGCTTCTTTTGATTCCACCGAAACAACATCGAGTAAAGTTTTAAACTTTTTAAATACGGTTTTTTTAATCCAGCCTATAATCCCTTTATCTGGGATCCCTCTATTTTTTTTTGCATCTTCTAGGTCTAAATCTAACTTAATATAAACCTTACCATTCCTATACATCGTTTTATAAATAATAGTATAAATTTGAGAAGCAAATGTAGGATGATATAAATTCAAATATTTGAATTTTTTTGCATTAAAAAAAAGAAAAAGCACAATATTTAAATCTAATTTAATATGTGGAACTCTTTTAAAAATACTCTTAATTTTAATAAAGCTAATATCTAATTCGGGAGGAGCGCTAAGCTTTGGATCATAAGCTAAAACACATGCTTGTGAAGAAAGCTGTTGGGCTGCAAAAAAATTAACTTGGCCTACATCTTTATAAAGATGAAAACGTTCAAAGTCAGGGAAAACCGTCAAAAACTTCATGTTTTTATTTTTCCAACTATCAATTTAAAACAGCTCATTATCACCTTCTGCATCAATACGTTAAAGGTTTAATTTCAGATAAGCTTAGTGCATGTTTATCTTTTTCAGATAACATTGGTTCTCCATTAAACGGCCACTCTATAGCAAGCTCTTTATCATCCCATGCTAATGACACTTCTGATGCTGGATGGTAATAATTTGTGCACTTATAAACAAATTCGGCTTCTTCACTCGTTACATAAAAACCATGTGCAAACCCTTCAGGAACCCATAGCTGGCGTTTATTTTCTGCAGATAGGTAGACCCCTACCCATTGCCCAAATGTAGCGGAACTTTTACGTATATCAACTGCAACATCAAATACTTCGCCTGAAGTTACACGTACTAACTTACCTTGTGTATTTTCAGTTTGAAAATGTAAGCCGCGTAAAATGCCTTGCTTAGATTTAGAGTGGTTATCTTGCACAAAAGAGGTAGGCTTTTTAGTTACTAGTTCTTCAAACTTTTTCTGGCTCCACGTTTCCATAAAAAAGCCGCGTTCATCACCAAATACCGCAGGCTCTATAATTTTAACATCAGGGATGTTGGTATCGATTACTTTCATATTTTCAACCTACTTATTTATACTGTTGAATAGTGTTTAATGCGGCTTTCCAGTCACTCGGCTGTATAGAAAAATCTGTTGTTATTTTACTACAATCTAATTTTGAGTTAGCTGGACGTTTAGCTGGAGTTGGGTATTCTGAGGTTGAAATTGCATTGACTGTAACTGGTTTATAAACCTCTTGCTGTGATAGCGCTTTAGCAAAAATTTCTTTTGCAAACTCTTGCCAACTAACATGCGGATAACCTGAATAGTTATAAACACCAAATTTAGTACTACCCTGCTGTAGCTGTTGCGCTATGCTAACTATAGTTTTAGCTATATCACCTGCGTATGTAGGGCCACCAAATTGGTCACCCACTACACCGAGAGTGTTGCGTGTTTGCGCTAAACGTAGCATCGTTTTAACAAAGTTGTTCCCAAACTCGCTAAATACCCATGCTGTGCGCAAAATAATATGGGTATCGCACTCTTGTGCAACGCTTTGCTCACCTGCTAGCTTTGTTTGCCCGTAAACGCCTTGTGGATTTACTTCATCAGTCTCAGTATACAAACCCTCTTTATTGCCGGCAAAAACATAGTCAGTTGAAATATGAATAATCGCTGCGTTTACTTGTGCCGCTGCTTTGGCTAAGTTTTTAGGCCCAAGATTATTGATAGCATTTGCTAACTCAACCTCAGATTCAGCTTTATCAACCGCAGTGTATGCCGCAGCATTGATAATAACGCTCGGCTTATATTCATTCACTATTTTACTAACTTGTTCAGCATTAGTAATATCAAGTTCTTCACGGCTTAATGCCAAAAAGTTAATTTCCGTCATATTGCTTAACTGTGATACTAAACAGCTACCAACTTGACCGTTTTTACCGGTAATAAGTACTTTCATTATTTTGCCTCTGTCGCTAAGCGAGTCAGATATTGGCCGTATTCGTTTTTCATCATTGGCTTGGCTATTTCAAGCAATTGCTCTGTACTTAACCACTCGTTACGCCATGCGATTTCTTCAAGACATGCCACCTTTAAACCTTGAACATTTTCAATGGTTTGGACAAATGATGAAGCCTCATGAAGACTTTCATGGGTGCCTGTATCGAGCCATGCAAAACCACGCCCTAATAATTCAACATTGAGCGTCCCATCATTTAAATACATTTCGTTTAGTGTTGTTATTTCAAGCTCACCACGGTGAGAAGGTTTCACTTGCTTTGCTAGTTTAACTACACGATTATCGTAAAAGTATAGACCTGTAACGGCATAGTTAGACTTTGGCTTTTCAGGTTTTTCTTCTATAGAAATAGCTTTCATATTTTCGTCAAATTCAACTACACCAAAACGCTCTGGGTCTTTAACCTGATAGCCAAATACCGTAGCGCCTGTCTCTCTGCTAGCAGCACTTTTTAGAGTTTTACTAAACGATTGACCGTAGTAAATATTATCCCCAAGTACTAGGCATACATTATCGTTGCCAATAAACTCTTCACCTATTATAAATGCCTGTGCCAATCCATCCGGTGAAGGTTGTATTGCATAACTCAGATTTATGCCGTAATCACTACCATCGCCTAACAAACGTTTAAAGCTGTCGTTATCTTCTGGTGTGGTGATTATTAATATATCGCGAATTCCCGCTAACATCAGTGTAGATATTGGGTAATACACCATTGGCTTATCGTATACTGGTAATAACTGTTTTGATACTCCACGAGTAAGTGGATAAAGGCGAGTACCTGAACCACCTGCTAATATAATTCCTTTCATAAAATGCTCCTTTAATTATGAATTAATTTCGCCAAGGCGTTCACGTTGGTATGAACCATCTTGCACGTTTTTACACCATGACTGATTTGCTAAATACCATTCAATTGTTTTGCGTAGACCGGTCTCAAATGTTTCCAAAGGGGTCCAGTTTAGCTCTGAACTCATTTTAGATGAGTCAATAGCGTAGCGCCTATCGTGGCCTGGACGATCTGTTACATACGTGATTTGCTCAGCATACTTTGTGTCTTTTGGTACTAATGTATCTAAAATATTACAAATAGTTTGTACTACTTCAATATTTTGCTTTTCATTATGACCACCAATATTATAAGTTTCACCAATAGCACCCTCGGTAACTACTTTATAAAGTGCGCGAGCGTGATCTTCAACATAGAGCCAGTCGCGTATTTGGTCACCTTTACCATAAATAGGCAAATCTTTACCTTCTAGCGCATTAAGTATAACTAAAGGAATTAACTTCTCAGGGAAGTGGTAAGGACCATAATTATTTGAACAATTGGTGACTATTGTTGGAAAACCATAAGTACGTAGCCAAGCACGAACTAAGTGGTCACTCGATGCCTTGCTTGCCGAATAAGGACTACTTGGCGCATAAGATGTTTGCTCAGTAAATAAGGGCAGCACACCTTCTTGCTCATCTGGATGTGGTAAATCGCCATAAACTTCATCCGTTGAAATATGGTGGAATCTAAATTCTTCTTTCGCACCTATTTCTAAATTATTCCAGTAATTACGCGCGGCTTCCAATAAATTGTAAGTGCCAACGATATTGGTTTGGATGAAGTCACTTGGCCCTGTAATTGAGCGGTCTACATGGCTCTCTGCAGCTAAGTGCATTACAGCATCAGGTTTATGGGTGTTAAACACGCGATCAAGTTCCGCACGGTCACAAATATCAACCTGTTCAAAAAAGTATCGCTCACTCTCTTCAATCGATTTAAGCGACTCTAAATTACCTGCATAGGTAAGTTTATCTAAATTAATTATTGTGTCTTTTGTATTTTGTATTATGTGACGTACAACAGCTGAACCTATAAATCCAGCACCACCAGTTACAAGTATTTTCACTTTATTCTTCCTTCAATTCTATAAATAATGACTTATTAACGAGCGTTTTCTCTTATAAAATATCTAATAGTTATAAATACAACACTAAATATCCCACCTAAAAGAGCTCCTAAAATACATATCAAGGCCCGCTTAGGACCAGATTTAATTTCTGGTACTAAAGCTGGGTCTATAGTTTTAAATACGTATTCATCACGTACGTTAGCAAACATAATCGTCTTAGCTTGCTCTTCCACCAATTTGTAAAGTACTGCGCGAATATCAGCTATTTTTGTTTCTTTGAGCTGATTAGTCAGAAATACGGTGCTCTTATTGGCCTCTGAAACATCTCGCTCTTTCATTACTTGATTTATATCTTCAACTAACCAATTCACCCACTGCTGAGCAATATATGGCGATATAAACTCAGCCGATAACGTGATCATTCCACTTTCTTTATCTGTTTCAATCTTTACAATTTTACGGAACTCTTTATAAGCTTCTTGAAGAGAAGGTTTTGCTTTAAACGGAGGTGATACTTGTCTGACCCATTTACTATTTTTTTCTTCATAAAAAGAAGGTTTATATTTAATCTCATTACTCTGCGCATTCCATGATTCTGCTGCCATCAAGTCAGGCAATATGTCATGTTTTTGTATAAAGTTACCAATAAACTGACGTGACTTTAATATTTCAATAGCTAATTGAGTTTTATTATTTGTGCTTGAACCTAAGTTGACTCCAGCTAAACTTGCTAATCCACCAAATTGTCCTGCTAAACCACCAATCCCACCATTTTGAGGTTCCTCTGCAGGAGATAATAAGACTTCAGACTTATATGTATTTGGCTGATGTAAAGCATATGCAATTGATAAAACTGAAAACAAAAATACCCCAGTAATAATAATCCATTTACCCTTCCACAAGACACTTAGTAATTCTGTTAAATCTATCTCATCATTTGGAATATTTGAAGTTTCATTTTTTTGCATATTTTTACTTATTTAAAATTATTTACTAACCCTCTTAATGCATATTAAGAGGGTTAGTTATTTAATATTTGGTATGAATTAATATTTAAGATAATGCTACTAATAAACTTCTACTAGCTAACTTAAAATAATTTAATCATCATTTAATTCTTACAAATAAGAATGCCCAAACAAATTGTGAGGACACTTTATTTTAGATATTACAAACTACCAATCGCTGCAACTGCCACACCAAGCTGATAAAGAATCTGCGTTGCAGTACTCCAAAGCGTTAGCTTATCCATGTGTCCTGCATCCATTGGTATAACTATTGTGTCACCTGGTTCTAACTGGTCTGCATTATTTGCCGCGAACCAGCCACCTGTATTTGGTATTTTCACTGAACCATTGGCTTTAATAATGTAAATTCGATCTTCAGCGGCACGCTCTTTAAGGCCACCACTAAGCGCTATGTAATCATCGACACTAACACCAGATTTATATAGATGTGACGTTGAGTAGTTAACTTCACCAATTACACTAATTGAATCGCGCTTGCTTGGTACATAAAGTGTATCGCCATCTTGTAATACTAAATTTTGTTGGTTATTTACAATTAAAGGTAAATCAATTACTAAACGTCCTACGGCTTCAACACTAGCTAGGTCGTTTAACAGCATGTTCATTTCTTCATAAGAAAGTGTGTTGCTACTTACCGAGTTTTGGAAGCTTTTAGAAGCGATGTCACGGCGAAGTTCTGTAGATAAACGTGCTAATTGCTTTTCCTCTTGTTCTTTAATTGACGCACGAGTAAATATTGCAGCTTTTTGCTCTGCAAATTTTGAAAAACCACCTGCACGCTCAAGTAATTCAGTTAGCGTTTCACCGCGGCGTATAGTGTACGTACCAGGAAATTTAAGCTCGCCTTTTAATTCTACTTTTACGTTTTCTTGCCAATTTGGAATAGCGAATACGTTTATGCTGTCTTTGCTTTGTAACGTAATATTACTTTGAAGATCGCCCTTCATGGCGCTTTCAAGGTCAAATCTTAAGTGTTCTATTTTAGAACCATCGCTGGCTACAATACGTGTAATTTCAGCTTGTTTTACGTAGGCAGACTCCAGCAAGCCACCGGCTGCTGTTATTAAATCACTTACCTCACCACCAATCATTAGTGGATAAATACCAGGGAAAGTAACGTTCCCGCTAATCTCAACTAATTGCATAGCTTGCTGCACTGATGCTTGCTGCTTAAATTTAGCAATAATTGGCGCTAGTAAGTTATGGCGGCTAAATAATGCGAAATCTTCAGGTTTGAGTTCTTGGTCTTCTTCTTCTTTTGCTTTACGTTTAGAAATTTCAGCAATTGTTAGTATTTTATTGTCTTCAAGAACAAGCTCTTCGTCTTCTTGATTAACGCCAATATATTTTTCGAATTCTTTTTGCTCAAACTTATGCCATTGCTCTGCTTTTTGTTGCTGCTCTTGTTGCTCTTGGCTAAGAGCCATATTTGCTAGAGCTGATTGTTCTGCTTCTTTTTCTTCAAAACGGCTGAATACAACTATTTTGTCATTTGCTTGAAGCTGTATATTATTTTCAGAGTTTTTAATAATAGCTTGAGCAACATCGAACTGATGTGCTTCTATATCGCCGTTTATATTTATTTCGCGGATTACGAGCCCATAGCTTAAATCGGCTTGCGGTAGTAAATCACCACGTACTGATTTAAGTACATCTGAAATGCGCTTGCCTTGATGCCATTGATAATTACCTGGGCGTGCTACTGCACCAATTAAGCTAATTGAATTTTGATATTGCGAGCTAACTGAATTAAAGCGAATACGGTCGCCATCTTGTGGGATATAATTAATTTGTGGTTTTGAAAAATCGACCGAGAGTACTTCTTTACGATCGAAATTAAAGCGCTCTACAATTGCGCTTTTAGCGTATGCATTGGGTTTAAGGCCTCCGGCCATCGCTAATAACTGCTTAGCAGACTCACCTTTTTTAAGTTCAAAAATAGCGGGACGTTTAACTGCACCTTCAACTGTTACTTGAGCGCCAACTGATGGAATAAATACAGCATCGCCCGGTTTTAATACGATGTCGTTGCTGCTATCGCCATTAATAAGTAAATCGTAAAGGTCAAAATTTGCTACAACCTTGCCTGCGCGTTTAACTTGAATATTACGAAGAGAAGCAATATCAGACACGCCACCGCTTACAAATAATGCGTGCGAAACGGTTGTTAATGATGAAACACTGTAGCTACCAGGCTTGTAAGCCTCTCCTAGCACTAAGATACGCATGCTACGAAGCTGACCAAGCGATACAAACGCTTTTACACCTATTACCTCTTGCTCTACTTTTACTTTTACTAATTCTTTAATTTCAGCAAAGGTCAAACCGGCCACTTCTACAGGGCTTAAATCTGGAATACTAATACGTCCTTCACGGTCAACTATGACTTCAAAACTGTCACTTTCTTTGCCATAAAAGTTTATTTTTAATTCATCGCCAGGGCCCACAATATATGTATCTGGTACTGCGGCATTTTCGCTTGGCATAAATGTAGTTGGTTCACCTGCAAACAATTCGTAACCATATGGCTTTAATTCGTCTGTTTTTGGTTTAAAGCGCTCTTCATCTGTAAGCTTTTCTTTTTCGGGTTCTGCGCGCTCACCAATACTATTTTGTTGCTGTGTATTATTTTGATTATTAGATTGGTTTGTACCAGTGATCGTTGATATGTCAACACCATACTGTTTTGCGAGGGCTTCTTGTTGAGCTTTCGGTAACTTTTTAAATTGCTCAATTTGAGACGCTGTTGGCGTAAAAGCCAAAGCACTAAAACTACAAAGTAGAATAAAAGCACTAATTAATTGTGTAAAAACTTTCACGAGTAGGTATATCCCTAGGTCTACAACCAAAATTGGCCGCTATAATACCTTAATTTTAGGCAAATAAAAAAGGGACTTTCGTCCCTTTTGTCACTTTAGTGTAATTAACTTAACTACATTGGTTAAAAACTGTAAACCAACGTGAATGACGTTTCAGTGTCAGTGCTTTCTTTGTCGTCAGCAACATCTGAGTTGTTAGTGACATTAAAAGCGACTTTCATTTGTAACGAGCCGTTTATTTTTGCAAGTAATGCAGTTTCAGAACGAGTTTTAGTGTTTGTATCACCGTACTCAACAGCAACTAATTGAGTAAAACGTGCATTCTCAGAAATTTGCCAGTTGTAATCTAACTTACCTAAGGCAATTACTTCGCCTTCAAATTCACCAGCAAGAGAGTTACCGTTGTCATCAACTTCAGTGCTGTCATCTGGGTATTCAAAGTATTTATAACCAGGACCAATTTCAGCACTTAACCACATAGTTTTTTCGTTTAATAAACGTAAACCGTAACCTGCAGAAATTACTGACTCACTTCTATACGCTCCAAAATAATCTGAAACGTGTGAACCATAAATGAATAAATGAGAATGATCTTCATTTAATTTGTAATTACCTTGTGCAGAAATTGAATACTTTTCGTTAGTGCGCTGCTTGTTTTTGTCACCATTTGCATCTTCAACTTCATCTTCTTTGTAGATGCCGTCTAGCTTGTATTCGTTGTTCCAGTGTTCAAGATTGTGCTGAACTTTGATGCCACCTTTAAGTGTGGTCGTTTCTGTATTACCACTTGTGACAATAGCACCTAATTCACTGGTAACTTCCCATGTTCTTTGTTCTGCGTCTGCAGCAAATGCGTTTGTTGCAGCAGAAGCCGCAACTAAAACTGATAAAAGCTTTAATTTCATTAAAAAATAACCTTTGTATAAATGTACATCTATTTTATTAAAGCATTACTTGTTGGAGCAAGCTAAACAGCTAAGTAATAATGTAAAAAATTTTCATGCAGCAAATACCGCATGAAAATTTTATGTTTAATAGCTCTTTAGCACTATAACAATTAAAGATAACTTTAATTAAATAACTATTTAAAATTAGTCTTGCTTGTGAAAGTGAACATCCATTTGTGGAAATGGGATAGTAATATCTGCATCATCTAATGCGATTTTAATATTTTCCATTAATGACCAGTAAGTCGGCCAATAATCAGCAGCGTTAACCCAAGGACGAACAATAAAGTTAACACTTGAATCGCCTAACTCATTTACAGATACATTATAAGCTGGATCTTTAAGTATGCGTGTTTCTGCATCTAATACAGATTTTAATACTTCTTTTGCGTGACGTAAATCAGCATCGTAGCCAACACCAATAACTAAATCGATACGACGAGTAGACTCTCGTGAGAAGTTAGTAATAGCACCAGACATTATTTGAGAGTTTGGTACGATAATTACTTTATTATCTGGAGTACGTAGTTCAGTTGAGAATATTTCGATTTTTTTAACTGTACCCATTTTATTACCTGCTTCAACAAAGTCACCAGACTTAAATGGACGAAGTAAAATAATAAGTACGCCTGATGCGAAGTTAGATAATGAACCTTGTAATGCTAAACCAACAGCTAAACCGGCAGCACCTAAAATAGCAATGAACGAAGTTGTTTCAATGCCAATTTGCGAAAGTGCCATTAAAATAGTTACAGCAAATACAAGTGTGTACACAATACTTGAAACAAATGAACCGACAGCTTTATCTACTTTCTTTTTAGCAAAACCTTTTTCAGTTAAGTTAGAACAAAACTTAGCAACACGACTACCAAGTAAAAAGATAACAAGCGCAACAACTGCTTGTATACCGTAGTGTAAAATTAGGCCTGAGTTATCGTTAAGCCAATTAAGTACTGAATCCATATTTACTCCAAATGTTTTTTATTAAGCGTTTTCGGGCATTATTATACATTAATTTACAATTTATTCTCATGAAATAATGAATTAATACTATTAAATGCAGGTATATTCTATTTTTTAGAGGCAATTATGCGATAAAACATAGCCTACTTTGAAAAAATATTAACCACTAAATACTAATTATATTTGCCTGATTTAAATTATTTTAATTTATTTCACTTTTGGGCTTCACAACAATTATTATTTTATGTATTATGCGCGCCACACCAAACAAGGTGTGTGTAGTGGCGGTTGTAGCTCAGTTGGTAGAGCCCCGGATTGTGATTCCGGTTGTCGCGGGTTCAAGCCCCGTCAATCGCCCCACTTTTTTCCTAGTAAGCCTTCATATTTATACCCTATCTTTACTCTGTAATATAAACTCTAATACCTCCTAATATATTAACCTTGCAACACAATTATTAATACTCTAGTTAAACCCACTAATTTACAAATCTCGCGCTGCGATTAAATCATCCCTAGATAAAAAATTTCAATCCACAAAGATCAACACGCCCTAATTAGTAATAATATTTAATAAACAAGTATTTAATACCAATTCGCTTAATTAAGTGATCTATTTTGAGGATGGAAAAACATGTTGATAGCTTGGCAAAAAATTCGCTATTTAGTTGTTCTCGGCAATTGCTCCTGCATTGCTCTACCTTCTGCATCCATGCAGTCGTAAATGAGAATTTTTTAACACAGGCAGCGGCACGTTTAGCCCCGCAAAATGATTAAGTATTATCGCGGATTGGTATAACTCGTTACTTATCTACAATTAATTAACCAATGTGACTGTATTAACTATACTTAGCTACAAAAAGTGGTAGGTTTCTAATGTTGGCATCACTTTTTACTAAACATCAAACTTCTACTGGGATATAAAATTAAGCATGATTAAACAGGTTTTAGGAAATTTACTTTGTAGTTGTTTAGCTGTAATGAGCTTTAACTCATTGGCTCAAAGCAATGATGAATACAATAAGCTATTGATTGAGCTTCAAAAATTAGTTTCTGAAAAAAAATACACTCAGGCTTATCAAAAAAGTAATAGTGAATATCAGTACCTAGGCGAACCCGTATACGACTTTTTATTAGGGGTCAGTGCACTTAAAACAGGGCATGCGGCGCCAGCTGTATTTGCCTTTGAGCGCGTGGTTGAAAATAATCCTAGATGGTATGAAGCTCGCTTGTACTTAGTTCGTGCTTATTTAACAGTTAATAATTTACCTGCTGCCGATACTCAAGCTTTAATACTAATTAACTCACCTGACACACCTAATAATATAAAGTCTTCAGCACAGTCATTGCTAGAAACTGCAGCACTTAAGCAACAAGAGGCTGGACGCTCTTATAAACAAAATATTGAGCTTGCCCTTGGCGTAGATGGCAACGTAAACGCAGGTACTGCAGAAAATACGATTATAATTCCTAATATTGGTGAGTTTTTGTTATCGCCAGAAAGTAAAAGTACGCAGGACAACTATGCACGACTTAATTACAGAGGAAAGTACTCTCACCCTATTGATCAAAAAAGCTTAATCACTTTAAGTATTGATACCGGGTGGTACAAGTTTGAAGAACTCAGTCAATACGATCGTATAAATGCGCACATTAATGCCGCCTATCAATATAAACAAAATGACATAAGTTGGTTTGCACGAGTTGCTACCACTCCGTTGATGCTTGATGGCGAACTTTATCGTACTGAATCAGCTTTAACGGCCGGAGCTAATTTTACGCTAAATAAACAAGTTAATTTATTTAGCTCTTTGACTGCGGGTGTTTTAAACAATAGATTTGATGAAAAGCTCGATAACTCATTTTATGCGATGAATGCAGGTGCTAGCTATGCAGCTAAAAATTGGTTTCAAAGCTTAAGCATTAACGCTAAAAGCGAGGAAGCGGACATTACTGAAGGTGAATTTAATAGCCGTAATATTACGAGCTTGTACTACCAAGTGAACACTCAGTTGGCTCAACATTGGCAGTTGTTATCTCTTGCTGGATACCAATGGATTAATTATAAAGATGATCACCCTTTATTTTTACAAGAACGTGCCGATAACCTCTTTATGTTCTCAACTTCTGTTCGCTACTTAGTTAATCGCGATTTAGCCATACAGTTGGCTGCCAACTATCAAGATAAATCCAGTAATATTTCTTTATTCGAATATGACCGTTTAGATATCAATTTAAGCGCTTCTTACTCATTTTAATTTAAGGTATTTATGAAACATTTACTCCCTGTAATTACCACTTTACTTTGTGTAAGTTTTTATACACAAGCAAACGACCCTGCTGGTAAAACTATTTTAGCACGAGGCTCTGTACTCGCGGTTGATGGAAGCAATGAACAACAACGACAATTGCAGCGCAGAGATACTGTTTTTGGCGTAGATCGCATTACGACTGGAGAGAAAAGCAAAGCGCAATTTTCGATGTTGGATGGTGGTTTAATAGCCTTAAAAGAAAACTCAGAATTAAATATTGCTAACTACGAATTTAATGACAATACCCAACAGGGCTCTGCTTCTATTGAGTTACTTAAAGGCGGTTTGCGCTCTATTTCCGGCGTAATTAAAAAAAATGGCGGCTCTTATAGTGTAAAAACTCCCGTAGGCTCTATTGGTATACGCGGAACGCATTTTGAAGTTCAGCTGGTTAAAGGCGATGTATTTTTAGCGGTATGGGATGGCGCAATAGATTTAACGTTAGAAAATAATAACGTGGTTTCTTTGGGTGATAACGAAGCATTTTCGTTTGCACAAATTACAGCCACTGGTGAAGTATTTAAAACGACACGTGCGGCACGTGTGTTTGTTCAAAATATAGTAGCAATTGACTCTAAAGACGACAACGAAGAAGAAACTGAGCAAGCATCGGTAACTGAAGTTGAAGTAAATGCTTTTGAAGCAGATACAGGTGTCATGGATATATATTCTGAACAACAATTTCAAACTGTTAGCAGCGCATCTTTAGTCGATCAAATAGCTCAGCGCCAAGGTGTATTTAACTATGAGGCATCAAGCTTTAATGTAAATTCGAGTGTGGGTGCTGTTACTGACTTTGCTATGACTATGGCAGTTGATTTTGATAATGGCACCGTACCTGATGGCGAAATTAGTTTTAATGACGCCGGTGGAAATTGGTATGCAGCTTACAGCGGCTTAATAAATTTAAGCGAACTTGAGCTGGCCGTTACATTTGCATCCCATGGTAACAATAAAGCCGAGGGCGATGTTGATGCAATATTTTTGAATGACCTAGACAATATTACTGGCAACTTTAATCTTAACGAAATAAATAATCCTGATGTAAATGCTAGCGGTTCTTTTAAATTAGAACCATAAACACATTGGATACAAAGCTTTTATTATGGAGTATTTAAAATGACAGCAAAAAATTTATTTTTGCTTGGTTCTATGGTGTTTTTGTTAAGTGCCTGTGGAGGCTCAGAAGAAAGCCCTACTCAAGAGACAATACAATCACCTACGGCTGAAGTAGTACCGCCAACGGTGACTAGCTATATAAATTTGGCTGGTGTTATAGCGAGTAATCAAACCAAGAGTACAAAAGTTTTAGGTGCTGTCACTTCAAGTAGAGGAGTTGTTGGAGCAAGTTTAGCAAATACTCGCGCTAATATTGTTTTCTCACAAACAAACGACACCGTACAAGGTAATGTTTCTTTTTTACTTGAAGCTTCGGATACTGATGGCATTGCTGAAGTTAATTTAGTACTCCCTAGCGTTAATAAAAGCATATCACTTTGTTCTTCTGATTGTGGTGTTGGCTACGAAAAGTCAATTATAGGCCTCAGCCCTGCACTTTATGGCGTAATTCCTGGGGAAATACGTCTCGAAATATGGATAACTGACACTTTAAATAATCAAGTACTTGCTGATGCAATCACTTTTAACTGGCAACCATATCAAATTGAAGGTGTTACAGCACAACGAGACGAAGATAATATTAATCTTTCGTGGCAAGCCAACCCCGAACTTAATCGTTACAACGTTTATATTGCAACTCAAGCTGGAGTCTCATCTACTAATATTAATGAATTAGAGAACGGGCAACAATTTTTAAGTATTCAAAATACTGCATTAAGCATTACCGAGTCACTTACAGATAAAAGTTACCAAGTACTTATTATCGGTGTTGATGGCAGTGGTGAAAGTGGTTTTGCTAATATAATAAACATAGCACCAGTGGGTGGAGAGCTTGCATTTGCACCAGAGGCAAATGTCGATCAGTTTCAAATAAATGAAGATCAAACTCTGCAAGGTAACGTGCTAACAAATGATACGAATCAATACAGTGGTGATTTACGTGTAAATGCAGATGCATTAATTCTACCGCAGCATGGCACTCTTAATATAAATGAAAAAGGGGATTTTACTTATATCCCTATTGCAAACTTTAATGGTGAAGATGCCTTTAGCTATCAAGTTGCTAACGAGCTAGGTATGACAGATACCGCAGTTGTAGAGATAACCATTTTAGCTGTTAACGACGCTCCTATTGCGCTTGATAATACTTACAGCGTTACAAACAATGGAACCTTAGTTGTCCTATCGCCAGGCTTACTTATAAACGATAGCGATATAGACTTAGATGACTTAACTGTTGATACAACGCCGGTTAGCGAACCAACAAGAGGACAATTAACCCTTTTTGATAATGGTGGCTTTGAATACCAAGGCGAGCAAAATATGCAAGGCCAAGACAGCTTTCAGTATAGAGTTGTTGATGCACAAGGTGCTCAGGCTATTGCAAATGTAACCATTGTAAGCTCAAACACTAACGTAGCCCCTATTACAAAAAATGATAGCTATAGTTTAAGCGAAGATGAAACACTTGTGGTTACAGCAGCCAATGGTGTGCTTAGTAACGATAATGACCCAAATAATGACAGTTTTTCAGTTGATGAAACGTTTATGGTGGCACCAACACATGGCCAACTATTATTAGCAACTGATGGCAGCTTTAGTTATGTGCCGGATGCTAATTTTAATGGTGTTGATCAATTTCAATACCAAGCTATAGACTCATTAGGTGCAACCTCTACAGCCACCGTAACTTTAGTAATAAACAGCGAACCCGATAACCCTGTTGCACAAAATGATGCCTATCAATTTAACAAAAACAAACTATTTGAAGTAACAGTACAAAATGGCTTGTTAATTAACGACTTTAATATTGAGGCTGGCGATTTATCAGTTAATACCACGGCAATTAATGCAACTCAAAATGGCGAACTTACATTAAATGCTGATGGCTCGTTTACCTATCAGCCAGACTTAGGTTTTATTGGTGTAGATAGCTTTACCTATTCAATTTCAAATGAGCAAGGCTTAACTGCAACAGCTCAAGTAACCTTAAGTGAAAGCGGCGTTAATACTTTTCCAGAAGCCAATGACGATCAATATACGTTAGACGAAGACAGCTCTGCATCTTTATTAGATGTGCTAGCTAACGACACTGATGCAGATGGCGATACAATTACTATTTCTAATATAGAAAATACTGCTGGTGAAGCGACTATTGTCGCCGGAAAAATACAGTTTACTCCACCAGCAAATTTTTCAGGTGAGATAGTACTAACTTACACCATTACTGATGGTTATAGCACTGGTAATGAAGGTATAAACGACAGAACAGCAAGTGTGACGATTACCATTACACCTGTTAATGATGCCCCTACTGCAAATGCTGATTCAGTAACGATGAACGAAGATGCTCCTGCGTTATTAGTTAACGTATTAGCTAACGACTCCGACATTGATGGCGATACTCTTGTGATAACAGCTGCTACTGCAGATATAGGTTCTGCATCTGTTGTTGATAATAAAATCCAATATACGCCTACTGCTAATACAAATGGAACAGCAATTATTAACTACACAATAAATGATGGGAACGGCGGTACTGCAACTACTAACTTAACAATTACTATTACTCCCGTAAACGATGCTCCAATAGCAAACGCAGACTCAGCTACAATAGATGAAGATGCAGCGCCAATACTAATAAATGTATTAGCAAATGACTCAGACGTGGATGGCGACAGCCTTGCCATAAGCGCAGCATCAGCTGATATTGGCTCTGTATCAGTGGTTGGCAATCAAATTCAATACACACCGGCAGCAGACAACAACGGCTTAGCAACAGTTAGTTATACCGTTAGTGATAATAATGGTGGAACAAATACTGCCACGGTCGCTATTACGATAACTGCCGTGAATGATGTACCTGTTGCCAATAACGATACCGCTACTATGGCTGAAAATGCAGCGCCAATACTGATAAACGTATTAGCCAATGACTCAGATGAAGATGGCGACAGCCTTACCATAAGCGCAGTCTCAGCTGATATTGGCTCAGCCTCAGTAGTTGGCAATCAAATTCAATATACCCCAGCTGCGAATACCAATGGACTCGCCACGGTAACTTATACTGTAAGTGATAATAATGGTGGAACCAATACAGCCACAGTCGCCGTTACGATAACTGCCGTGAATGATGCACCTGTTGCTAATAACGATACTGCAACTATGGCTGAAGATGCAGCACCAATACTGATAAACGTATTAGCAAATGATACTGACTCTGATGGAGACAGCTTGGTGATCTATTCAGCCTCAGCTGATATTGGCTCAGCCTCAGTAGTTGGCGATCAAATTCAATATACCCCAGCTGCGAATACCAATGGACTCGCCACGGTAACTTATACTGTAAGTGATAATAATGGTGGAACCAATACAGCCACAGTCGCTATTACCATAACTGAGGTTAACGATGCACCTGTAGCATCGGTTCAAAGTTTTAGTATTAGTGAAAATGCTACAGATGGCGACATCATTGGGACTGTTAGCGCGTCAGATATTGAGAACCAGACCTTAACTTATAGTTTAACTGGCGGTGACACTGCTTCATTTGAAATTAATAGTAGCTCTGGTGTTTTATCAACCGTAGGTGAAAGCCCATTTGATTTTGAAACAACTAATCAATATATCTTAAATGTGACTATAACTGATGATGGCACACCTAATGAAAGTTCAAACGTTAACATAACCGTTAATATTACTGATGAAGTTGAACTTCTTATTCCAACTGAAGATGTGACATTTGGCCGCCCAATTACAGGAGAGCTTGATCTTTCGAACATTTTTTCTGGTGGTGAGTTTAAAGACAGTATTGAGCTTAATGGCAACCTATATTTTGTTGGTTTTACCAACAATGCTGATAAAGACCTTCTTATTGTCTCTTACTCAAATAATGGTGATATAAATACTGCCTTTAATAACACCGGCACTAAAATACTCGATTTAGATCAAGATGAGGAAGCCACAGCTATTATTTCTGACGGTACAGATCTTTTCATTGCCTATTCGAGTTTTGATGGCACCCATAATGAAGCTTGTATACTTAAAATGGATCTCGCTGGAACGTTAAGCACTGGTTCGGATGATGACGATGATGATGACGACGGTGAAAGTGGCGCAGGTATTCAGTGTACAACGCTTAATAGTACTACCGTTATTAATGACCTTGAAATTGATGACGATAAAATACTGGCTGTAGGTAAACACTTTGATGGGACTCAAAACGATAGCCTATGGATACATTACAAAAAATCAGATCTAGATTTTGAGAATTCTACTCCAGCTATTGTCGATGTTAGCGGCGCTAATCGAGATGATGAAGGCTTTGCAATTAAGAACTTTGATAAATCCGACTACTTAGTTGTAGGGACTGTTACCAGTGCAGAGGGAACAAAAGACTCTCTAATTCGTTATTTAAAATCTGATGGCGATAATGACAATAACTTTAATGGTGGCGCAGCACTAATAATTGATATATCAGATAATAATAAAGACGACGAACTTTTTGCTGTAGGCGGAGTTATTGATTCTGAATTTACTGCCTTCGCAGGTGGATATGTAACAAGAACCAGCGGTGAAAAAGAAGCGGTAGTATTAGCTATTAATAAAGATGGGGAGCTGATCACCACCTTTGGTAATGCTGGTATAGCAATTTATGATATTGATGGTAATGGTGGAAATGGCAATGGCGGCGCTAAAATTACAGGTATTAAACACGAGCCTAGTAACAATGGCATTAGTTTGTCGGGGACGACTGGCGTATCAGCCTCAGAAAAATTATTTTCAGCACGGATTAATAATCAAGGTACTTTAGATAGTGCCTATGGCACCTCCGGCATTAATATAATTGATGGTATAAGTGGTAAGCAATTTGCCAACACTTTAGCTATCGACCCTAATGACACTATTTGGGTAGCTGGTGTTAATGATGATTCAAGTACAAAACCGTTTATTGCAGCAATAGATAGTCAAGCCACATTATTTAGTAACTTTGAAACCAGTGGTTACTCTACCTTTAATAATTTAGTAGATGCGACTAACGATGAATCAATGAACGTTTTACAACTTAGCAATGGCCCTAATGTTGGTAAGTACATTCTTGCATCAACGGCTAAATCGGACTCAGTTACTAAGTTAGTATTAACACGTTTTACGAGTGCGGGTGATATCGATACTAGCTTTAGCGAAAGTGGCCATAAAGAAATCGCCATAGATTTGAGTAAGTCGCGTGTTGCTTTAACCGAGCAAAGCGACGGCAATTTAGTTATTACAGGCTCTAAAAATAGTGAAAATGGTGAAGCGGGCTTTGTAGCTAAAGTTGATCAGTCTGGTAATTTAGACACTTCATTTGCAACAGATGGTGTATATACAACTTCTGTCAGTGGCGCAGAATTGGTAAACCTGACAGGTATTGCACTTGATAATAGCGGTAACATTATTACTGTTGGGTCAATCGTAATAAGTGGCACTCCTAGCCCAATCGTTATAATGTTGACGCCAGAAGGTACCCTTGAGCCTAACTTTGGCACTGGCGGAAGTATCATAGGCTCAGCTTTTGAGTACTATAACCGCGTACATACCGACAATGCAGATATTTTCATTGGTGGTAAGTCAGTATTAAGTGGCACTTCAAAGCTAATCGCATTGAAGTTGAGCTCAAACGGTACTGAGGTCTTTAAATATGTAGGTGAAGAAACTACAGATACCGACAATAAAATAGTGCAGATTTTAACTGACACAACGGGTAAGTTATATTTAATAGCAAACCTTATTGATTCGCCAAATAAAGCCAATGTTATTAGGTTGCTTGTTACGGGTACGCTTGATACTAGCTTTGCCGTAAACGGTGTCGGTGAATATACTTTGGCCTCAACCGGTAACACTGAGCTAAGTGGTGCAGCGCTAGATAGCAGCAATCAACTTATTTTAGCAGGCAAGGCTAACAATAAAGGAATGTTAGCGCGCATTTTAACTGACGGTACTTTAGATAATACGTTTGGAGCCAGTGGTGCCGGATTTTATGAAGCGAGCCAATGTGTCAGTACGCATGTGTTTACTTCAATCATTCTGCAAAATGATACCCAAGTTGTTGTAAGTACCACCTGTAATGACACTAACTCTAACAATGTTAGTATTTCTAAATTCAATTTTGAAGCAGATGGAGCTTAGCCTTAAATTATGAAAGTTGAATTTTTTGGTGTTAGAGGCTCGATGCCTTCAGCTGGAAGTAATACACACATTTTTGGGGGAAATACCTCATGTGTGTACATTGAACAAAACAACGGTAAAGATCTTATTTTAGACTCTGGTACCGGTATTGTAGAACTCGGTACACGTTTACTAGAAACACAAAGTCCTATCAATATTTTGCTAACGCACAATCATTGGGATCATATTCAAGGGTTTCCTTTTTTTAAACCTATCTACCAGCCCAACCGCAATATAACCATTGTAGCTGGCAACGTTGATGATAAAAAAAGCCAAGATGCCATATTAAAGCAAATGAGTGGTTCGTACTTTCCTGTGTGTTATCAGGATTTACCTGCCAATATTACGCTTAATACTGATTTATCGTCTCAAAAGCAATTTACACTTAACGGTTTTTTGGTTTCTACTGCTCCACTGAATCACCCTGGTGGCGGTACTGCTTATTGCATTAAAGCAGATGAAAAAAAGATAGCTTACGTTACCGACAATGAGCTAAACCCACCAGACAAGCTAAACACAAGTATTTGCGAATGGAGTAATTTTATTGAAGGCGCTGATTTACTAATTCACGATGCTCAATTTATAGATGCAGACTTGCCTCTTAAGCATGGTTGGGGTCATAGCACCATAGATCAGGTTGCTGAGCTTGCTATAAAAGCGAATATTAAAAATGTGATTATTATTAGCCACGATCCATCAAGAACCGATGAACAGTTAGTCTCTATAGAAAAGTATTTACACACGCAGTACGCTCAACAGGTAAAAATAGAATGCGGCCGAGAAGGACGAGTTTTTGATTTTTAGTCTATCAAGGAGCGTTGCTCATTAGCTTCTTAAAACCCATTACCTCAAAGCACTTTTTTATTGGCGCTGTTATTACATTATTAATTGCATCAATAGAGTTATTTTCAACTGGGTCGCTTGCAAAGTTAGTTAACCGTGTAGAAGGTATAATATACGACTCTCGATTATTACTGACGCTTTCAGAGACGCCTAGGCGCATAGATGAAACCGTTGTAATAATTGATATCGATGAAAAGAGCATGCAAGAACAAGGACGCTTTCCTTGGAGTCGCTCAAAATTAGCAGACCTTGTTACAAAGCTTAGTGATGCAGGTGTTATTGTTATTGCATTCGATATATTTTTTTCTGAACAGGAAGAAAACCCTGTTACAAAAATTATGTCTGAGATTCCTGATTTATCAAAAAAGTACACCATCCCCTTTGCTGAAATTACTAAACAAGTCGATGCAGACACAAAACTAGCAAGCGCATTATCTAAAAATGATACTGTTCTTGGTTTTTTACTAATTGATGAACAACTGACTAATCAAAACTTGCCAGCTAAAAACAGTGTTGTATGGGCAAGCGAAGAGCACACTAATTCACAAATAAACCAGTTTCCTGGTGCTATTGTAAATATTCCACAGTTACAAAATGCTGCAACGGGCACCGGCTTTATTAATGCACATATTGACGAAGATGGCTTTATACGTAAAGCAGCTCTTATAAATCGAGTTGGCGATAAGCTTTATCCTTCTTTAGCACTTGAAGTTGCTCGACTTTATACCCTTGCTGAAAACATAGAAACCCGTTCCAATAGGTTAGATGGTATAACCTTATTCGAAGGTATAATGTTTCAAGATAAGTGGATTCAAACTGATGAGTATGGGCAAATATTAATTCCTTACAAAGGGCGTGCGCATAGCTTCCCCTATTATTCGGCTACCGATATTTTGACCAAAAAAATTGGTTTAGATGAATTAGAAGGCACAGTAGCCTTTATTGGTACTTCCGCCGTAGGGCTTGCTGATTTAAGATCAACACCTGTTGGTTTGCAATACCCGGGTGTGGAGGTTCATGCCAATATATTTGAAGGGTTAATGCACCCAGAGCTACTGCCATCTAAACCTAATTGGTCACAGGGAGCAAGCTTACTCATCATTGCATTGACGGGTTGCGTACTGTCGTTTTTTAGCCACGCTAAGAGCGCACGTTTTATTATTGTTTTGTCTCTTACAGTCACAAGTGTCGTTATATTTTTAAACGTTTATTTATGGTCAGTACAAAAAATTAGTTTACCTTTATTAATGCCTCTTTTACTTATCATTATATTAGCCGGTTATTACATCATTGTAGGCTCTATCGCTGAAATGAAACACAGCCGAAAAATAAAATCTATGTTTGACCAATATGTTCCTCCTGAGCGAATAAACCAAATGATACTTCAAGGTAAAAGTTTATCTCAAAAAAGTGAGCGAAAAAATATGACGGTGTTGTTTGCCGACATTCGTAGTTTCACTTCACTATCAGAAAGTATGTCGCCTCATCAGTTAAGTGAATATTTAAACGAATATCTTACAGCTATTACCAAAATCATATTTGATCATCACGGAACTATTGATAAGTACGTAGGCGATATGGTGATGGCATTTTGGAATGCCCCACTGAAAGATGAAAACCACGCTCGCCATGGTGTTGAAGCCGCAATGTCTATGATCAACGGGTTAACGAAAATAAATCAGTTATTTGCAGAAAACAACCAGCCTGCAATAAAAATAGGTATCGGTTTAAGTACTGGCGACATGAATGTAGGTGATATGGGTTCGGTTTATCGTAAAGCCTATACAGTTCTTGGTGATACTGTTAATTTAGGTGCTAGAGTAGAAAGCTTGACCAAATTTTATGGCGTAGCTATTCTTGTTACAGAAGAGACGATGAAAAAATGCCCTCATATTTCATTTCGTTTAATAGATAAAGTGCAAGTTGTTGGTAAAACAGCCGCTGTACAGTTGTTTGAACCTATAAACTTTACAGATAAGCTCGATGAAGAGCAGTTAAATGAAGTTAAAAAGTCGCAGCAGGCCATGACGCTTTTTTATAATAAAAACTGGCCACAAGCACTTAGCTTATTTAAAGAACTACGCAGTACAACCGTATTTAGCCCCAACATTTATGCCATTTTTATTGAACGTATTAAGGGCACTGATTTGCAAACACTAGCTAAGGATTGGAATGGTGCCTTCAAACATACTCAAAAGTAGTAAACATATGCGACAGCACATTAAAGACAAAACAAATCTTCAGCACTTTATCGATATTAGCATTAGACTAACAACCGAAAAAAACTCGTCTAAGTTACTTGATGAAATACTGCAAGTTGTAATGTCGATAGCACATTCTGATGCTGGCAGCATTTACTCTATTACCCCAAACAAACAACTCAAGTTTGAAACGGTAATAAACAAGTCATTAAATCTTTATTTAGGTGGCACGTTAGGTGGTCCTGTTGATTTTCCTAATATAGATCTTTTTATTGATGGCAAACCAAATGACACTGCTATTGTTGCGCATTCTGTTAATACAGGGGAAGTGATTAACATTCCTGACGTGTATGATGCCTTGCCTTTTGATATGAGCGCTGCACGCAAAATGGATGCACGCACGGGTTATCGTTCTGAGTCCATGCTAACAATTCCTTTAAAAGATCATGGAGATGACATTATTGGCGTAATCCAGCTTATAAATGTAAAAGATGCGCAAAATAAAAACATTCCTTTTAGTGAAGAGCTCGTCACTCTAATTCGATCTTTTGCCTCTTTAGGCGCTATTTCGCTAACTAACTCAACACTAATTAAGGGAATGGAAGATCTCTTTTCGACCTTTGCTGAAACAATTGCGATGGCAATAGATGAAAAGTCTCCTCATACCGGTGGCCATTGTAAACGAGTGCCAGCACTCACGTTAATGCTAGCTGATGCCGTTAATGATATAAATAAAGGTCCTTTGGCTTCATTTTCGATGACTGAAGCTGACCGACATGAGCTTGATATAGCTGGCTGGTTACATGACTGTGGGAAAATAGCGACCCCAGATCACATCATGGAAAAGTCGACAAAACTAGAAACTATTTTTGATCGAATAAAATATGTAGATGCTAAATTTGAAATAATTAGCCGAGATTTAAAAATAGCGTATCAGCAAAAGATCATCTGTTCGATGAAGCTGCAAAAACCTATCGAAGTTCAACAATTTGAACGCCTACTTGATACCGAGCTTAAACAGTTGGCATTAGACCGTGCATTATTACAGCGTGTGAATGTAGGGGGCGAGTTTTTAGGTGATGCAGAACTTGAGCACATTGAACGCATTGCAAACAAATACCAACTCGTTATTAATGATATTAATACACCATTGCTCTCAGCTGATGAAGTTGAAAACTTAACAATACGAAGAGGCACGCTAACCGAAGCCGAACGTGAAGTAATGAAGCGTCATATGGATGTAACTAAAAATATTTTAGATGCCCTGCCGTTTCCTAAACACTTAAGCAATGTTACTGAATATGCTTTAGGTCATCATGAAAAACTTGATGGTACTGGTTACCCAAGAGGTTTAACCAAAGAGCAAATGTCGGTGCCTGCAAGGTTAATGGCTATTACGGATATTTTTGAAGCGCTATCTGCAGTAGACAGACCCTACAAAAAAGCAAAACCGGTCAGTGAGTGTTTATTTATTTTAGGGTCAATGGTTGCTAAAAACCATCTTGATGGTGATATTTTTGCTATTTTTATTGAGTCAGAGGTTTATAAAAATTATATCAACGAGTATGCAGATCCAGAGCAGTTAGATGAGATAGATTTTGATAATTTACCCGGTTACACACCTATAAGTTAGCACCTATAAGCCATGCCTTTATTCAAAATGCGCTTATTACAGTCTATAACTATTCAAACAAAAAAATGCCACCATACGGTGGCATTTACACACGGGGTTATTTCTACTTATAGAAATCCTTTTACTTTTTATTTGTTTTTTTATGTTGTTTTATTAACAAAAAATATGGCTCCAAAGGTAGCATTTAGTGCTCTGTGTAGCAACAGTAAAAGATAAAGTTCATATATCTGCCATATTAACGTCATAAAAAAGCGCGAAGTAAATTCGCGCTCATAAACTTAACGGGCGTTATATTTTAATACACACGTACTTTTCTTCTAAGTACTCATCAAGCCCTTGATGACCGCCTTCTCGGCCTAAACCAGATTGCTTAACACCACCAAATGGCGCTACTGGGTTTGATATAACACCTTCATTAACGCCGACCATACCAAATTCAAGCCCTTCACTAACTCGGTAAATTTGCTTAATATTTTGGCTGTAAAAGTAGGCCGCTAGACCAAATGGTACATCGTTAGCAAGTGCAAGCACTTCACTTTCTTCATCAAAAGGAATAACCGTTAATACCGGACCAAATACCTCTTCGTGATAAATATCCATTTCTGTGGTGACATTGTTTACTATTAATGGATTTTGAAAGCTGCCACCTAAGTCACTATTATCGCCAATCAGCGTCGCGCCTTTATCGAGTGCGTCTTGTACTAACTGCTGTACTTTCTCTTTGGCTTTAGGGTAAATAAGCGGACCAATATCAACCCCGTCTTCAAAACCATTTGCCACTTTTAACGCTGCAACCTTAGGCGTGATTTTTGACAGTACTTTGTCGAGAATATTACGTTGTATAAAAATACGGTTTGCAGCAACACATGCCTGCCCACTATTTCTAAATTTAGCCGCCATTAGCCCTTCAATAGCTTCATCTAAGTCGGCATTATCAAAAATAATAAAAGGCGCATTACCGCCAAGCTCCATCGAGGTGCGTTTAATTGTGTCTGCACATTGCGATAGCAACTGCTTACCAACACCGGTAGAACCGGTAAATGTAAACTTACGCACGACTTCTGAGTCAGTCAGCATTTTACCTACTGTTTTGGCATCTCGAGAAACCAGTACATTAAATGCACCTTTAACAAAACCAGCTTGATCGGCTAGATGAGCAAGCGCAATAGCACAAAGTGGCGTGTGTTCAGAAGGTTTAAGTATAAAGCTACAGCCCGCAGCGTAAGCTGGCGCTACTTTACGAGTAACCATAGCAATAGGAAAGTTCCACGGCGTTATACCAGCTACAACACCGACAGGCTGCTTAAAGCTAGTTAAACGATGCGAGTCATCTGTTGGCGGAATTACATCTCCGTAACTACGTTTGGCTTCTTCTGCAAACCATTTGATAAAACCTGCACCGTAATCAATCTCACCAAGAGATTCTTTGAGTGGCTTGCCTTGCTCTTTGGTCATTAGCTCTGCAAGTGTTTGCTTGTGTTTTATTACTAGCTCATACCAGCGCATCAAGGTTTCGCTTCGCTCAGTGGCATTCGTCGTTTTTAACTTAACAAAAGCCCCTTGAGCTGCGGTTATTGCGCTATTTACACCCTGCTCGTCAATATCGCTTACTTCAACAATACTTTTTTCGGTAGCGGGATCGTTAACGCTAAAGCGCGTATCAGTTTTATAAAATTCGCCGTTAATAAATGAGTCAGAAAAAATAAGATTACTCAAAATAAACCTCCAAAATTACGTTTTAAGGTGTTAGCTTTTAATGCGTAGCATAGAGCCAAGGCTAACATTTTAGGATCTTTGCTCACGTGAGAAGCGCAGCTTCTATATTTATAACCTAGAGTTAAAACACATAACGCCAGCAAGCTTTGCGTCTACAAAATAACATACGAGCTTTGCTTGTCACGCCTACAATTCACAAACAAAAAAGCCGCTGTATCAAACAGCGGCTTTTAATATATACATCGTTAAAAACTAGTGCTCTTCATTAACGATATTGAGATTGTACTTAGGTATTTCAACCACTAGGTCTTCATCTCTTATAATTGCTTGGCAACCAAGGCGTGACTCAGGCTCTAAGCCCCATGCTTTATCTAGCATGTCGTCTTCTAGCTCATCACTTTCTTCAAGTGAGTCAAATCCTTCACGAATCACTAAGTGACACGTAGTACATGCACAAGACTTTTCACAAGCATGCGCAATGCTAATACCATTTTTAAGCGCAGCGTCGAGTACCGTTTGACCTGTAGGAGCTTCAATTGCAGCGCCGTCAGGACATAATTCAGGATGTGGAAGAAAAACAATTTGTGGCATTCTAATCTCTCTTAAATGTTGTCTACTGACTGCCCTGTAAGGGCCTTTTTAATTGATGCATCCATTCTACGCGATGCAAAGTCGCTACTCGCATTATCGACTTTTTCGATAGCTGCTTTAATTTCGCCAGGCTCTTGTGCATTTTCGCGCACTTTTACCAGTTCTGCAATTTCAGCGCGTAAGTTAGCTAGTTGCATATCGTCAAGTAATGCACCATCGGCTTCAAGTGATGCGTTAAGCGCTTCTATAACACGCAACGCTTCTACTTGTTGCTCTTTAAGCATACGCGCTTGCATGTCGCCTTTAGCGTTGCTCATTGATTCTTTTAGCATGTTAGCTACTTGGTCATCAGATAAACCAAACGAAGGCTTAACTTGAATCTCAGCTTGTACACCTGTTGATTTTTCCATAGCTGAAACACTTAATAGGCCATCAGCATCAACTTTAAAGGTTACACGAATATGCGCAGCGCCTGCCGCCATTGGTGGAATACCTTTTAAGCTAAACTTAGCAAGCGATCGACAATCATCAACAAGCTCACGCTCACCTTGCAGCACATGTAATGACATGGCTGTTTGACCGTCTTTAAACGTTGTAAATTCTTGTGCGCGTGCTACCGGAATCGTTGTATTACGCGGAATGATTTTTTCAACCAAACCACCCATCGTTTCAAGGCCTAGCGATAACGGTAATACATCAAGCAATAACATGTCAGAATCGGGCTTATTGCCAATTAACACGTCGGCTTGAAGCGCGGCACCTAAGGCTACAACACGATCAGGATCGATTGAAGTTAGCGGCTCTTTATCAAAAAAGCTTTGTACTTGGCTACGTACCAATGGCATACGGGTTGAACCGCCTACCATAATAACTTGCAGCACTTCTTCATTTTCAATGCCAGCATCTTTTACAGCACGACGACACGAGCGCAGCGTTTTTTTAATTAGTGGCATAGCCATTTCATCAAACGTTTCGCGCGTTACTTCAACGGTGTATTTTTGATCGTCAAACTCAAGGCCCACGTTTACTTTAGCGTATTGGCTTAATGCTTCTTTACACGCTTTTGCTTTATTGATAAATAAACGTAAAACTGAAGGTGATAATGCTGACACACCTGTTTGCTGCTTAAAGTAATCAACAAGGAGCGAATCAAAGTCATCGCCGCCGAGGCTAGAGTCGCCACCGGTTGCCATTACTTCAAACACACCTTGGTGTAATCTAAGTACTGATATATCAAACGTACCACCGCCTAAATCATAAACAGCAATAATACCTTCTTGACCTGAATCTAAACCATAAGCGACTGCTGCTGCTGTTGGTTCATTTAATAAACGTAGTACGTTAATACCTGCAAGCTCTGCGGCATCTTTAGTACTTTGGCGCTGTGCGTCATCAAAGTACGCTGGTACTGTGATTACAGCCCCTAAAATTTCTTGGTTGCCAAAACTTTGCTCAGCTCGTGCTTTTAATGCAGCTAAAATATGGCTTGATGCTTTAATTGGACTAATTTTACCTGCCGCAGTTTCTATTGCTAGCGCACCATTGTGCTCACAAAATTCATACGGTAGTTGCCCATAACTTTGCTCTATTTCAGCCTGAGTTTTACCTAAAAAACGCTTAACCGAAATAAGTGTGTTAGCAGGGTCTTGCGTTGCTGCTTGTGCAGCTTCTGCGCCAACAGTAATACCGCCTGCTTGATAACGAACAACCGACGGTAACATAGCCGCGCCAAGATCATCAGTTAACGTGCGGGCTTCGCCGCTTTGCACTGTTGCAACTAATGAATTAGTTGTACCAAGGTCAATACCAATTGCTAGTTTATGTTCGTGTGGTGCCGCGCTTTGCCCCGGCTCAGCAATTTGCAATAATGCCATAATGCTCTTTAAACTCGTGTTGCTCGCTTTGCAGCAAGTAATTAATCGTCAAATAAACTGTCTTCGATACGCTCTAGTTCTTCACGTAACTTATAAACAAACTTCAGTTTACGAATATTATCTGCGGCAAGTTGATATTGCTGCTCATCATTACTTGCTAATTGCTCAGCAAGTTGTGCACTGTATTGCGCGTTTAATTGCTTAATTTGTTTTTCAAAATTTGCAATGGCGGTATCAGGATCGCTAGCTGATGTTAGCTCTTCAAGTTCTTCGCGAAGTTCCATTTGCTGCATTAAAAACATTGGATCTTGCAAGGTTTGCTGCTCTGCACGAATATCAACGCCTAGCTCGCTCAACATATATTCAGCACGTTTTACTGGGTGCTTTAATGTTTGTAGCGCATCGTTAATTTCGGCAGTGCTTTGCACAGCCATTAACTTATCGCGGCTGCTCGCATTCGCGTGGCGATCGGGATGTACAGTACGCTGTAATTCCAAGTAGTGCTTGCTAACCGTTGCTAAATCAACATTGTAATCAACGGGGACTGCAAATAATTCAAAGTAACGCATAACTTCAACCAATAATATTCAGAAATAACAAAGCCCTACATTAACTGGCAGGGCTTATTTATACTACAAAGATATTTAAAGCTTAAACGGTAAAGCTTTCGCCACAACCACACTCATCTGCTTGATTCGGGTTATTAAATTTAAACCCTTCATTTAAGCCTTCTTTAGTGTAGTCGAGCTCTGTGCCATCGATGTAAACTAAGCTTTTAGCGTCAACAATTAAGGTGACACCTTTAGCCGCAAAAGTTTCATCGTCTTCGTTTAAATCGTCAACAAACTCAAGTACATAAGCAAGACCTGAACAGCCCGTCGTTTTAATGCCAACGCGCAGGCCTAAACCTTTACCGCGGTTTGCTAAAAATGATTGTACGCGGTTTGCTGCCGCATCTGTCAATGTCACTGCCATGAGTTTCTCTTCTTACTTCGCTTGTTTGCTTTTGTAGTCTGCAATTGCTGCTTGAATTGCGTCTTCGGCTAAAATTGAACAGTGAATTTTCACTGGTGGCAACTCAAGCTCTGCACTGATATCAGTGTTTTTAATTGTCGCTGCTTCGTCTAGCGTTTTGCCTTTAACCCACTCTGTTACAAGTGAAGATGAAGCAATTGCGCTACCACAACCGTAGGTTTTGAATTTTGCATCTTCAATAACGCCAGTGGCAGATACTTTAATTTGCAGTTTCATTACGTCACCACATGCTGGTGCGCCTACCATACCCGTTGCCACTGACGGATCGTTCTTATCTAGAGTACCTACGTTACGTGGGTTTTCTACGTGGTCGATTACTTTATCACTATAAGCCATTATTCTATCCTCATTACCTGCTAGGGTATGTGCTCACACTATTAGTGGTGAGCCCATTCAACTGAATCTAAATCAATACCTTCTTGATGCATCTCCCAAAGTGGAGACATCTCACGTAGGCGACCGATAGAGTTTTTCATTAATTCGACGGTGTAATCAATCTCTTCTTCGGTAGTAAAGCGGCCAATACTAAAACGAATTGAGCTATGTGCTAATTCGTCGTTACGGCCAAGTGCACGTAATACATAAGAAGGCTCTAAGCTTGCAGATGTACAGGCTGAACCTGACGATACTGCAATGTCTTTTACTGCCATAAGTAACGACTCACCTTCAACAAAGTTAAAGCTGATGTTTACAATACCCGGTACTGATTGGTCTTGTGTGCCGTTAAAGTATACTTCGTCCATATCAGCCATAATGCCGTCGATTAAACGATTACGTAAGGCGCTGATGTGTGCGTGATCTTTTTCGAAATCTTGCTTAGCAATTTTAAACGCAGTACCCATACCCACTAATTGGTGAGTTGCTAGTGTACCAGAGCGCATACCGCGTTCATGTCCGCCACCGTGCATTTGCGCTTCAAGGCGAGCACGTGGTTTACGACGAACGTAAAGTGCACCAACACCTTTAGGGCCATACACTTTATGTGCAGAGAACGACATAAAATCAACTTTAAGCTGTTGCACGTCGATTAATACTTTGCCCGCGCTTTGCGCTGCATCTACGTGGAACATAATTTTACGTTCGCGACACATTTCGCCAATAGTCGCGATATCTTGAATCACACCTAGCTCGTTATTAACGTGCATGATGCTTACAAGTACTGTGTCGTCACGCATTGTGTCGGCAAGTTTTTGTAAATCAAGTAGGCCGTTTTCTTCAACGTCCATGTAAGTTACTTCAAAACCTTGGCGCTCAAGCTCACGACATGTGTCGATTACAGCTTTATGCTCAGTTTTAGCGGTAATAACGTGCTTACCTTTTTTCTTGTAAAACTGTGCTGCACCTTTAATAGCAAGGTTATTTGATTCTGTTGCACCCGATGTGAAAACAATTTCACGTGGGTCTGCATTAATTAAATCAGCAATATCTGTACGCGCTTGGTCAACAGCTTCTTCTGCTTGCCAACCAAAACGGTGTGAGCGTGACGCAGGATTACCAAACTTACCGTCCATTGTCAGGCACTGCATCATTTCTTTAGCAACACGTTCATCAACAGGCGTGGTCGCTGCGTAATCTAAATAAATCGGTAACTTCATTTCTCTCTCCGCTGCAGGTCAACCTTAAAGTTGACAGCTTACTTGAATGTTTTCCAACTGCTTAATTGCATTATTGATACTGTTATCTTGGCGCGATGCTATTTCTTTCACATCTGATTTTTCCACCAATTCAGCAAGGGTAATATTATTCAAAAATTCTTCTATGCGTGCGCTTAAGTCTGACCACAAATTATGTGTTAAACAACGCATACCACTCTGACAGCCGGTATCGGCACCTTGGCAACGTGTTGCATCGACCGATTCGTCTACGGCGCTAATAATATCGCCAACAGAGATAACGCCCGCTTCACGCCCTAGTAAATAACCACCACCAGGTCCACGAACAGAACTTACTAGGCCATTTTTACGTAAACGAGCAAATAATTGTTCAAGGTAAGACAAAGAAATTTCTTGTCTTTGTGAAATATCAGCAAGGGCTACAGGACCTACACCTGTGTGTAGTGCAACATCCAGCATAGCTGTAACGGCATATCTGCCTTTTGATGTTAACTTCATAACGCCCCCTGCACAAAAGAGTGCAAATTTTAATTACCAGAGTAAATTAGTCAAGTATTATCACTTGATAAAAATTTGATTTATAAACTCTTACTTTTTAAATTGTAGAGTTAACAAACTTTCAATACTTGACCTCTTTGGTCAAGTATTACAGCCATTGTAATTACCTGAGTATTTTAGTCAAGTATTAGCTAGTTATTTACCCATTGGTTTTTATAACTAATAGCTATACCTAAGTTACTTAGGGATAGACTTATTAATTGAAGTGAGAATACCGCGTAAAATATTCATTTCGGCATCTTCAGGGTGAGCTCGGTTAAATAAACGACGTAATTTAGTCATAACTAACCCAGGGTGCTGTTTGATAATAAAACCGGTTTTGAAAAGCGTCTCTTCAAGGTGCTCATAAAACAGTTCTGTTTGTTTTGAGCTTGGGTAAACTGCATCGTCTTCTTCAACCTTTTTAGGTTGTTGATTTAAAAACGCCATACGTGTTTCGTAACTAAGTGTTTGTACGGCCATAGCTAAATTAAGCGAGCTGTACTCTGGATTAGCAGGAATACATACGTGGTAATTACAAAGCTGTAATTCTTCATTAGTTAAGCCGCTGTTTTCACGACCAAATACTAGCGCTACAGGACCATTTACAGCTTCAGCAACGAGTTTTTCACCACATTCACGTGGTTCAACCATTGGCCACGAAAGCGTACGAGAACGCGCACTTGTGCCAATTGTTAATGTACAGTCAGCGATAGCTTCTTCAACAGTACCTACAATAACTGCATTGCCTAAAACATCAGTTGCGCCTGCAGCTAAAGCACTTGCTTGGCTGTCTATTTCACAAGCAGGATCAACTAAATAAAGCTTTGATAAACCCATGGTTTTCATGGCGCGAGCCGCCGAACCAATATTGCCCGAATGTGACGTGTTAACTAAAACAATGCGAATATCATCTAAGATCATTACTGTGCTACTTTACTATGCCAAAAAATTGCGCAAATTCTAACATGAAAATGTAATAAGATCCTAGATTCAAAAGGCTAGATCCTAAGATCCAAGCCAATATAACGATTCTTACATGGGCAAATTCTAGGGATATACCACCAATTTGTTTTGATGTTTAAACCATTGCCGCCTTTACATAAACATCAAAACGGTTCTTTTTAGTTTTAATTTGCATACTTGGGGTTTTTTCGTTTAAGAATGGCGCATAATCGGGGCGTTTTACAACGACACGCTTACTGGCAAGTGGATAGGCAAAATCAAGTAGGTCGTCAGCGTCGTTGTCTGCACCAACTAGCTCTTGAAATACGCGCATTTCTTTTTTAACTAATGCTGATTTTTCGCGATGCGGAAACATGGGATCTAAATAAACAACATCGGGCATGCTTTCGCACTGAGAGAGCAAAGTATGGCTTGAGCCAAATATTAGGCTCATGTTTTCTTTCATCCACAAACCAATTTCAATATCGCTATAGGCTCGCTTTAACCCATCGTATAAAAGGGCTGCAACAACCGGATGACGTTCATGTAATATGACTTTGCACCCTAGCGAGGCAAGTACAAAGCCGTCTCGCCCAAGGCCTGCGGTAGCATCAAGTACAACAGGCGTTGCACCTTTATTTAAACCAACCGCTTTGGCAATAGCTTGCCCTTTACCACCGCCAAACTTGCGCCTATGGGCAGCAGCACCGGTTACAAAATCAACATTAATTGCACCTAGTTTAGGCTCGTCGGTTTTAAATAGGCTTAACCCTTTATCATCGTAATGTAAACTAAAGCCACTGCAATTTTGCGCCCATTGGGCTAAACCAAAGCGTGTTTCTAATTCATTTAAATAAGGACGTAACTCTTTAAAAGCACACTGAATAACCACAATAAACTCCGACGATAAAATACGCCTGTAGTATATCAACCGCTTTACTTTAAAGCACTAAAATAGCTCTATATCACTGTGATGATTAGTATTGACCTTTGCGGCTTCCGCTTTAGTGCGTAAATTAGATATAAGTTCATTGCGGCTTTCGGCAACTTGTTTAAGCTGATATTTGATAAAAGCTAAATCACTATTAGCCGATACAAATAACTGCATTGTTTGATCTAATTGAGATATATATAAGGTGAGATCTGCAGGATTTGCTTGTGTTTGTTGTAGCTTAATGGCGCAGTCAAGCTCATGTAGCTGCTCTATAAACACTTTAGTACTTTTGTTTTGCTCTATATTTTGTGTAGTTAACTGCTTAACAATATCTTGAAGGGCTGTACTTATTTGAGCTGCCTGCTCATAACTGCTTTCGCTTCTTTCCATGGTAATAACCTTCTCGTTGGTTACTTCTAATATATGCGGGAACAGATCTTTATAACGCCCGTACAAAGCATCATTATCAACTGGCATATTTTTTATCAAAAGGGATACTTTGGGGTAATTAATTATAGTACTACTACCAATATCAACAAATCGTTGAGCTTGTCTGTGTTGCTCCAGCAGCTCTTGCTCTAACGGGCAAACACCACTTTGCTGACTGTAAAAAACACCTGTTCCTTGATACCAAAACACAACCACAACATCTAAATTTAAAGGAGCAAAAAAGGTAAAAAAGTGTTCACTTAACGATTGAAAATTATTAGCGTGATAGCTTTGTCCAACGTAGCGCATTATACGGCCCATATCGCCCGACTCTGTCATCGCTATTTCCGCTGTTTTATTCGCTTTTGCTATATCCAATTTTAGCTTTGCACATTGCTGTCGATATTCGTAAAGCACTTTTATACGCGCTATTAACTCTTCTGCGTTAAAGGGTTTAGTAATGTAATCAGATGCGCCAACACTATAACCTTTTACCCGATCGCTTAACTCTATTTTAGATGAGAGAAACATAACGGGAATATCTTGAGTGCTTTCACTTTGCTTTATCGTTTTACATACGTCATAGCCTGACATACCTGGCATTTCAATATCGAGTAAAATAATATCAGGGTTATATTTATTGGTTAGCCTTAATCCTTCATCGCCATCTTTTGCATGAATTATTTTACAAAACCCTGCTAAAGACTCTTCAATTATATGATGAACATATTTGTCGTCATCAATTGCTAATACCAACTTTGCCATGCCTTAATCCATTTTAATAGGTGTGCTAAAAGCATAGTACGACAGGATGAAATTACTAAAAATTATTAGATAATAATTTACAAATAATAAAAAAGCGCCATTTAGGCGCTTTAATTTGGTTTGTGCTAAATATTAGATTTTTAAGCTGCAATACCGCTGTGACGTAGTAACGCGTCAACATTTGGCTCTCGACCACGGAACTTTTTAAATAATTCCATTGGCTCTTCACTGCCGCCTTTTTCTAAAATATTTTGCATGAAGGCTTGACCGGTTTGCGGGTTAAAAATACCTTCTTCTTCAAATTTAGAATAAGCATCAGCAGAGAGTACTTCAGCCCATTTATATGAGTAATAACCAGCGCTGTAACCGCCTGCAAAAATGTGGCTAAAGCCATGCTGAAAACGGTTAAACTCAGGAGGCTTAACGACCGAGGTACGGCTGCGTACGTCATCAAGTACTGCTTGAATTTGACACTCTTCACCCGCTTTATAATCATTGTGGATTTTAAAGTCGAATAACGAGAACTCAATTTGACGCAGCATTTGCATGCCTGAGTTGTAGTTTTTAGCCGCTAGTAGCTTATCAAGTAGCTCTTTAGGTAACGGCTCGCCCGTTTCATAATGACCTGAAATAAAGCTCAATGCTTCTTCTTCATAACACCAGTTTTCTAAAAACTGACTAGGAAGCTCTACCGCATCCCACGCTACACCATTAATACCCGCAACAGGGGCAGCATCAACTTGTGTAAGCATGTGGTGAATACCATGACCAAACTCGTGGAATAAGGTAGTCACTTCGTCATGAGTAAACAATGCAGGTTTATCGCCAACCGCTTTATTAAAATTACACACTAAATAAGCCACTGGAGTTTGTAGTTCGCCGTTAGCACGTACTTTACGACCCATACAGTCGTCCATCCACGCACCACCGCGTTTACGGTCGCGTGCATATAAATCGAGATAAAAACGTCCACGTAAGGTATTGCTGCTATCTACAATTTCAAAAAAACGTACATCTTTGTGGTAAGTATCAAAATCAGTAACTTCTTTTACGCTAATACCAAATAAGCGGTTAACGGTTTCGAATAAGCCACTTAATACTTTATTTGCAGGGAAGTAAGGACGTAGTACTTCATCTGAAATAGCGTATTTTTCTTGCTTAAGTTTTTCGCTGTAGTAACCAAAATCCCATGCCTGTAATTCAGAAATACCATGTTTTTGCTCAGCATAGGCTTTTAACTCTGCCACTTCTTGTTCTGCTTGTGGTTTTGATTTAGCAGCAAGGTCTTCTAAAAACGAGAATACTTGCGCTGGTGTTTCGGCCATTTTAGTTGCCAGTGACTTTTCAGCGTAGCTGTTAAATCCTAGTAACTGTGCAAGTTCATGGCGAAGCGCAAGCTCCTCACTCATAATCTCTGAGTTATCAAATTCACCAGCATTAGGGCCTTGATCTGATGCGCGCGTAGAAAACGCGGTGTAAGTTTCTCTGCGGAGTTCGCGGTTATCTGCATAGGTCATAATTGGTAAATACGACGGGAAATCAAGGGTAAATACCCAACCGTCTAACTCTTTACTTTTTGCTGTGTCAGCTGCAAGCGCTAAAGCAGATTCTGGCAAGCCAGCTAAGTCGCTTTCATCAGTAATATGCTTGTGCCAAGCAAGTGTGGCATCCATTACGTTGTTGCCAAATTTTGAGGCAAGTTCTGATAAACGCGCGCTAATTTCGCCGTAGCGTTTTTGCTGCTTCGGCGCTAAT
This sequence comes from Pseudoalteromonas sp. SG43-4, assembly GCF_014164325.1. Taxonomy (NCBI): domain Bacteria; kingdom Pseudomonadati; phylum Pseudomonadota; class Gammaproteobacteria; order Alteromonadales; family Pseudoalteromonadaceae; genus Pseudoalteromonas; species Pseudoalteromonas sp. SG43-4. The sequence continues at coordinate 143,251 of NZ_JACJFB010000002.1, read as the reverse complement.
GCAATACCCGATAATTTAAAGTCACGAAGCGCATTAGTAATTGTTTTTTGCTGTGCTGTAGTCAGCGTTTTAAATTCGTCGCTGTTATAAAGCGTATTATACGCGTTGTATAAACCTTGATGCTGACCTACAAATGTTGAATATTCAGATATTAACGGTAAGCACTGCTCGTAAGCTTCACGTAATTCGTCGTTATTCATTACTGAATTTAAATGCGATACAGGGGAGAACATACGCGATAATTTGTCGTCGGCTTCTTCAAGGGGTAATACTAAGTCATCCCACGTGTACGAACCTTTCGCTAACACGTCATCAATGGCTTTACGACAAAGCTCAATACCGTCTTTTAGTGCTGGTACTACGTACTCAGGCTTTATTTTTGAAAATGGTGGTAAGCCTTCAAGGCCAATTAGTGGGTTGCTCATAAATACTCTCTTTGAGTTAATGCATTACGTTTTAAATTGGGTCTAAAAGTAAAAAAACAACTCAGCCGCTTTTAAGTTGTTTAATTTTAATAAGGTTGCTCTAAAGCAAAACACAAATAACCCATTAATGAGTCGGCCACTTTATAACGTTCTAGTACCGTATCAACTAGGTTATTACTGCATATTTGCTTTTGAGTAAGTGGGCTAATGGCTATAAAGTCTTTTCGTTTGAGCTCATCTATTAAGGGATGATCTTTTTCAAAGCCCCTTGGTGGGCGTTTTAGCGACTCTCCTGACATTTCAAATATAGATTTAAATTGCTCATCATAAATTGCTTTTTTATAGCTATTTGGGTTTTCATCTATGCAGGTTCTAATGGCATTAAGCGCCTTTGATTCTGGTCGCCAAATACCAGCACCTACAAAACATTCGTCATTTGCTAAGTGAAAATAAAAACCAGGGGCGTGTACGTCTTTTCCCATAAAATGGCGAAATTGAATCCCTACATTAATTTTATATGGGGTTTTATCTTTACTAAAACGCGCGTCTTTATGGATTCTCATTAAACTACCGCCGACTTTTTTATCTGATGCGACAAAATGGCTAGAAACCTCAGCAAGTGGTGCTTGCATTTGCCTAATGAAATCTAAAGCGGGCTCTCTTACGTATTCCTCATACTGTGATTTATGGTCGTTAAACCAGTCTCTATTATTGTTTTGATCAAGCAGAGCAAGAAATTCGAATGTTTTTTTACTAAACATAGGTCACCTAAACACTCTTTATTTTTAAAACTTAATGTTATGCTAATGCGCATAAAACTCAACGCCTAAGGACATAAAATGACACAACACTTTGATTATATTGCAATCGGTGGTGGCAGTGGTGGTATTGCCTCTGCAAATAGAGCGGCAATGCGTGGCGCTAAAGTAGCACTTATAGAAGCAAAACACATGGGCGGCACGTGTGTAAACGTGGGCTGCGTACCTAAAAAAGTAATGTGGCACGGTGCTCAGGTTGCTGAAGCAATTAATTTATATGCCCCAGATTACGGCTTTAATGTTGAAGTTAAAGGCTTTGATTGGAGCAAGTTAGTAGAAAGCCGTGAAGCCTACATAGGCCGAATTCATAAAGGTTACGACAGTGGCCTTGCTAGCAATGGCGTTACTGTAATCAAAGGCTTTGCTAAATTTGTAGATAATAAAACAGTTGAAGTAAACGGCGAGCACTACACAGCCGATCATATATTAATTGCAGTAGGTGGACGCCCAAGCATTCCGCATATTGAAGGTGCTGAACACGGTATCGATTCAAATGGCTTTTTTGAATTAAAAGAGCAACCTAAACGCGTTGCAGTAATAGGCGCAGGCTACATAGCCGTTGAGCTTGCTGGTGTATTACATGGTTTAGGTACTGAAACACATTTATTTGTTCGTAAGCATTCTCCACTTCGTAACTTTGACCCATACATAGTTGAAACCCTTGTTGATGTTATGGCTGCTGAAGGCCCTACTCTTCATACAGAATCTGTACCTCATAAATTAGTTAAAGAAGATGATGGCTCTGTAACGCTACATTTAGATAATGGCAAAACTCATAACGTTGACCAAGTAATTTGGGCCATTGGCCGCCAGCCAACAACAGATGCAATTAATGTTGCCGCTGCCGGCGTAGAAGTTAACAGCGATGGTTTTGTTAAAGTTGATGAGTTTCAAAATACCACAGCTAAAAATGTATACGCGGTTGGCGATATTATCGAAAACGGTATTGAACTTACGCCTGTAGCAGTGAAAGCAGGGCGTACTTTATCAGAGCGTTTATTTAATAAAGAACTACCTGATGATTTAAAAATGGATTACAGCCTAGTTCCTACTGTTGTATTTAGTCACCCACCAATTGGTACTATTGGCCTTACTGAACAAGAAGCTATTTCTCAATATGGCGAAGAAAACGTTAAGATTTACCAATCTGGTTTTACAGCTATGTACACAGCGGTAACTAAACATCGCCAGCCTTGTAAAATGAAACTTGTATGTGCCGGCCCAGACGAAAAAGTAGTTGGCCTACATGGTATTGGTTTTGCGGTTGATGAAATGATTCAAGGTTTTGCAGTTGCCATGAAAATGGGCGCTACTAAAGCTGATTTTGATGCCGTTGTTGCGATTCACCCAACAGGTTCTGAAGAGTTTGTTACTATGCGCTAGGCGCTAAACTCTAAGCGCTCAATTATAAAAAGCCCTTGTTAAGTAATTAGTAAGGGCTTTTTAATGCTTGTTATATTTTGCACAACAAACCACTTAAAACGTCACATTAAAAACATCCATTCAACATTAAAAAAACATCTAAGCCATTATTTTAACAGCAAAAATTTTAGACCGATAAAAAGGTTAAAAGTTTAAATTTTGTTTTGGCTTTAAAGCATTTTAACGATTAGAATCCCGCGCATTTATAGTTTTTCTTGGTTATTTATGTTTTTACTGCGATCTTTTATTTATTTATTATGCCTAGCGGGTGTTGCTCATTTAATTCAACTTGAAGGGTTTGAATTAAAACAGGATGCACTTTACAGTGAAGAAACTCTTACCGAACATATGCAAGATGTTTTGACTTTTTTAAGCTGTATTTTATTTTTTTACGCTTCGCGAATTAACTTTCAACTCAAAATACCGGCTGTATTACTAGCTGCGTTATCGGCAATGATGTTTGTGAGAGAGTTTGATACCTACCTCGACCTATACTTTTTTGATGGCGCTTGGCAAAGTATCGTCTATTCAATTTTAGCTGGCGTGTTTGTTTATTTAATAACAAACAGAGGAAGTATTTTTAACTCTTTAAAAGCCTATAGCCTCACTCCTAGTTATGGAATTTGCTTATCAGGCATGGTTACTTTACTCGCATTTTCGCGAATGATGGGCAAAGGCGCATTTTGGCATTCAGTAATGGGTGATGACTATGTACGTGCGGTAAAAAACATTGTTGAAGAAGGTATAGAAACGCTTGGCTATACTTTGATTTTTATTTCAGCCATTGAGCTTGTACTCATATGCCGAAAAAGAATGGCTAAAAATCACAAGCATTGCACTGATCAAGTAACTCAATAACATAGCTACATTTTTTATTGGTTACTTTTTTTACACTAAATTTGCTAATTGGTTTAATAAATCAATATACTGAGCCTGTTTTTATCAACTCACATTTAATTGGATACCATGACTAAAGATATATTGCTGCATCCGTTTCTTCTTTCAATTGTAATGATCACAATTGCATTTGTACTAAAAGTGCTTGTTGATAAGCTTGCTAAAAGTCGCGCAGAAAAAAAAGAAAAAGACATCCGTTACATCGCACACAATATTAAGCACTTTATTAATTTTGTAATGATGATATCGCTGCTATTTGTGTGGTCTACTGAAATTCAAAACTTTGCACTTTCTATTGCTGCTTTTGCCGTGGCGATTGTACTTGCAACGCGTGAGTTTATTCAGTGTGTAATAGGCTTTTTTTACCTCGTAACAACTCGCCCGTTTAGAGTGGGTGATTGGATACAAGTTGGTGATTACTTTGGTGAAGTAGCTGAAACGGATTGGATAAAAACAACCATGCATGAAATTGATATACATACTTATCAATTTTCTAGAAAAACCATATACATACCTAATAACAAGCTGATTACCAGCTCTATTAAAAACTTAAACTTTGTAAAACGCTTTGTTACACATCATTTTATTATTGTCCGAAGAGAGAGCTTTAACCCGTACCCTATTCACGACACACTCACTGAGCAAGCTAAACTGTACTGCGAAGAGTTTCAAGAAGTAGCAAGCCGTTATAATTCGATGATTGAGCGTAAACTTGATGCAAAAATATCTGGCCCAGAGCCGGTAATTCACTTTGGTACAACCGATTTAGGTGAATTTAAAGCAAGCTTTACCTTGTTTTGCCCGACAGAAAAAGCGCTTGAGATAGAGCACAAATTAACAGAGTGCTTTTTTGCGTTATGGTACAAAGAGGCTGAAAAAAATAAAGAAGGTGAAGGAGAGGCATAAACCTCGCCTACACAAAGTAAAAATACAAATCGTAGGTGCGAATTTATTTCGCGCTCTATTTCTAAGTCTGTATTTAAAAAGCGAGGTATAAAACCTCACCTACAATAAACATCAAGCATGTAGGTACGAATTCACTTCGCGCTTGAGTAATATTTAAGCTGTACCACCGACCGTTAACTGATCAATCTTAAGGCTTGGTTGGCCTACGCCTACCGGTACGCTTTGACCATCTTTACCACAAACACCAACACCTTTATCAAGTGCTAAGTCGTTACCAACCATAGATATTTGCTGCATTACTTCTGGTCCATTACCAATAAGCGTTGCGCCTTTAATTGGTTGGGTAATTTTACCATTTTCGATTAAATACGCTTCTGATGCACTAAATACAAACTTACCTGAGGTTATATCAACTTGTCCGCCGCCAAAGTTAGGCGCGAATACCCCTTTTTTAACTGAGCTGATAATATCGGCTTGGCTGTGCTCACCACCTAACATGTAGGTGTTAGTCATGCGAGGCATTGGTAAATGCGCATAAGACTCACGACGTGCGTTACCGGTAGGATTTACACCCATTAAACGCGCGTTTAGCTTATCTTGCATATAGCCTTTTAAAATACCGTTTTCGATAAGTACGTTGTAAGCGGCTGGTGTGCCTTCATCATCAACATTAAGTGACCCACGGCGATCGGCCATGGTGCCATCATCAACAACAGTACACAGCTCAGATGCTACTTTTTGGCCCACTTTACCACTAAACGCAGACGCGCCTTTGCGGTTAAAGTCGCCTTCAAGTCCATGCCCTACTGCTTCGTGTAAAAGCACGCCAGGCCAACCATTACCAAGTACAACTTCCATCGTGCCGGCAGGTGCATCAATAGCTTCAAGGTTTACTTTAGCTTGGCGTACCGCTTCTTCTGCAAATTCCATCCAACGTGGTTTACCATCAACAAGCTCTTTAAAGTAACCATAATCTAAACGTGCACCACCACCTGCGCCACCGCGTTCACGGCGACCATTTTTTTCAAGCAGCACTGAGCAGTTTAAACGAATAAGCGGGCGAATATCGGTGGCAAACGTACCGTCACTAGCTGCGATTAATACTTCTTCGTATACCGCTGACATTGAGCTAATTACTTGCTCTGCATCGGGTGCTAGTTCACGAATATAGTTTTCAAGTTCGCGTAATAAACTCACCTTGTCGGTATCGCTCATACTCGAAATTGGCTGATGCGCTGCAAACTGCTCTTTAGCTTTAACATCACTAAATACTTTAATCGCTCTATCTTCGCCAGCATCTGCGATGCTACGAGCCGCTGTAGCCGCCTTATTAAGTGCTTCAAGATTTATTGCATCAGAGTAAGAAAAACCTGTTTTTTCGCCGCTTACAGCACGTACACCAACGCCACGTTCAACGTTATAAGAGCCTTCTTTAACTAAGCCGTCTTCAAGCACCCATGATTCGTGGTGGCTTGATTGAAAATATAAATCGGCGTAATCCACTTTATGCTGATGTATGTAAGCGAGCGTTTTTTCGAGCTCTTCTCTATTTAGCTGGCTGTCTTGTAGTAAATGCTGTTCAACCGAATTCATAATAAATGCTCTCTAAATCGTTGATGAGACTGCACGGGCATATCTCGTCTAATTTTTTGTAACTGGTCTAAATCTGCGTTGCAGCTTATAAAACCGGTGCCTGTTGGCAATTCACTCAGGGTATTGCCCCAAGGCGAAATAATAATACTGTGGCCATATGTTTGTCGGCCATTTTCATGTGTACCGTACTGAGCTGCTGCAACTACATAACATTGTGTTTCTATTGCGCGAGCTGCTAATAGCGGTTGCCAATGCGCTTGCCCTGTAGGGACTGTAAATGCACTGGGTACTAAAATAATATTGGCGCCTTGGCGTACTAGTTCGTTAAATAAGCCACTAAAGCGCAGATCATAACATACTGTTAAGCCAATTTTACCAAAGGGAGAATCAACAACCACTACATCGCTTCCAGCTTGGGTAAAATCTGACTCTCGATAGCTACCTGTTTTATCATCAACGGTTACATCAAATAAATGTATTTTGTTATACGTTGCAACCAGCTCGCCTTGATTATTATATAAGTGCGATGCTGCGTAATACTTATGTTCGTTAAATGGCTCAGGCATTGTGCCTGCATTTAACCAAATATTATGGTGTTGGCACAATTCACTAAGTTGTAATTTGTATTGCTCAACTTGCTTAGCAACACGTAACGTATCGTTACCAGTTTTACTAAACACTAAAAAAGCCTCAGGCAAGCAAACAAGTAATGGTCTTGTTGCTGGCAGGGTTTTAAGTGCGCGCTTTAAGCTTGTTATGTTGTCATCAGGGCTTAGCCCTGAACACATTTGTAGGGCAACTATTGTGGGTGTGCTTATGCTTGCTGTTTTGTTCATTGCGTTACTGTTACTTGTGCATCTTTAAGTTTTAAATCGACTGATGCTTGTGGCTGATTTTGCGCAGCTTGAGGTAGTGTAACTTCACGACTTTTTCTGTCGAGTTCTTGAACAATAGGGTCGTTCATTTTACCCGTTACTTTAAAATTGATCTCTGAGATGACGCGCGCAGAATGAATAACTTTATCAAGTGCTAAAGCAGCAAGCCCTGTTACTGGATTAACCATCCACGCAACTATAACCGGAATGCTTGAGGTTACTTGTGGCGCTACAGCAAGGTCGTAATCTATATCTAGCGTGTTTAAATTTGCATAACCTTTAATGGTTAAATCGGCGGGTACGCCGTCCATTTTAGTATCTTTAGTGTAAGCGATACCGTTTTCTAACTGCATAGAGCCTTGCATGCTGTTATAAAAAAAGCCCTTTGAAAATACATCTCTAAAATCAAGTTTCAGTTTGCGTACGAGTGAATCAAGGCTCAACAGCGAAAATACGCGTGCACCACCATCACTTATTTCAGTTAAGTGACCTTCCCCTAAATCCCAAGTAACCTCACCACTTAAAGTTTTCACATCAAAATCATAAGGTGCTGCTTGCCAAGTAAGATCATAATTTAGATCAGCTTTAGAGTCCTTAATTGCAGAGGTAATATCAAACTCGCCAAACAATGCGCCTATATCATCACTTTTAAGCTCACCACCTAGCGTTGTTAAACCATTTTGCCACTGCCCTTTAGTGCGCAGTACATGATCTCCTTTATCGATTACAAGTTCTGATATCGATAAGCGCTCGCCATCACCTAATAATGACGCACTCACTTTATCAAGCTGATAGCGATCAATTTTGCAGTCACTACATTCAAACTCAATGGCAGGTATTTTAGTAAGCCAGCTCAAGTCTTCCTCAGGAAGTACATCTGTTATTTCAATTAATTGCTCGCTAGGCTGTGCAAAATTAAGCCTTAAGTAATCGGCATTAATTCGTATAGGCTGGCTAGGCTGTGATGTAGGAATAAAAACCCCAGCTCTAAGTTCTTTAGCATTTAGCTTTAGGTATAAATCGTCTTTTGATGGTGCTAAACGCATTTCAAAATCATTAAAGATGATGTTACTCGCATCAAGCATACCTATATTTGCGACCACCTCATTAAGCGGTGGCATAATCCCTTTTGATTCTTTATCTAGATTTGCTTTACCTGCTTTAATTATTTGATCAATCAGATCAAACCAAGGCACTAATTCACTCTGCTCAAGATTTATATTTACGCTTAAGTCTTTTTGGTTTAATCCTAAATCTTGTTTTCCGAGCACAAAATGGGCATTACTAAACTGTGATTTTCCATTTTCTAAAATAGCATTAAAGTAAAACTGTTGATTAGCGTTTGCTGTAATGAGATTAGAAATATCATCACCTTGAACTACTGCATCAAGCGCCCACATTTGTTCGCTATTTTTATTATAAGGTGCGGGTAAGTTACTCGTTAAGCCAAGTAGTTCTGAGTTTACCTGTGCACGATAATTAAAGCCTTGTTCGGTAAAATTAAGTACTAAACCAATATCAACATCGCTTTGCCCGCCTAAATAATTTTTTAATATACCTTGCCCACTATCGATTAGTGTATCGGCGTCAATTTTGGCGTTTATATCTATGTTTGCTTGGTAGTTTTTAGCATCACTTTTACTGCTGTAATTAATATTTAGTGGCATACCCAACCACTTCGCAGTCGCATTTTTAAGTGTGATGTTGTCGTTTTTAAAATTAAGCTCGCCAGTTAAGTTTTTAAGCTCAATGCCTGGCGTTGCTATAAATACTGGCAAGTCATTTAAATTAACTTTGCCGCTAACACTGGCTCCGCCTTTAAACTTAGAGCCTACTAAAAGCTCAATACTGGCATCGGCTTCGCCTTTGCCCTGTACAACTTTAAAAATTTCAGCAAGAGGTTTGGCAATAGGTGTCGCTGCAAAAAAGTCATGTAACTTTTCCATCTCTGCTTTTTTATCAATTTGCACAATAAGTTCATCAGCATTCATTAAATCTGCAATGCTCACCTGTACACTATTACCAATATCTAAATTAACCAACTTGCCTTGCTGGCTATATATGTCCATCCGCTCATTAGCAAAATGTAGCTGTACATTAGCATTAGTGACCGCTGGCCAATCAGAGTCAAACTCATAGGTTGCATTGTCTATTTGTGCTAATACATCAAACTGACCACTACCATCAGTAAATGGAAAACCAGACAAAGGCCCTGCAAATAAGACCTGTGCTTTAGATACTTCTCCGCCTTTAATTGCACCATTTAAATAGCTAACAAGTTCAGGGCTCATCGCTTTTAATGGGAAGTAATGATCTGCAATATTGGCATCTGGAGCGAACGCTTCTGCGTAAAGATCTAATCGAGGATCATCTGTTAGGCTAATTTGTAATTCTGCAGCAAGAGTAACTTCATCATTATCAAACCAGATATTGTCACTACTTATATGCCAGCCATCATCTCGCTTAGCTAAATCTAGCTCTACATTTAGCTGATTATAATTTATGTCGTTACTAAAGCTTTCGCCTGTGACTAATGTGCCACTTTCGCCAAATAAATTTATTCGACCAGTACTTTGGGTAAGTAAACCATTTACTCTAAGCCCTTGCGCTGCTGGTACCGATCTTAATTCTTGCCAGCCAATATTGTTAGCCTCAAACCATAATTGCCATTGCTGTGCATTAGAAAAACTTAAATAAGCTTGATCTATTTGCCCACTAGGTTGGCGTTCTAAAAATGGTTCAAGTGCATTAAAATTACTTAGCCCGGCTAGGTTACTCAGTAATTCAAAATCAACTTGATGCAGCCACACTTTATTTTGCAGCCCTAGTTGGGCTTCAAACTCTAAACTTGGCCATGCTTTATCGTTACTATTAAATGTTAAACCGGTACTTTTTAAGTGCCAGCTATTTTGTTCTGGATATAGATGGAATCCACCTTCACTCAAACTAACTTGGTGGCTTTGCTCTTCTCGCTGCCAGCGTACAAAGCTTGGTAACCACTGCATTTTCACATCGCTTACAAAACCTTTATCTAGTTTTAGCCATGCTTGTAAATTAATATCGCTATGTAGTTGTTGTTTTTGCGTATTTATATATTGCGCTAACCAGTTAGATACATCGACCTTATTAGCCTGCACATAGATGTCGCCCGCAACCTGCTCTAGAGTATCCCCGGTAAGTGCTATGCGCGCGTCAAAGTCTCCGACCGAAATTCCCGGTAGTGCTAAGCTTCCACTGCCAAGGTGCTGCTCATCTTCATTTTGCCAAACAATGTTTTGAAGAAGTAATTTACGTTCTTTACCATCTTCTAAAATAAAGTTAATACTGGAATTTTCTATTGCAAAATGACCCGTTTCACCCAAAAACAGTTCTTCAATTAGCTCTTTTTGCTCAAAAGAAACTTCGTCGTTATCACCGGTTTTAAATAAGTTGGTGATATTTACACTGGTATGAAAACCATTAATAACAAAATAATTAGATCTAAGTTGCAGTGCTTTTAAGCTTTCCCATAGGTTTAGCTCTAAGCTGGTTTTAGCAATGGTGAGTGATATTGGCGCGGTTTCGTTATCTTTAAACGATAAATTTTCTAGCACTAATGCAGGACCACTGCCCTGCCAACTAGCTGATATTTCGCCAATAGATAAGCTTATTTCAAACTTTTCGTGTAAATAGCTTTCTATGTCACCTTTATATTCGTTTGCATACGGGAGGGTATATTTTAAAATTGAAACAATAACGGCCAGTAATACCAAAATTATGGCGCAGGTCTGCCATAACTTTCTAAAACAAAAAAAACAGACCGCTTTTGCTTTCATTACATCATTACCACATCAAACTGTTCTTGGCTGTATAAGCTCTCGGTTTGAATATTGACTTGCTTACCAATAAATAGTTCAAGCTCAGCAAGGTTATGATACTCATCGTTTAGTAGGGCCTCACTTACAGCCGGCGCTGCATACACCATAAACTTGTCTGCTGCGTATGCTCGGTTAACACGCACTATTTCACGTAGTATTTCGTAGCAAACCGTTTCAACTGTTTTTTGTGAACCACGACCGGAGCATGCAGGGCATACATCACATAAAATATGCTCTAAGCTTTCGCGTGTACGTTTACGCGTCATTTCAACAAGGCCAAGCGCTGAAAGCCCATTAATATTCGTTTTAGTGCGATCTTTTGCAAGGGCTGATTCAAGTGAATGAAGCACCCGCCTTTTATGATCCTCACTTACCATATCGATAAAGTCGATAATGATAATACCGCCTAAGTTACGCAGCCTAAGCTGGCGAGCAATTGCAGAGGTTGCTTCTACGTTGGTATTAAAAATTGTTTCTTCTAAATTACGATGCCCTACAAATGCACCTGTATTAACATCAACAGTCGTCATTGCTTCTGTTTGGTCAATAATTATATAACCACCCGATTTTAGCGTAACTTTACGATGCAGTGCTTTTTGAATTTCGTTTTCAACATCAAACAAATCAAATATAGGTCGCTCGCCTGGGTAGTATTCAAGCACTTGAGAAAGCTGTGGAACAAACTCTTCAGTAAATAACTTTAGTTCTTCATAGCTGAGTTTAGAGTCAACGCGAATGCGCTCCATATCTTCGCCTACATAGTCACGCAGGGTTCTAAAGGCAAGCGTTAAATCTTCGTGTAGGATACTGGCTTTACTCGTTTTTCTACGACGTGATGTTATTTTTTCCCATAATTTTCTTAAAAAGCCGGCATCGTGTCGTAATTCAGCTTCGCTAGCACCCTCAGCTGCTGTACGTACGATAAAGCTGCCATTTTCATCGCCATATTCTGCGACTATTTTTTTAAGACGTGAGCGCTCTTCTTCAGTTTCTATACGCTGACTAACCCCTACATGGGTCGCATCAGGCATAAACACTAAATAGCGAGAAGGGATAGTTATATCAGTGGTGAGTCTTGCGCCTTTAGTGCCTAGCGGATCTTTTACCACTTGCACCATAATGTATTGGCCTTGACGAACTAACTCTCTAATATCTTGTACTTTTTTTATTGGTACGTCGTCTACGCCTTCAACAATAGAGGCACTATTTACAATATCGGATGCATGCAAAAATGCAGCTTTTTCAAGGCCGATATCGACAAAAGCAGCCTGCATACCCGGAAGTACACGGCTTATTTTTCCTAAGTAAATATTGCCTACAATACCTAGATTACCGATTCGCTCTAGCTGTATTTCTTGCAGTACACCGTTTTCTATTAGGGCAACACGGCTTTCGCTCGGTGTGACATTGATCAGTAATTCTGTACTCATGTTACCTTCTTAAGAATGTTTTTAATAATTGTTCGGTTTCATATAAAGGTAAGCCTACAACAGAAAAATAGCTACCCGCAATGTGAGTTACAAAGCGGCCGCCTAAACCTTGGATACCGTAGCCACCGGCTTTATCTTGTGGCTCACCTGACTCCCAATAAGCATTAATTTCTTCATCTGTTAAGGTTTTAAAAGTAACATCTGTGCTTACAACACAGCTAAGCACATCATTTTGCGTCGCAAATGCAACTGCGGTAAGAACTTGATGCGTGTTACCCGATAGGCGTTTTAACGTGTGTGTAAAATCGTTTTTATCGCGAGGTTTACCCAATGACTCGTTGTCTATAACAACCACGGTATCACTACCAAGTACAGGGCGATCGGTATATCCAAGCTCTACACCGCTTTGGGCTTTCAAGCGCGCTAAACGCTCAACAAGAGCTCTAGGTTGCTCGTTTGGAAGTGGGCTTTCATCTGCATCAACACTAAACTGTGTAAATTCGACACCTAATTGGCTTAATAACTCTTTACGACGGGGAGAGGCTGATGCCAAATATACTGCGGTAGTCATTACCTGATCCTAAAATGTCTGCGATATTTACGAAGTAGTAAAAAAACCCAAAACCAGCTAACCATTCCGGTTGCTACTGGCCATAAGTACTGTGGATTAAAATAAACCCCTAACAAAAAGTGATTTAGCCAAAACTGCATTAAGTGATACAGCGTTAAAAATAAACCAATTAGTAGGCTTTGTTGCCAAAGCGAAAAGTTACGAATTTTTTGAAAGTTGCTCGCGGTTACAAAAATACATACCGAGAATGTAAGCGAGTTCACGCCCAGCGGTGAGCCAGACGCTAAATCTATTAATAAACCAACGACCCAAGCAGTACCAATATTTAAACGATGCGGTACTGCTAGCGACCAATACATAAGTACAAGTAAAACCCAGTCAGGTCTAAATGGTTCAAACGAAAATGGAAGTGGCATCAGTGCCATTATTAACGCAAAAAAGATGCTTAGCGCAATTAACAATGAATAACGGTTAATCATCGCTGATTTGCTCCTGTTGATTACGCCATAAAATAACCAGCAAACGAATACGATCTAGTTGCGCAATAGGTTCTGCAAAAACTTGTGCAAACGGTCGCCCTTCATCACGATTTATTTCAGTTACTACTGCCACCGGGTATCCTTCGGGGAATGTGCCCCCTAAACCCGATGTAACAAGTACATCGCCAATTCGCACATCTAAACTGTGTGGAACGTGAGAGAGCTTAACGACGTTAATTTTACCTATGCCTTCAACAACCGTTCGTACATCGTTACGAAGTATACGCACAGGTGTGGCATGTGTGGTGTCGGTCATTAGTAGCACGCGTGAAGTTGTTGAACCAACCTTTGTAAGCTGCCCTACTACACCCATTTCATCAATTACAGCTTGGCCTTCACTAAGCCCGTCAGTTGTACCACGGTTAATAACAACCTGATGACTATACGGGTTTGAATGTACAGAAAGTACCTGAGCAATAATTTTACGATTTGATTGCTTTGCAGATGAGCCTAATAAGGCGCGCAGTTTTTGATTTTCTCTGGCTAGAAATTGATACTGCTGAAGTTGCTCGCTTTGTAGCATTTGCTTTTTTTTCAGCGCTTCGTTTTCAGTAAGAAGTTGATCCCGCGTATGCAGGCTTTTAGCACTTAAGCTAAATAATTCGTAGGGTAAATTAGCAACATAGATTAGTGGGCTAACTAGAGTATTAAGGCTGGTACGAACAACGGTACCACCTTGCGTATATCTGTCTCCAACTATGAGTACGATACTCAAAAGCACTGCGACAAAAAGTCGCAGTTGCAAAGAGACTGTGCGTCCAAACATTAATTTCATTAGTCGTAACTAAAAACGTCACCACCATGAACATCGATCATTTCTAATGCTTTACCACCACCACGCGCAACACACGTAAGTGGATCATCAGCTACAACAACCGGAATACCCGTTTCTTCCATTAATAAACGGTCTAAATCTTTTAACAATGCACCACCGCCAGTAAGTACCATGCCGTGCGCAGAGATATCTGATGCCAGCTCAGGTGGTGATTGCTCAAGTGCAACCATTACTGCACTCACAATACCCATTAACGGCTCTTGTAGAGCTTCTAGGATTTCGTGTGAGTTAAGCGTGAATGAACGCGGAACACCTTCGGCAAGGTTACGACCGCGCACTTCAATTTCGATTGGCTCATCAGTTTTGAACGCAGAGCCAATTTGATGCTTAATATTTTCAGCTGTCGCTTCACCAATTAAGCTACCAAAGTTACGACGTACATAATTAATAATAGCTTCGTCAAACTTATCGCCACCAATACGAACAGATGATGAGTAAACAACACCGTTAAGTGAAATAATAGCCACTTCAGTTGTACCACCACCAATATCAACAACCATAGAACCTGTTGCTTCTGATACTGGTAAACCTGCGCCAATAGCTGCTGCCATTGGTTCTTCAATTAAGTAAACTTCACGAGCACCGGCACCCATTGCAGATTCACGTATTGCACGTTTTTCTACTTGAGTAGCACCACACGGTACACAAATTAGTACACGCGGACTTGGGCGCATAAAGTTATTGTTATGCACTTGCTTAATGAAGTGTTGTAACATTTTTTCAGTTACATAAAAATCAGCAATTACACCGTCTTTCATTGGACGGATTGCTTTAATATTTCCCGGTGTACGGCCTAGCATTTGTTTTGCTTCTGTACCTACAGATGCAACACTTTTAGGTCCACCAGCGCGTTCTTGGCGAATAGCAACAACAGAAGGTTCGTTTAATACAATACCTTCTTCTTTTACATAAATTAGGGTATTGGCTGTACCCAAGTCGATCGATAGATCGTTAGAAAAAATACCACGGAGTTTTTTAAACATGAGGCTGGATGACCTTTGAAATACGTTCTTATATTAGCTGCCTCACTTTAACATGCTCAACTATATGAGCAATATAAAGCGCAGCGCCTTTGTGAATTTGTGAAAAAAGGAAGCAAAGCTTCCTTAATTGAGTTTATCGTTCGCGAACTAAGCGAAAACCAATGTAGTTAGATCTAAAATCAGGCGCTAAAATTAAACGCGTAGATGCACGAGCAAGGCTTGGTGCAAAATTCCACGCTCCGCCTCTTACTGCTACATCAGACTCACCTGATTCTTTATCGGTCCATTCCCATACATTGCCTACGGTATCGTATAATCCAAATGCATTTGGAGAAAAAGAACCTACTGGTGATGCACGTCTATTTGACCATTCACTACCACACCAACCACAGTTAGCTAGGTTTTTACCAATTTCGTTACCCCAAGGGTATTCTGTTTCGGTTCCTGCACGTGCTGCGTATTCCCACTCAACTTCGTTAGGTAAACGAAATTGCTGCCCTGTTTGACCCGATAACCACTCAGCGTAAGCTTTTGCATCGTTATAAGTTAAACATACAGCAGGAAAGTCACTGCCTTGCTCAAAACCAGGATTACGCCAATTTAAATTTGCTTCCCATACTGGTTCGCCATTTAAATAATACGCACACCCTTTATTTTTTTCCGCTTGAGTTTTATAACCTGTATTTGCTACAAATTTTTCGTAGGCACCTACGGTTACTTCTTTACTTTGCATAGCGAAAGAATTTGCTATTACTTTTTCAATTACTGGACGTTCATTAGCTAAACCATTGCCATTGATATCGCCCATTTTAAATTTGCCTGCAGGAATAACGACAACCGGCGTTTCAACGTTTGCATTTAATACATTAACGTTTTCACTAACCTGGCGTGTTGTTACTTCTGGTTGCTCTCGAGTATAGGTCGGTGCAGCAATCGACTTAGGCTTTTTTACCAAATTTGCATTAATTGTTTGTGCTTTATTTAAATCAACACGAACTTGATAAGGCTTATAGCCTAGTTTACGTATTTCAATGTTGTGAATACCCGGCGGTAAACGTGTGATCAAGCGTGTTGAGCCGAAGCTTACACCATCGATAAACACTTCATCGTCGTATACGTTTGATCGTAATGTCAGCTCTATTGATTGATCCTTCTTCTTATTAAGGATAGAAGGGTAATCTTTTTTCACCGATGCAGGTTTAACTGAATAATCACGTACTGCCTGCTTTTCTAAACGAGAAACCGACACCGTGTTGCTATTATCCGCGCTATTACTGAATGTTAACTGACTATCAGTAAATGTATTGTTATACGCGGGTTGATAAGCAGCAGTAAGTGGCGTGCCGTACTCAGAACAATAACGGTTATCAATGCTTAATAAGCTACATAAACGGCTACTGTTTACTTCGCCGCGCATAGTAACGCTTAAATTAACGTTATAATTACCTTGGCCGCTAAATGCACTGTTAACTACATGGCTACTTAATATTTGTACTTGAGCGCCCGCCAAATTACGTTTTGGCTCAACAATGCGCTCTTCTGTTAAGTTTGCAAATATTTGATCTACAAAGCGTTTAGTTGCTTTTTGTAGCCCCATTTGCTGACCGCGTTGCTCACACGCTGCTAGCGTTTCTGTTCGCTTACAGTTAATCGTATGGTTAACTTCAAGCGTGCCTTCACGTGTAAACTCGTTACGTAAACGCTCTACTCTGGCTGTAGTTAACTGCTCTTTTAAACTTTCTAAAGTATTTAAAAGCGTATGCTTAGCAACACGAATTTGCTCTATATCTTTACGGTGGGATGCAATTGCCGCCAACTGCATAGAAATATCATCTTTGTTTTGCTTATGATCAATCACCGCTTTTTGATAGCGTGATTGAGCCGCACTAATATTAATAGTGGGATCGTCAATTAAACGACGGTACATTTCGTTCATCGCATCGAGCGCTTGGTTTTTTTCTTTATCTAGCTCTGTAGAACGAGAACGAAGTAGCTCTAGTTGATTTTGTAACTGACTTTCTTCTTTAAGATGTTTTTCAAGTATTCTTGTCGAGTTATCGTATTCTGTCTGTTTAACACTAATCTCTGACTCAATTCCAGTTACTGTAGCTGTGTCTTGTGCAAATGCACTACTAGCTAACAAACTAGCTGAAATTAACAGAGATAAAGGAGTAATTCGCATATATTCCAGTCCCAAAAAGCGGCAATTATTTGGTCGTTATTATTTTTTATAATTAAAGCCTTATGCTATGTACTTGCAGCACAAAACACAAGCTTTGTTCAATTATTATCTTAGTTTACAACTATTCGCGTGTTTCACGCCAGTAAATAACCCGATCATTTCCTCGAAAGCGTCCAAATTGTAAAATAGTACGAGGATCAAGCTGTGTTTCATCCCCCAGCCAATCCCACTTTAACCAATCATAAGTATTATATTCTAAGGTAAATTCACCCAAACCATTTGGCTGTGCATAAATACCATTGTTTGCCGGATACACTCCCGCCTCTAACTGGCCAGATACACCCGTTCCATATTCATAGGCTAACTGCGGGCTGTTAGGTGATATTTGAGTGATTTGGGTATGATCAAATACACTACAGTTATCTTCTGCGTTATTTACAAATCCACTGCCGTTGTAATACTGAGCCTGCATAGGAATAAGTAAAGGGTCGAGATCGGAGCCTGCGTTATTACCAAGTACTAAACGTCCAAATCTAAACTCTATTGGTAATGTATTTAGTCTTACGCTATTACAGCCACCCGAGCATGCTGCTTGTGTATTAGGTTTATCATTTGCATCAATGAGCGTTGCTCCTTCTATGTTAGAAAGCGTTACCATTAAACTCACCATAGCAAACGGTCCATCTGCTTGCCCTACACCTAATCTTTCGAGTGTCGTGTTAAGTTGGCTCATTTGCCACTGGCCGTCACTTATATCTCCCCAGTTATTATTTCCTAGGTTTACTAATCGGCTAGCAAAATTAGTTGCGGGTACATAGTTAGCTACTTCATTATTTTCGGCATTAACCTCTACACTGGACTTATCAAAGCCCTCTTTATAATTAGCCATTAGCTCACCATTTTGATTTAGCGCTTGTACTGTAAAGCCAAGTTCAAAAGGTTGATCAAGGTAAGTTAAATTACTGCCGTATTGCGTGCATTGTGCGGCAGCTTGAACCCCCACTACCTGAAACTGCGAAGGTGCAAAACGACCAATATTATATAATTCACCTTTTACATCTCCCGCGCCAAAGTAATCGGCATCTTGCAGACCTGCTGTTAAATCAATGATGCCAACTTGGTCGTAATTATACTGCGATATAGATTCACTCAAACTGCCTGTGTCACTAAAGGCAACAGTGCTCATCGCTTCAAGCGTACCTTGAACGCCTGGCGTAGGCGCTTTAAGTAATGCCTCTACAAGTGGTTGCTCTGTGATAAAGTGCTTGGCAA
The DNA here is from genome assembly GCF_014164325.1 of Pseudoalteromonas sp. SG43-4. Taxonomy (NCBI): domain Bacteria; kingdom Pseudomonadati; phylum Pseudomonadota; class Gammaproteobacteria; order Alteromonadales; family Pseudoalteromonadaceae; genus Pseudoalteromonas; species Pseudoalteromonas sp. SG43-4. Next base: position 124,646 of record NZ_JACJFB010000002.1, on the reverse strand, counting down.
TGGTATTATTTATTATATTGCTGTAGTTATCTGGGTAACCATCGTTGTTAGTGTCTTGCCCTGTTTGCCATTGCACCGCATTCATCTTTAAATCAAATGCTTCGCCAGTTAATCTAAATAAACTTCCATCAGCGTCTGCTGCATAACCATCACTTGCAATTTCCATCGCTAATCCGAATGGCTTTACAACATACTCATTTGAACTACCCGTTAAATTTACTGATAAATTAGTGACTGGGTCTAAAATTAAATTGGTGTTTACATTTAAACTCAACTTTCCTGCGTCGGGATAATTTATAACAATCGGTGCTTTAGACTCACTATCAAAGTTTAGCGTGAACGATTTAGCTGCTTGCTCGACCGCAAAGGTATTATTGTTGTTACTAAGTGAAACCGTATCAGAACAACTTGCACCAGCACTGCATGTATACGATAAATCTAAGCTTACATCACCACCAGCGGGAAATGCAGCTTCGCATACGCCCGTAGTGGTATTTGTTTTTACCGCTTGAATAGATAGCGCTTTTGCATTAAATCCAGTATTTGAAGGCTTTGCTGATAACTGAGTAGGAATTGTAGTATTTCCATCTATATCATTATTAAAAATAAATCCAGCATCAGAAAACGTAACTTTACAGCCACTCAAACCAACATTATTACCACCGATATAACAACGAAGAGGTGCAGAAGGATCAGCAGTGTTATATCCAAATGTAACACTGCCTGTGGTGCGTTTAGCAAATTCGACAACCGCTGATCCTGTAAAATTAATATTCTCCCCCGTAACCCAACTTTGCTGACCACTATTATCTGGAGAAAGGTTTAAACTAGACGGCTCAGCAAATAATAAGTCGCAGGCATCATTAGCGCAGGCTGTGAGTGTCATCTCTTTAGCTTCACACGTTAGAGCATTGTTATCGCTTATTGTTAAACGATAATGATCCAGTGTTTCTGGTGTATAAATGCCACAAAAACCAGGGATACTTTCGGGTACTGGTAGAGCGTCAAACGTTGAGCTCCCTTCGGTAATAATTTGAGTAGCCGATGTAATTGACCCCTGATACGTCACATTTTGAGCGATTCTTACCTCACCAGTGGCAACAATATAGCCCGCAATATTTGCATCGGCTGCAATAGCAACCGCACCATCAACATAAATAGCTAAATACGCGCCGGTTTCGACCACTATACTTGTTTTACCTATATTCAAAAATGAAGTTGATAATAGTGAGGTTGTGTCTTTTAAAAATATACGTGTAGGCGCTGTTACTCTGTACTCTGTTTCCAGCATACTTAACTGCAACTCATCGTAATAATAGTCGCCAGCTAAAGAAGTAGGTACGGGCCCTGTTGAGCTACCATCATTTGTAACCGTTGGCACCTGCGCCGCTTGATTCGGTTCTAAAGAGTTATAACCACCAGCAACACACGCCTGACCATTACACAAAGGAGGGCTCGTCAGCGCAGTAGAAATTAAACTTGTGGTGGTGACAAACTGCGCATTGCCATCTGTTATTTCTACCCCCTGAACTAACTGCACCTCACCATTGTTATAAGTAGAAATAGCGCCAGGGAACAAGGTATCACAATCTAAAATATCACCGTTAAACACAAAGGTACTGGTCATGGCGAGTATTGATGCTTCCTCGTTTACGTGACGGCGCTCGTTATCGCCATCACGATCTTCGTCAACAACAAGTCCTAGCCTGTCAGTCCTTAGGTTACAGCTGCGTAGCCACCCGCCATCATCTTCTTGGCGTGAGTTTTTACTTGCAACCACCAAAGGAGCCACACTAAAGTTATTAGTAAAACTAAAGTAATTACAGCCATCGCTCCAACCGTCAATTTCAAAGCCTGTGAAAAAAGTTTCCCACGATACCTCAACGCCATTATCGTCAGTAAATGTGCGGTTACTTCCTGGCTCCACTGCCATGTAAGCAACAGTTTCGTTTTTTATGAGCCCAAGTGCTGTTTCAGATGCCTCTAAAGCAATATTAACGCCGCTGGCAGATAGAGAATTACTTTCTACTGCAACTGTTAAAAACGGAATTAATGCCTCAGAAGGTGGATTGCTGTCTATGCTATTGAGTGTTTGTAACGAATGGAAAAAGTTTGGCCTTTGAGTAAACGGTTCAGCAAATGTTAAAGACTTATAGCCTTTAGGTGTCAGTGGAGCAAAGCCAGACTTAGAGCCATACTGTAATTCGAGTAATAAGTCTGTACTGCCCACTTCCATAATTGTGCCGTCTGGAAATTGATGCACACCATACTCAACAGCTAAATAGTGCGCCCCCATACTAATATGCCCACCATCTTCTCCTGAAGGTTCAAGCGGTAAGGCCTCAAAGCTAGTTGTGGTTATATTACGTATTCTTATTATTGCAGGGTTTCCACCTTGGTTTGTTGAGAGCATAAATACAGCAGGAGGCGTTATATATTGCTGTTGAAAATTTACTTTTGTCCAAACAGGCGATGTGTATGTATCTTGCAGCTCTATATAACGGCCCTCGATTTTTGGAGGCACTGCATTTGCGTGATTACAAAGTAACACGCAGCTAAAAAATATAATGACTAATGCACTTTTTATCATGGTAAAGTTTTAGCCTCCACACTGAGTGTTCTTTGTGTTTCCCAATAATCCTTTCTGCAATCATTTCCTGCAGGGCAATCAATTGCGGCGCACGTTGCACTACTTTGTAAGTAATAAATATTAACAAGCCCGTTTGTTGTGCTGCTGTCGGGTAGGTCTATATATTCATCGCAACTCACCAGCACGTTACAATTAGCTAAATATGCAGTTTGAAAGGTTAAATTAGTTGTAACTGATGCACAGCTTTGCACTGAGCTATTTATTGGAAAGAGTTGCGTTAAACCACTTTCTAATCCACTTTGCGCCGCCATAAAAGCGCGAGCGCCGTAATACTCAATGGTATTTTGTTGAGATGCACCAGAAAGCACTTTAACTAATGCTAATCCTAGTGCTAATAAAGCAACAATAATTACCAAAGAAACAATTATTAAGTTCCCTTTTTGTTTACTGGGTAAGGCTTTTCCGTGATGATTTTTTTTAAGGTACATTAGGAATATGCACCTCATGGTTAAAATTCATTACTTCAGTATCGTTAAATTGCATTTGCGCATTCACATTAAGCACAGCGTTTCTTTGTAGGGAGAGCGCATCAAGAGTAAAAAATAAATCGCTCGCTAAATTATTGGCAATGTAAATACCTAATAAATCACGTTTAACACCACTGCTTATTTGTAAGCTCACGGCATCTAATTGATTAACTGTAAAACCGTAATCGGTATATCTATATAAATACTGCCCTTCAACGCAAAAACTTACAGGTTGAGAGAGTAAATAAAGGCGCTTACTTGGCGACTCTTGGGCAAACGCTTTACTAAATTGCCACTCATCAATTGCACTAGTGGTGGAGCTATTAAATGCTGATAGTTTTAAACGCTTATTATTATTCTCATCGTATATATCAGCGCTGCTTAACGGGTAAGTTGTTGCCCAATCTCCAACTTGCGGCTGCGTTAAATTATTAAGTTCAAAATCAACAGCGCTAACATTAAAAGGCGCTACGGTAGGTAGGTAATTTGTATAGTGAGTCGCTGATAAAAACGGCGTAAATTCTAAGCACTGCTGAGCACTACATGCTCCGCTAGTGCTGTTATCGCAAGAGAGCCTTAATGAGTTTGGCGTAGCATGGCGAAGCTCTTTACTAAGTCGCGTTATTAAAAAGCGGGCCTGAGCTACTGCTTCTTGGCGCTCAACCCCTTGTGAGTAAATACTGACCCCAGCACCAATAAATGAAAATGCACTTACGGCTAAAATACCAATAATAACCATGACAAGTAATAGTTCTATAAGGGTAAATGCATTTTGGTATTTAGCTCTTTGCATTAGTAATTCCCTTTATATGCACTAAATCCGTAAACTTCGCCTAAGGGTGATGTTACTTCAATAGTAATACGCTTAAAGGTTGTGCCATCGTTGGTGGTCGATTCGTTAAAGTCGCTATCGTACTCAACAGTAACAACTAAATTAAAGTCGCTGTACTCGCTTAACACCTCACCTAAGCTATTAGTAATAGGCTGGTTAGACAGTGCAATATAGTCATCTACATCGTTATAACTAGTTCTGGTTTCTGAGTTATCTACTCCGAAGTCAGCAGGTGCGGTACAAGCCTCAGCACCTATAGATATTTCGCCACACCGCCTAAAAGGTGCGCTTCTATCACTGTGCTCATCAAACGACTTACTTTGAATCTCGTTCATTAGTGATTGACCAAATTCAGAGGCTCTTAAAGCCACAATCGGCTCTGCACTTTTTTTGGCTTGTGGGGCAATTAAAGCTGTAATAATACTTAATGCAATTGCAAACATGACAATGCCAATAATAAGCTCTATTAGAGTAAAACCTTTTACTTTAAGGGCACGCATATATAAGCCCTTCACCACTTATGCATACGCCAGCTAATCCAACATCTATTCGACACTGCGTAGTACAGGTTTGATTTGATTTACCTAAAGGATCAAAACTAATTTGGGTAAATATATTCGCGTTACTATCTAAAGCGCTAAATGTTATATTACTTCTTTGCGTGTTTATTTGTACCACTAAATGATCGGTGTTATTGGTATCTGCTCCACCGGTACATGTATCGGGTGCGGAGGGAGCAATAAGTGTGGAGGTTATATAAAGGGTATGGCAACTTGTTGTTGCTGTATTTTGCATTGCACGTAGCTGCACTGTCCTAAGTGCATTTAAAGTACGGTCTCGATACGAATAGGCGTCTTCTGTTGAGCTGCCCAGAAATTTGGGAACTGCCGTTACCGACAGTATTCCCAATATCACTAGAGTAATAATTAACTCAATGAGTGTGAAGCCACGCAATCGTTGCTTACTACTGCTTATCATTTATGTAATTAACAACCCGTAGTAACAAGTGTAATCACTGGAGGAGTTACAACTACAGGGCCTGTCGTCGCAGTAGCTTGCGTGTATTCAATTCGACAATCATCAACAGTAGTTGCATCCACAGTGTAACTATTAGGAAAAATAGTTACTGTTGTATCGTTTACAAATAAATTGAAATCAGCTGAATCAATTGCATTTGGTGTTCCATCTGCAAAGTTGACATCTAAAAATGCTTCAAAGGCTTCTTCTGTTGCTGCTGGATAACCATAAACAGTAGGTACTGCTACACCAGTATCTACTGTAACTGTAGCCTCATCCTTTTTGTGATCACTAGCAATAATAGATTTGCCATTCACAATATTCATACCACTGCGAATCGACCCTTGTAAGCCTTCAAGTGTTGAAGCATTGGCATCACCTTGCAAGTTTAAAAAGCGAGGTGCTGCGGTAACAGCTAAAATGCCTAAAATAACAATTACGATGATCAATTCAACAAGTGTAAAACCTGCTTGTTTATTCATTGGTAAACTTTTTAACGATTGCGTTTTCATAAGTAAGCCTCTTTTTAATTACTTAATTTTTAAATATTTTTACTTTGCCTGTTTTAGCAAAGTATGAAAAACCTGTTAAACCTGATATTTCCCCTGTATTGGTAGGTATACTTTTAACATCAATGGTGTGAGTTAAATAATAGACGCATTGCGTATTTTCTGCATTGTACCTAACTAAAAAACTTACACTTTTTATTATCGATAATTCATTACTTAACGTACTACTGGGTGCATCTTGTAAAATTATATTCAAAACTTGGCGGCATTTATTCGCATTTATAACTTCTGCACGAGTATCTTTTTTTTCTGTTTCATCGCTTGTTGGTGTACCTAACGTCCCATCAACACCAACTATTACCCCTGCATAGTTAACAAATGTTTTGTTTGACCTGCTGTTTGGTCTACCTTCTAATTCCCATTGACCCCTAACCATGCCAACGGCCGATGAGAAACTACCTGCTATAGCGTCAACGCTTGCATTATGCGCTTGATTTTTAATACCTATATATTGAGGTATAGCAAAGCTCAAAATTACTGCCAGTAAAATCACAACAATAACTAACTCAAATAATGAGAAACCTTTTGAGTAAGCCTTTGATGCAATCACTTGGTTAATTACCTTTAATCGCGGACATCATGTTCCACATCGGCATAAAAATACCCAACGCTAAAATCAGCACCATAATGGCAACAAACACAGTTAAAATAGGTTCTATTTTTGCAGTTAAGCTCCGTAAGTCGTAATCAACTTCACGCTCATAATAATCAGCAGCCTCTTGTAAGAGCTCATCAACCCGACCTGTCTCTTCACCTACCGCCACCATCTGTAATACAAGCTGAGAAAACAGCTGAGAACTTTTTGAGGCTCTGAGTAAACTATCGCCCTTTTCTATATCTTGGCGCATAGTAATAATCGCTTTTTCCATATAGCTGTTATCTACGGCATGCGCTGTTAGTGATAAACCAGTGGTCATAGGCACACCGGAGCGCAATACCATAGCTAAACTTTGACTGTAGCGCGCAAGCAATGTCCGTTTTAAAATATCCCCAATAAATGGAATTTTTAATTTATATTGATCCCACTTAAAGCGTCCAGGCTCTGTATTTAAATAACGCCTCCAAGCAAAAACAGAACCAATACCCATCACCAACAATAACCACCAGTAGTTAACAAAAAAGCTGCTAGTGCCAATTAATATTTGAGTCATTAATGGCAATTCAGCATCAAATTTTTCGAACATACTGGCAAAGGTAGGAATAACAAAAATATTCAAAATAATCATAGCCGCTACTAGAGCCAAAATAACAAAAGTAGGGTAGCGCATAGCTGCTTTTATACGCTTTCGGGTTTCTTGTTCTTTCTCAAAATAAATAGCGAGTTGATAAAACGCATCTTCTAATCGTCCAGAGCCTTCACCAACCATTACCATGGATACTGTTAAACGGCTAAATACCTCGTTATGTATCGCCATTGCACTGGATAAGTCGCGGCCTTGTTCGAGCTGCTTGGTAACTTCTATTAGTACATTTTTAAATTTTTTATTTTGTGTTGTTTCTGCCAACCCAACCATTGCTCGTATAATTGGTATACCTGCTTTTAATAGCGAATACATTTGCCTAGAAAACATAATCATGTCGTCTAGCGTTATTTTTTCGACAAATAAATTATCAAAAATTTTGATGTTATTTTTTGTTTCAACTAAAGAGATTGATATTGGTATAAATTGACGCTTCATTAAACTATCAGCTACGCCAGCTTGGTTACTCGCTTCTAATTGGCCTTTAACCAACATACCTTTGCTGTCTTTCGCTTTGTAGCTATATAGTTGCATCAATATCCCCTACTATTTCTGGGATATATTCAGCCACTTTAAATACTTCATCTAAAGAGGTAATTCCTTGCTTGGCGTAGTTTAATGCCATTGTTGAGAGTGGCGAAAAATTCGCGCTATTTTTAGCGGCTTTTGCAAAACCTTGCGTGTCGTTAACTCGTAATGCATCCATCATTGCATCATCCATTTCGAGCAACTCAAAAATACCTACACGCCCTTTATAACCACTATGGTTACATGCAGTGCAACCTTGCCCTTTGGAGAATTGAGCTTCAGTAACATCTTCGCCTAAGTATTTTAGCCAGCTTATTTCTTGATGATCTGGCAAGTACGGTACTCTACAGTCATTACATACTCGCCTTACTAATCGTTGGGCAATAATAGCGCGCAGTGAACTTGCCACTAAGTAAGCCGGTGCCCCCATGTCGATTAAACGCATAGCACTGGTAATTGCATCATTGGTATGTAACGTTGATAGTACGAGGTGGCCTGTTAAAGCGGCCCTTAATCCAATATCTACGGTTTCTTGGTCACGCATTTCGCCAACCATTATAATGTCAGGATCTTGCCTTAGAGCGGTCCGTAAAATACTTGCAAAGCTCAGCCCTATTTTATTATTTATTTGTACCTGGTTAATACGGCCAATACGATACTCAACGGGATCCTCTACTGTGATAATTTTACTTTCTTGTTGATTCAGCTCACTTAGTGCACCGTATAGTGTGGTTGTTTTACCCGAACCTGTTGGCCCAGTAACTAAAACCATGCCATGCGGACGTTTTATAATGCTGCGTACACGTTTTAATATGTGTACTGGCATGCCTGTCTCATCTAACGATAATAATCCGGCTGATTGATCAAGCAAACGCATTACAACTGATTCGCCATGCTGAACGGGCATAGTAGATAGGCGCACATCAATACTATGGCTGCGCACTTTTATATTAAAGCGACCATCCTGAGGGAGGCGTTTTTCAGATATATCTAATCCCGACATAAGCTTTAAACGTAGCACGAGTGCCGATGCTATTTTTACTTGGTTAAGAGTGTGCTCTTGTAATATGCCATCTACACGTTGACGAATGCGAAGCAAACCTTCATCTGGCTCAATGTGAATATCAGATGCGCGAACTTGCACAGCATCTTCAAATATTGATTGCAGTAGCTTTACAACGGTTGCATCAGATGTTTCATCACCTAAAGAATTTAAATCAAACTCTTCTACGTCTTGATATTCTTCATGGAGTTGTGCTGCAAAGTTAGTAATTTCATCTGTACGACGATATACGTTGTCAAACGCAGCCATTATTTGACTTTCTTGTACAACAGCTAAATCTATTCGTTTAGGAGCAAGCATAGTTGCAAGTTGATCAAGCCCCCTTAAATCAGCAGGATCGCTCATCCCGACTAAAACAGAGTCACCATTGTCTTCAATTACTAATGCTCTGTAGCGACGTGCATAAACCTCAGATAAAAGCTTAGATACATCAGCTGATATTTTTCGCTGTGATATATCTAAAAAAGGTACTTGTAATTGTTGCGCTAAAAAACGTAATAGTTGTGGTTCACTAATAAACTCAAGTGTAATAAGCGTCGAACCTAATTTACGACCCGTCGCAGCTTGAACGTTTAGCGCTTCGCTTAGTTGGGCTTCGGTGATCATGTGCTCATGAACAAGTAAGTCCCCTAAGCGCATTTTTAAACTAGGTCTCATACGGCCTCCTTTAGCGCAACTAAACGCTGTAATGCATGCTGCGTCATAGCTGTATTTAATCCACCTAAATCTAGAGCCACTTTGTAAAGCTGTTTAGCATCGAGGTACTCTCCTAATGCATCTTTTGAAGTTGCAAGTGCCAGCCACCACTTAGCTTGACTAGGCTGTAGTTGTGTAAGATGTTTAAAGCTTTCAAGAGCTTTATGGTGCTTACTTGCACTTTGCGCGGCAGTACCTTGCAACACCCAAAAATCAAGACTCGCTTGAGCCTCAAATTCATCACTTAAAAGCAGCAATACTCCTTCATACTGCTGTTGCATAATGAGTATTTTGCTTAGCATTACACGCCATTCAAGTACGTTAGGGTTTTGGCGAATACCCGCTTGCAAAACCTGTTGTGCTGAATTTATATCTTGTTGTTTAAAGTAGGTTGCAGCTAGTAAATTTCGAGCCTCTACGTGTAAAGGCGATTGCGCTAAAATAATATTTAAATCGCTAATGGCTTCGTTGTATAAGCCAAACTGTATTGCTTGTTTAGCTGCGGCTAATTGCTCAACCAATAAAGCCTGTGGCGACTTAGCTTCTGCCACGCTTTTAGTCATAGTATTTTGAGACTTAGTTTTAATCATTGGAGTAATTTTTGGTTTGCTGACAATAGCTTCGCTAGTTACCAGCACATTATCTTTAGCTAGTGCAGGGCTTTGTTTAACCTCGGCAATTACAACTGGCTCAGCCGTTGGTTGAGAAACCAGTAATGTTGCTTCACTCAATTCAGATTCAGCTAAATCATTCACTTCTGGTTTTATTTGCTCAACTTGCACAAGCGTTTTCACAACATCTTGCTCAACTAAAGGTTCTACATTGCTTTTTTCATCTTGATAATCAGATAAATTAGAGCTTAGAACAGCGACCATTTTTTTCTGTGGTAACACAGACTCACGTTGGGTCTCTTTTTTGTCGGCGGTCGGTAAATATAGGTATGCTAAAAAAATGACACTTAGCATAATAAGTACAATTACGGCTTTAAATGCAATATTTTTTACATCATATATCGGCTTTAAGCTTATACCTTCTTGAGTACTTACTTGTTTAGCTTCTCGCTGCTCAATATTTTTAAGCATATTATTTATAACGCTCATAACCACTGCCTCCATGCCCATATGGCAGCAATAGCTAAAACACTAAACATTAAAGCACTGTAGCTCCAATATTGTCCGGTTCGATACTTTGCGCAGTCTTCGGTATCTTTTATGGCAAGTTGAATATGGCGATTTGTTATTGTATTTAACCCTTCACCGTAAGCTTGTAATAGTGCTTTGTGGCATAAAATATTAACTAATCTAGGAATTCCACGGCTAGCTCTAGCAATTTTGAGCCCCATACTATTATTAAATAAAGGAGGCCTATTAAATCCTGCAACTTGTAAGCGATGATTAATATAATAAACAACCTCAGCGCCAGTCATCGCCCGTAATTTATACGAAAAACTGATACGTTGGCGTAATTGCCTTACTTTATTGTTTGCCAGCTTTTCATCAAGTTCAGGTTGCCCAAATAACACAACTTGAATTAGTTTTTCGCTTTCTGTTTCTAAGTTTGTAAATAATCTCAGCGCCTCTAGAGTCTCCCAACTCAAGCATTGCGCCTCATCTATCAAAAGCACTACACGCTCATTATCTTCTTGTAAGTCGAGTAAGTGATGATTTATAAGCTGCCCTAGTGCTTGCTGATCTAATGCTTTATCTACGTCCATACCAAGCTCAATTGCAATTGCCCATCTAAGCTCTTCTGGGCTTAAATAAGAGTTAGGTAAATAAGCCACAATGTAATCTGGCTCAAGTTGGTTTAATAGCTTTCTACAAAGTAGCGTTTTACCAGTCCCAACTTCACCAGTGACTTTAATAAACCCTTCACCCATTTCAATAGCTGTTGTTAACACTTGCATCGCTTCGTGGTGCGGTTCAAGTGCACAAAAAAACTCTGTGTTAGGGGTTAACGTGAAAGGCATTTCACTTAAATTAAAAAAGCTTAAATACATAGTTAGTTTTCATACCATGTTTTTAAAAGCTGACGGCTTTCACCTTGTTGTTTTTTCCAAGTATCTGGCATAACAACCGTTGGTTTGATTAGAATAATCAGTTCTTTTTTCTCTTGGCGTTTACGAATACTTTTAAATAAATTGCCAAAAATCGGAATGTCACCTAATACCGGTGTTTTTGATTCTTCATCTTCTGTTGTCGTTTGCATTAAACCGCCAATAACAACTATCTCACCACTTTGTGCACGAATTACCGTATCTGACTCTCTAATATTGCTTTGCGCTAGTGGCAACTCAAAACGCTGATCATCTAACGTGATTACTTTTAATTGTTCTTCGGTTTCAGTTACTGAGGGGTGAACATGCAAAATAACTGAGCCGTACTTGTCAATTTGCGGCGTTACATCAAGGGCAATACCAGAAAAGAACGGCGTTAAATCAATTTCAGGCGAGGTCGTTGTAGCAGTACCCGTTACCGTCGTACTTGATACATTAGTAACAAAATATTCGTCTTGCCCTACTTTTATAACTGCTTTTTGATTGTTTGTAGCGGTAACTCGAGGGTTAGATAGCATTTGCACATCACCTTGCGTTTCAAGCAAATTAATAACCCCGTTAAAGTCTCCTTTTTGAATGGTTAGCGATGACGCTCCACCAATTGCGGCTGAAATACTATTACTAATAGTAGAACCCGCTGTTGTAGCAAACGAAATACCGCCTTCTAAACCACTCGCTATACGCTCCCAGTTAACTCCCTGTTGGTACTCATCTTTTAAAGTTACTTCTATTATTTTTGCTTCTAGAATAACTTGGCGTTGCAGGTTTTCTTGGCTTTGACGCAAAAACTCTTTTAGCTGACTAATTTCGCTTGGTAATGCATTTACGGTTACCAAACTAGCTTGTGGGCTTGCAACAACATAGCGCCCATCGCTTGCGCCAATTAAAGACTTAAGGGCGACTTCTAATTCTTTCCAAAAGTCATTTTTATTAATTGTTTGGATTCGAGAACCGTTTAAATCTAAGCTTTGATTATCGCCGCCAAACTCATTATTTTGCTGGTTACTACTACCTGAACTTGAACCATTCGAACTACTGCCACTTTGTGCAAATTGACTAACCCCACCAGCAACCACACTCACTGTAGACTGACCATGGCGCTGCATCATTAAATAATTTACAGGTATTGTTTCTGTGCGCATTTTGGCTGGCAGTACTTGTACTATTCGTCCTTCATTAACAATATCTAAAGGATACATACGCTTAATAACAGCAATGACTTCATTAAACGTAACGCTTTTAAGATTTAAACTAATTGTGCCATTTACCTCAGGATGCACAGCAACACTAAAAGGCGTATCGTCTGTTAAGCCTGCAAAAAAGGCGCCTATTTCAACGTCATTAGCGGCTACATCAAAACGCTTGATGGATAAATCATCACTTATAGTTTGCTCATTATTTATTGATGATAGTAGGCTTTGTGTAAGCTCACTCGGCATCTGTAAAGGCGCAATAGCTTTAGCTTCTACAGGCTTTTCAGCCAGCTCTTGCTCTATATGAGTTTTAACCTCTTTACCTGGTTTAAAGCTATGGCACGCAGTTAAAAATGTAGGTAACAATAGAAGAACAAGCCACGGATGAGATAAATTATTTTTTAATTTCATAGTCATATAATTCTAATTTTATTTGTTTATCATCATTTGCTAACACAACCTGTTTTGAGTTAATGCTTAGCACCCGAAAATCGTCTACAGCATCACCGACTCGATAAATATGGCCTGAAATAATGGCCTTAAATGCTGTACTGTTTTTAATAATAGATTGCAATTTAAGCTCTGTACTTTGGGCTACACTCTTGTTGTTATTTACATACATATTTGGTTGAGTAGGATCGCGTAATTGCGCTAATGCACTGTGTGCGAAAGTGAATAAAAATAATAAAAAACATAAATTATAATGCGATAAATTTTTCATTAGCGCTCACTGTAGCAATTTGTAAAGTTAATTCAGCTTGAGGGTACTCTAGTACCTGATAACTAAACTCTTGTATTAATAACTTATCTTGATTATTTTTTAATGCGGCTAAATATTTTTGTAAGCTAAAGTAGCTACCTTCTAAAGTAACGACCATCTGATGCTCAAAAAATAATGTTTGCGTATCATGTTCACCTAGTTTTTCTACATCGATAGCCTGTGCTGGTTTGACATTAAAGCTACTCACTTTTACATCGCTACTATCTACGAGCAAATCTTTTAAAACGGCAGGTACATTTTTAGCCGCTACAAAGCCTTGGCTAAAACTATTAAGTTGATTATTTATTTCAGCTAATTCATCTCTGGTTTGTGCAATTTGACTGCGTAAAACCTTAGTGTAGTCGTAGTTTAGTGCTTGATTTAACATGGAGAGTTGCGCATTTATCTGCTGTAACTCCTGCAATGCTGCATTTTGTTCAGAGCGAATATGAGCAACTTCATCTTGCTGTGGAAAAATAACAAACCACAGACCGAGGTAAATCACCATGAATAAGCCTACAAATACAGTGGAATACTTCTCACGCTTTTGCAGCGATGCAAATTGAGCTCGATACTTTGCCCAAATAGGCCAACCTTTGTCTTTCTTGTTGTTCATGGTTTAGCGCCTTTATCAGCAAGGTCGGTCGCCACATTAAATTCACTCAGACCATCTTTTGTTGACAGTTCTAAAACTGAAAATTCTTTATCAATAAAAAAAGGTGACTGCTTTAAATTATTAAACCACATAGGTAAAAATTTTGACTGCGATACTTGCCCTTGAAACGTGACACTTTGCCCTACAAATTTAATATGAGTAAGCCAGATATTAGGCTCGTGATACTTGGCTAAATCTTGCATAACCTGCGCATAGTCGGTTGCGGATTGATCTGAGCTTTGCTCTAAATAACTAAATATTTGCTGCTTATGCAAAACCTCTTGCTGAAGTGTTTTTAGCTCATTAATAAAAATTGTTTTATTTTGCTTCTCTGCTAGCTGCTTTTTTACAACTTCTAACTGAGCTTTTCCTTGTTTGAGATATTCCTTTTTTTGTTCTAAATCAAGCTCACTTGAATAAGTTTTATAACTGTAAAAAGCCCACGTGATTGCAATAATTAATAGCGCACCTAACCACAGTGTAATCATTCCCGATAAAGGGACTGGGTCTCGGCGTACTCGTAAGGTTTTTTGATAAAAATTAATCCGGGTTTTCATAGCACAGACTCCGGATCTGTTAATTGATAGGCTGCTCCGAGCGCATAATAAAAGTTTGGCTCTAATTGCTGCGCTAATTCTAAGTTAGGCGCAAAATCTACAACTTTTACTTGTAAAAACTCAGCAAGACCGGCTCTAAGAGTTAATGAAGACAAATCATCGCACTGTAGCTGTATGCTGCGAATTGGCGGTTGCTTGAGCTGGCTTTCAAAAAAGTCCATCGAACGCTGAATTTCTAACCCTAACGCCTCTACTAGTTCTTGGTTTTGATCCTTGTCAGAAATACCTAAAAAACCATTTAATCGCCTAGCTAATACTAATTGCCCATTACGAATAATTAAGATTCGAGGTTCATGATTAGCATGCTGCACAATCAGCATATGCGCCTCTTTGTATGAGCCAAATAAAGTTACTAAAACCATTTCTTCAGAGGTCATTGCACGCAAAACTGGTTTAGTTTGTTCAAAACTGTCTATAAACGGAAGTAGCTGCAGCTTATTGGTAATAAATACATTCATTTTGCTGCTTTGCATTGGTAACGTTATTGGATAATCGATAAAATCAGCCACAATATTTTCAGAAGCTATATCAACTAAGTCTTTTGTAGTCCAAGGGAGTGACTGAATGATTTCTTCATCACTAAGGTTTGGTTTATCCATTTGCACTATTTGATAAAAGTAGTGCGGTATGACTAAATTAACTGCACAAATATCAGTAGAAACCTCATTTGTACAAGCAACAATTGCAGCGGTATAATCGGTTTGCTCAGACACATTTACACTGTGAGAACTGTGAACCATCCATTGGTCGCGTTGTTTTTTTAAACATACTGCGTTAACAGTATCTGCATACGTTGCAACACCAATAGCTGTATTTGGATCTAAACTACGATTTAACCATGAAAACAGCTTTTCTTTCATATAGCTACTATTGTTAATTATGTATGAAATAAGTGTCGTACATTTTAACTACTTTGCCAAATTGAAAACCAATAAAATGCGTGAAAAATTCAAAATAGATGAAAATAACTATATTCAACAATTAGATAGCTCGTTTCTAAAAAAGAGAAATATTTGTTTAGGTATAAAACGTGATGATTTACTCCATCCGCTAATAAGTGGCAATAAATGGCGTAAATTAAAATACAATTTAGCGTATATGCAAAAGATAAATAAAACAGAGCTTCTGACTTTTGGTGGTGCGTTTTCAAACCATATTCATGCCTGCGCAGCGGCAGGAAAAGAATTTAATATAAAAACTCGCGCGATTATTCGCGGACCAGAACTGGATAACAACAACCCAACAATCCAATTTGCAAAACATTGTGGTATAAACCTGCATGTTGTTAATCGTATAGAATATCGAAAACGCCACAACATCGATTACCTTAATGCTCTGCAAGAGCGCTTTCCAAATGCTTATATTATTCCTGAAGGTGGTACAAATGAACATGCTTTATTAGGGTGTAAAGAATTAGTACAAAGCTTACCCGAACATAGCTACTTAGTTTGTCCTACAGGTAGTGGTGGCACGCTTGCTGGACTAATAGAAGGCAGTGCTTCAACAACACAAGTTATTGGTATCGCGGTATTAAAACAAGCTGAATATTTAAATGAAGAAATAAAAAAGCTGAGCGCTAGAGCTAATAACCAAACTAACTGGCAGTTACTCACAGAGTTTCATGATGGTGGCTATGGTAAGTTTTCACCTGAGTTATGGCAGTTTTGCCAAGATATGAGTCACACTTATAATCTGCCACTTGAGCCTATTTATAGCGGAAAAATGATGTATGCATTGTGGCAGCTTATTGAGCAAGATTATTTCCCATCTGGGAGTAAAATTATTGCTGTTCATACTGGCGGGCTTCAAGGCTTAAATGGGCTTAAATATAGAGGGTTAATCTAGACCTTAATTAAATACCGCTTGCGTAAACTCTTGAAGTGGCTCTGAAAAGTAAAAACCTTGAGCTCCTACCACTCCCAATTTGGTAAGCGTAAGTAGCTCTTTTTGAGTCTCTACGCCCACCGCGTATACGGGTAGATTTAAAAGACTAGCGGCTTCGACTATCCTTTTTATTTTCTTTTGACTTTGAGTTTTTTCATCTAATAAATGAACCAGTTCGTAAGATAACTTAAGCCCACATACTTGGTTATAATCAACTAGCATGGCTACTTTCTCACTGCTTTTTACATTATCAATCACAATATGTGAATGCCCTTTTTTAATAACATTGAGTGCATTAGTTATCGACTCTCTATGAGTAAAAAATTCTGCCTCACTTATTTCAAATTGTAATTTAGTATTTAACTTAAGCTCTGCCATTTGATTGGCTAACCACTCCCAAAATACAGTATTAAACCAATTTTTAGGGTGTAGATTTACACTAACTGTTAAAGCCGAAGACTCACTGAGCATTAGCTTTTTGACTTGTGTTATTACAGCTTTATCTAATATTAAAGCGTCTTGATCACTATAAACCTGCTTAATAAAATAACGAGCGGCCAGTAAACCAAGTTGGCTATGCCTAACCCGAATAAGAGCTTCATGCTGCAGGATATCTCCACTAGAGAGTTCAAATACAGGCTGAAAGAATAATATAAATTTATTCTTTTTAATGTTTTCTATAACCTGTTTGCTAGAGAGGTGTTTTTCTTGGCAGTGATTTAACGTTAAACGGTGGCAATGCTGCAATAGGCTGCTTTGTGATAGCGCGAGTGCTGATTTTGCTAGCTTATAAACCGCCACTTGATCAGCGCCTAATTGATAATCACACGCACCTATTTTAATATTTTTATGAGTAATATTTTTTTGATGATTTTGACATATTAAAAACACATTTTTATGAAGCTTTTCAACGTAGCTATTCAACTCGCTAATAGAAATGTTTGGTAAGGTAACCGCTAAGTAATTAGAGTTTAGTATTTTTACCGACACACCTTTAAGTTCGGCTAATTTTTTAGTAATTAAGACTTTAAAATTGGCTTCTATATCCGTTTTTTTATCATAGCTACAATCACACTCAATAAGTAAAAATAAGTTATGTGATGCAGTATTAACTCCATACAAAGAACTTAAATCACATTTTTTTGCCTGTTCGATTAGTTGAGTATTTTTATACCTTTGTTGAATAATTTTAGTCGGCTGTATAACTGTATTTTTAAGCATTACTTTACGGTTTACTTTTAACAGGCTCCACCAGCGATAAGACCAATTAGCAGCGCCTAATATAATCAGATTCAAAAATATAAATAAGTAGCTTTGTGTTACCCACACTGGATAGTGATAAAGGCTCAAACTTAACGTTTTAAAAGTAAAAACTTCGCGTTCTAAATTTACTAAGTTCCTAAAGTGATCAGAAGAATTTTGCAGCTCTAACTTAAAGCCTTCATTTTTAGCTAATGCGACCAACACTTCATTATTTATAGAGGGAGATAAATTTAATTCATAAACGCGTTTAACAAACTGCTGCCCAGAAACATGTGCTTTTTGATGTAATGCATCATTTAAAATGAAATTAAAACTAATAAGTATCATCAAAAACAAAACAAAAGAGATACCTTTGAAGTACTTTAAAAGCCAGAGTTTACTCTTTTGCATAGCCTGCCACTCGTTATATTGATAACTAAAGTGTTGTTCAATATCTATAGAAGCACAAGGCTGCAAACTAAGTTTAAACGTTTATTAATAGTACTAAACAAAAAACACTCAGATAAACGAGAACTTACAAAAATAAACAGCTATGCCCTTTATTCTGTAAATAGATGAAAGCCATCGACAGATCATTTTAAAAAGTATGCCAGCAGAGATTATGCTGCATACCGCCTTAATTAAACCAATGGCGGGTTTTATTTGCAAAGTATACCAAGCTTAGCATTACGGGGACTTCTACCAACACTCCCACCACAGTGGCAAGTGCAGCCCCAGAATGTAAACCAAATAATGAAATAGCAACCGCAACAGCTAGCTCAAAAAAGTTTGAAGTGGCAATCATACATGCAGGCGCCGCTATGTTATGTGCAAGCCCCATTTTTTAGCTGCAATATAAGCAATCGCAAAAATACCGTAAGTTTGAATTAAAAGCGGGATTGCAATAAGAACTATTGCCTCTGGTTTTTCTATTAATATCTGCGATTGGAAACCAAACAATAGCGCTACTGTCGCGAGTAAGCCAATAATAGAATAAGGTTTCATTACCTTTAAAAAGTTATTTAAACACGTATGGTCATCTTCTTTATCAAGCTTTTTACGGGTAACAGCACCGGCCACCAGCGGGATAAGTACATACAATACCACCGATAATAGCAGTGTATCCCAAGGTACAGTAATATCAGTCACACCAAGTAATAGCCCTGCAATAGGTGCGAAGGCAAAAATCATAATTATGTCATTTATTGATACCTGCACTAAGGTGTAATTAGCATCGCCTTTTGTCAATTGACTCCACACAAACACCATAGCGGTACAAGGCGCAACACCCAACAAAATCATACCAGCTATATATTCTGTAGCTGTTTGTGGGTCAACAAAATCGGCAAAAATACCCTTAAAAAATAACCAGCCTAGTAGCGCCATAGTAAAGGGCTTTATAAGCCAATTAATAACGATAGTGAGCACTAACCCTTTTGGTTTTTTACCTACATCTTTAATTGATGAAAAATCAATTTGCACCATCATTGGGTAAATCATCAACCAAATAAGTACTGCGATTACAATATTTACATGGGCATATTCAAAACCAGCAATTAAGCTAAATGCACTTGGCATTATAGAACCAGCTACAATACCAAAAGTAATAGCTAAGGCTACCCACACAGAAAGATAACGTTCAAATAATCCCATTGTTCTGTCCTAAATAGAGCTTTGATTAACGCGTTGGCTAAGTTCTTCTGCAGATTCCACACGTTCAGAATAACGATCTACAAAGTAATCTTTTTGATCTCGTAATAACAAAGTAAATTTTATCAACTCCTCCATAACATCAACAATCCGATTATAAAGTGGAGAGGGTTTCATGCGCCCATTTTCTTCAAATTCTAAATGAGCTTGTGGCACTGAGGACTGATTTGGTATTGTTACCATACGCATCCAACGCCCTAATACTCGTAGTTGATTCACTACATTAAATGATTGCGATCCACCACAAACTTGCAGCACTGCGAGTGTTTTACCTTGCGTTGGCCTTACACCACCTAAATTGAGTGGTATCCAATCAATTTGGTTTTTGAATATACTCGTCATTGACCCATGACGTTCTGGAGAGCACCATACTTGCCCTTCTGACCAAAGCATTAAATCTCGTAACTCTTGTACTTTAGGGTGTGATTCATCTTCACTATCGGTTTGAGGTAAACCTTCAGGATTAAAAATTTTAACCTCAGCACCAAAATACGTTAATAAACGTGCACTCTCCTCTATTACCAACTTACTATAAGAACGCGCTCTTAATGATCCATATAACAATAAAATTTTAGGTTTGTGCTCAGAAAAACTAACATTAAAATTTTTAGTATGTGGAACAACGCTGTGTATTTTATTTGTATTTGGTAACCCATTAACTTCTGACATTTATAACTCAACCTTTACCAAGTGAATATACGAAAAATCGAATATGTGGAATTTCACATGCAAACACGCGTGAGTCAAATTCTATTTTATAAATTTTTTTAAGTTATTAAAAAATCGGCTCAAGCCAATGGAAGGGATGGCGGAAGGTATTTGATAAAAATATTAAGTTACTTATATAGCGCAACTATTTATTTAAACAGCGAATTATAGTTTCACGTAGTTTTTGTGTTTTAATGGGTTTTGCAACATGAGCATTCATGCCAATAGATAAGTATCGTGTAATATCATCTTTCATAACATTAGCTGTTAAGGCAATTATTGGAATATTTGCGATAGTTTCATCACTATCATTACGAATAATTTGAGTCGCCTCAACACCGTCCATGATAGGCATATGAATATCCATTAAAATTATATCAAACGGCTCTAATTTTACTGTTTGGATGCACTCTAATCCATTATCAACTAAGTAAACCTGAGCGCCGCTATTTTCTAGTATGTTGGTAACTATGAGTCGATTGATTGAATTATCTTCCACAACTAATACTTTAATACCCGCCAGCGACTGTTCACTCACAGTATTTACTTTAGGCACTTCATTAAAAAAACCTAACACTCTACTGCTCACCTCCTTATACAAGACACTCGAATAAACAGGTTTTTGCAAAATTGTGTTTATATTTATTTTGTTAGCCACATCATTAAGTAAAACCTCATGATCCCTTGTAAGTACAATTATATTACTGCAAAGCTGGGGATTAATATTATAAATACGCGTTAAAAATGTTTCACTACTCATCGCTGGCATTATCCAATCGACAATAATGACTTTAAATTTTTCTTTATTCTGTTCAATAATATCAATAGCTTGCTTAGCAGACGAGCACGCAGTACATGCTAAACCCATAGCTGTAAACTGATTTTCAATTACTTTAAGGTCCTCTTCATTATCATCTATAATTAATACATCAAACGGATCAGTAAAGATTAGGTTAGGCGTATCATCAATCAACGCTTGGTTGTTCAATTTAACTTCCACCGAAGCTACAAACTCACTACCCACACCTTGAGTGCTGTGTACTGTTATATCACCACCCATCAATTGGCATAAACGCTTACTAATTGTTAAACCTAACCCTGTACCACCAAACTTCCTAGTTGTAGAACTATCTGCCTGAGTAAATGATTCAAATAAATTACTAAGATTATCCTCAGCGATGCCAATACCTGAGTCTTTAACTGTAAAATATAAGCAAACACTTTGCGGATCGTCTAATAACTTTCTTGACTCAATTAAAACCGATACAGTGCCGTGAGGGGTGAATTTAATTGCGTTAGAGCATAAATTTAACAGCACCTGATTTATTCGCACTACATCGCCGATTAAGTCCAGTTTAACTGCCTCATCAATGACAATATCAAATGTGACCCCTTTACTTTGGGCCAATTCATTGAAGGTTGCTTTGATATAATCAACAATCGAATTTACAGAAAAAGGAAATTCCTCAAGGTTAATGTTTCCAGACTCAATTTTTGAAAAGTCTAAAATATCGTTAATAACCACCAGGAGTTGATCTGAGGAGTATTTAATTTTATCTAAATAATACTCATACTCACCAGGTAAACCTTTTTCGAGCAAAATATTAGTCAAACCAATAATCCCACTCATAGGGGTTCTAATTTCATGACTCATATTTGCTAAAAACTCAGACTTAGCGGATGTCAGATGCTCTGCTTCTTCCTTGGCGTGCAAAAGCTCTTCAGTGCGCTCTTCAACGCGCGACTCTAATCTTTGCTTTTCTTCATCAAGCTCTTTTAAAAGTTGAATGCGGCGTTGGTTTAAAAACAAAACAAAAACTAAAAAACTGCTAAGAATAAAAATAATTACAGTAGCGCTGTAAATTAATATTTTATTTTTCTCAAAGTAAGTTGGCTCGTAATAAGAGATAATTGACTCTTCTGGCAAGCTCTGCGGAGCAATATTAAACTTACTTAATTGTCGCCAATCATATGAGTATGTACTAAGCCCTTCACCACTAATTTCATTTAACGCTTTATTTTCATTATAAAAAACTATTGAATCGGCAATACGTTTACCTATTTTTTCACCCGACAATACATACCCACCAACAACACCTGAACCTAATAGTACCTCCCAATAACTAAAAACGGGCGCTGAACTTGCTTCAGCTAATCGCTCTACTAGCTGATAAGGGCTAAGTGATTTATTATCGTAACGCCTAAAAATGGGGGTAAATAAAATAATTGAATCTGCTGGGGCATTTCTTACTTTGGTGAGTAATTCTGGTAATGGAAGATCAAACCACTTTTCTACACTTAAATACGAAAAATCACGGTTAATAACCGAAAATAGTCCTCGATGAAAGCTCATACCAATATCGTTTTTTGTATCTAAAATCACGATCAATTTTTTAGGCTTCATTAAATTAACAGCATTTGCTGTTGCTTGCGCATAATCTAATTTAGCTTGGATCACAGCTCCGCTGGTCTTTTTTGGTAGATTAAACTGGGCGCCTGGCTCTAAGTATATTCGTGGAGCATTTATAAAAAAATCATCTAATTGAGATAGTAACGTCGCTGCAGAAGGCGACTGAGTAACGATGATATCGATGTGCTTATTTTTATATTTTTGTTTGAGGTAGTCTTTCATTAACTGTTTTTGATTAACTTCATCAAAGCGATTTACATCCATATTTTCGACAAATAGTTCATAACTAAAAGAACGTTTTGTAAGCTCTGTACGCAGTCCAAGCTCAACACTTTTATACCAAGGCATATCTTGATTTGTTGAATTTATAAATAAAATATGAGTAACATTTGAAGGAGTTTGAGCGTGTGAACTAGGGCTCAAGAATTGAAAAACAAGAAATAAAAATAAGATATTAGTTTTCATGTTTCTCATTGTGTAATCAGAGGAAAGTAGTTTAATGGTAAGTGTTAACGATATATATATCAATTAAATACAAGATAAAATTTACTGTAATTTAACATTACCAACAATACTATTTCACTTTACAGCCTAATAAGGTCTTATATTGATAGTTTTTGGATTATCATCACAGCGCAATACGCATAAAAAACCCAGTACGAATACTGGGTTTAGAGTAAAAAGTGTAAAGAATCTAATTATCTTTACACTAATAACTTTATATCATTTAGAACGGGATATCGTCATCAAAATCAATGGTTGGTTCCATTGGGTTTGATGCACCACCTTGCGGAGCACTTTGTGGTTTAGGAGCGAAACCACCTTGCTGCTGCGGTGCACTATTTTGTTGTGGTGCAAAGCCGCCTTGCGGCTGGTATTGATTACTTTGCTGCTGTGGTGCTGGAGCCGGTTTTGGCTGCGCTGCAGGTGCTGCTTGCTGTTGTGGAGCATAACCACCTTGTTGCTGGTTATTTTGGCCTTGATTATTTTGACCGTAACCACCACTTTGTTGACCACCTTGCGGCTGATTACCTTGGTAACCACCACCTTGTTGGCCGCCTTGATTACCTTGGTAACCACCACTTTGTTGATCGCCACCACGTGCGCCTAACATTTGCATTTGACCAGTAAAGCCATCTACAACTATTTCTGTAGTGTACTTTTCTTGGCCTTGTTGATCGGTCCACTTACGTGTTTGAAGTTTACCTTCAACATAAATTTGTGAACCTTTACGACAATATTCACCAACAATTTCAGCTAACTTGCCAAAAAATACAACACGGTGCCACTCAGTTTTATCAACCATTTGGCCAGTGTTCTTATCTTTATAGCTATCCGAAGTTGCTAGGGTAATATTTGCTACACCGTTGCCGTTAGGCATATAACGAACTTCAGGATCTTGCCCTAAATTACCAACCAAAATTACTTTGTTCACACCGCGTGCCATGGAACCATCTCCTATAAATGTTAGATTAAACCAGCGACTTTACGCGCTTGGTCTAGGTCAAATTCTTTATCATTAATCTTTAAATAGCTGCGACTTTCATCGCGAACTACAGTTGCTTCTATTACACCTGGTAAAGCAACTAACTGAGAAGCAAGTACTTGAGCATGCTCTTCAGAATCTAATTTGGTCATTAAACTAATAACTTTACTTTTGGGTGGGACTTGCATTTTCCACGCAATAATAAGCCATATTAACCCAACAAGTGCCGCTGCCGCAAACACAGCTTGCGTCGTTGTAGTTTGTGCTACATAGCCACCTAACATACCGCCTAAAAAGGCCCCTAAAAACTGACTAGATGAGTAGCCACCCATTGCTGAACCTTTTTGGCTTGCAGGTGCTATTCGCGATACAAGCGCAGGCATAGTGGCTTCTAAAAAGTTAAACGCCACAAAATAAAGCAGCATACACACAGCAATGCCTACTACACTATTAACCCATACCGACATTGCTAACATACTAATAGTTAACAAGGCTACTGAGCCAATAAATGCTTGTTTTTCTTTCTCTTTTTTAATGGCCACAATCATTATTGGTACCATTAATAAAAATGCTAAAAATAGCACTGGAATATACAAATACCAGTGATGGTCAGCAACCAAACCATCTCTAATTAATTGACTCGGCAGTACCACAAAAATTGTGGTTAGCGTTAAATGCAATAACAATACACCTGCATTTAATCGTGCTAACTGAGGGTGTTTAATTAATTTTTTAATGTCGCTGAAGCTTGCTAATGTATCGCCTTTGGGCGCTTTATTTACCGCCTTTGGCACTAGCATGGTCACTATAAATATACCTAAGACTGCTAAAATAGCAGTCAACCAAAATACACCAGCAATACCCCACGAAGCGGCGACAATTGGCCCAAGTAACATAGCAAAGGCAAAGCTCATTCCTATGCTCATACCAATAACGGCCATTACTTTTGGTCGTTGCTCATCGCGGCTTAAATCTGAAGCAAACGCGAGTAGCGCACTGGCTATTGCGCCCATACCTTGTAAAGCACGGCCTACGGTAACCATTTGGATAGAGTCAGCTAATGCAGCAACTACAGAGCCAATAGCAAATACAACTAAGCCACCAACAATAACCTTTTTACGACCAATCTTATCGGATAATCGACCCATAGGTATTTGTAGTACAGCTTGCGTTAAACCATACGCACCAATGGCAAAACCAATCCAAATAGGCGAAAAACCTTCAAGCGATTGTCCATAAATAGCCAATACAGGCATCAGCATAAACAAGCCGAGCATTCTAAATGCAAATACACTCGCCAGTGATACAGCGGCGCGTTTTTCTCGTGAATTAAGTGAAGATGCGGTCATTATCTGCGTGATCTTACTCTATGAAAAATTGAGGTTGGGATTCTAACATAAGCTTGGCAATAATTAATCGCCTATAAGTAAGGATTTTTCATTGATCAAGGATTAATATTGCTTCGTATTATGCGATACTGAGTAAATAATTTTGGTAACAAACGAGATAGCATGGAAAACATTGAAGTCCGAGGCGCCCGAACGCACAATTTAAAAGACATCAGCCTAACCATCCCACGTGATAAATTAATAGTTATTACGGGTCTATCTGGTTCGGGGAAGTCATCACTTGCATTTGATACGCTTTATGCAGAAGGACAACGCCGATATGTTGAATCACTCTCTGCGTACGCAAGACAATTTTTATCGCTCATGGAAAAGCCTGATGTGGATCACATCGAAGGCCTCTCTCCTGCCATTTCTATTGAGCAAAAGTCAACGTCTCATAACCCGCGTTCAACCGTAGGTACTATTACCGAAATTTACGATTATTTACGACTTATGTTTGCCCGCGTCGGCGAACCACGATGTCCTACACATGATTTACCACTTGCTGCGCAAACCGTTAGCCAAATGGTAGATACTGTTTTGGCTCTACCTGAGGGCAGTAAATTAATGCTGCTTGCGCCAATAGTAAAAGAGCGTAAAGGTGAGCATGTTAAGTTATTAGAACAGCTATCTAGCCAAGGTTATATTCGCGCCCGTATAGACGGTGAAGTATGTGACTTGTCTGATCCACCAACACTTGAGCTTCATAAAAAACATACAATAGAAGTTGTTGTAGACAGATTTAAAGTAAAAGATGGCTTACAACAACGCTTAGCAGAATCGTTCGAAACTGCACTTGAAATGTCTAATGGTGTTGCACATGTAGCATACATGGACGATAGCAGCTCTGAAGAAATTCTATTTTCAGCAAATTTTGCCTGCCCTACTTGTGGCTATGCAATGACTGAACTTGAGCCGCGTTTGTTTTCGTTTAATAACCCAGCTGGTGCTTGTCAAACCTGTGATGGCTTAGGTATACGTCAATATTTTGATCCTAATCGCGTAGTGCATAACCCAGAGTTAAGCCTTGCTGGCGGTGCAATTAAAGGCTGGGATAAACGCAGCTTTTATTACTATCAAATGCTGCAAGCGGTTGCAGATCATTACAATTTTGATTTAGACGTGCCTTATCAAGATTTAGACAGCGACTCGAAAAAAATTATTTTAGATGGCTCTGGTAGCACTAAGATTGGGTTTAATTACCGTAACGACCGTGGCGATTTAATTACGCGTAACCATGAGTTTGAAGGCGTTTTAAACAACATGAATCGCCGCTACCGCGAGACCGAGTCAAACTCTGTACGCGAAGAACTTGCTAAATACCAAACAAGCCAAGCGTGTCCTAGCTGTCATGGCTCGCGCTTACGCGAAGAATCTCGAAATGTATTTATTGGACAAACCAACTTACCTGCAATCACATGCATGAGTATTGGTGAAGCCATGGAATTTTTTGAAGGTTTAGAGTTAACCGGACAAAAAGGCCAAATAGCTGAAAAAATATTAAAAGAAATTCGCGACCGCTTATCGTTTTTAATTAACGTTGGCCTAAATTATTTATCACTTGAACGTAGCGCCGATACATTATCAGGTGGTGAGGCTCAACGTATCCGCTTAGCCAGTCAAATTGGTGCCGGTCTTGTAGGTGTAATGTACGTACTAGATGAGCCATCTATTGGATTACATCAACGCGATAACGACCGTTTATTACAAACATTGGTCCATTTGCGCGACTTAGGTAACACCGTTATTGTGGTAGAGCACGATGAAGATGCTATTCGTGCTGCAGATCATATTATTGATATTGGCCCAGGTGCGGGTGTTCATGGTGGGCATATTATTGCTCAAGGTACGCGCGACGATATTTTAGCAAGCAAAGAGTCTGTTACGGGCCAATTTTTATCAGGCGTACGTAAAATAGAAATACCAAAAGAGCGTCACCCAACGAACGACAAATGGCTAGAGCTATTTGGCGCAACGGGTAATAACCTTAAAAATGTGGATTTAAAAATCCCATTTGGTTTAATGACCTGTGTGACAGGTGTATCGGGCTCAGGTAAATCAACGCTAATAAACGATACTTTATTTAAACTTGCTCATACAGAGCTAAATGGCGCAACCACTGCCGAAGCGGCACCGTATAAATCAATTAGCGGTTTAGATCATTTTGATAAAGTGATCGATATTGATCAAAGCCCAATTGGTCGTACTCCTCGTTCAAATCCGGCAACCTACACAGGTATATTTACCGGTATTCGTGAGTTATTTGCAGGTACACAAGAAGCGCGCTCACGTGGCTACAAAGTAGGTCGCTTTAGCTTTAACGTTAAAGGCGGACGCTGTGAAGCGTGCCAAGGTGACGGCTTAATTAAAGTTGAAATGCACTTTTTACCTGATGTGTATGTACCGTGTGATGTATGTAAGAGCAAACGCTATAACCGCGAAACGCTCGAAGTCCAATACAAAGGTAAAAACATACACCAAGTACTTGAGATGACTGTTGAAGACGCGCATGAGTATTTTGACAAAATACCGGCTATTGCCCGCAAGCTTAAAACCTTAATGGACGTTGGTTTATCGTATGTCCGCTTAGGTCAAGCCGCTACCACGCTTTCAGGTGGTGAGGCGCAACGTGTAAAACTAGCACGCGAGCTATCAAAGCGTGATACTGGTAAAACACTCTACATATTAGATGAACCAACAACAGGCTTACACTTTGCTGATATTGAACAGCTGCTTGTTGTACTTCATCGTCTGCGCGATCACGGCAATACAATTGTTGTTATTGAGCACAACCTCGATGTTATTAAAACAGCAGACTGGGTTATTGATTTAGGACCTGAAGGCGGTGCTGGCGGTGGTGAAATACTCATTGCAGGCACACCAGAAGAAGTAGCCGAATGTGAGCGTTCACATACAGGGCATTACTTAAAACCTCTATTAAATAAATAGAGGTTAAGTTGTGACAAATCAATCGGCATTAAAGTTATTTAACCGTCGAGATTACACCTAATTAAAAATGGCGAGAAGACTCACTTCTCGCTATTTTTTTGCTCTAACTTTTCATTTATCAACATAATACCAATCCGCAATAATACTTAATCATTTTGCGGGGCTAAACGTGTCGCTACCTGTGTTAAAAAATTCTCATTTAGACAAAATCGAAAATGCTATTAAAGAAAAACAACACACTGCTGCAAATTTAACCTTGAAAGATCAACAGACCCTAGTCATTCCAACTTATCTGTATTATTTGCATGTCTTTATATTTTGATTCTGTAAAGAAAATTTGATTGTTATCACTAATAAAAAATGCGATGGGTTTAAAATCCACGTGCACATCTTTTACTGTTTTATCTTCTAAATTAAGCCGAGCAACTCTTGAAATAGCATCAGAGTAGTAGAGGTAATTACCATTAATAGCAAAAAGTTGTGCTTGTCGCGCGTCTTTGGGTAATTCCCAACTCTGTTTATTTGATAGTTTAATTAACTGATTATTAGTAATTGCATAATTAGTACCGTCAGCGCCTGAAATTAATTTGTTGGCTTTAATATCCTCTAATATAGTTGTGTCTCGCGTTAATAAATTAAACTGAGCAAATAGGTTTTCTGAACCACTTCGCTCTAAATAAATTATACTTTCATTATCTTTAGACCATACATAGTTTAGTATTTTTCGCCCTTTAAACTCAGCTATGGTATAGAGTTTGTTCGACATAACGTCAAAAAATGCAATATCGCTATTAACTCTTAATAAAACACGATCTTGCTTACTCGATACTCTTAGCCCGCCAATAGCAAAGGTAGATTTCCCTTCATAAGTAAAGTTACTAAGTTGCTTTGTAAGTCCATTTTGAGATAACCACAACTGACTGCTGCCAGAGCGCTCGGATACAAAAATATGCGCTGGTCCTTTCTCATTAATGACTTCTACAATGTGGTAGTCGTCTTCATCACTTTTGTAGAGTGCTTCATACTCAGGAACATCGCTAAAAAGATTAGTCGCTTTAATTAACGAAAATGCTTGTGTTTTATTTGCTGAGTAAAAGAGGCTATTAGCAGATTGAACTGCAATATAATAAGGTGAAATTGCTGGGGTAACCGTTAGTGTGCGTTTAATAATATTATTTTCATCAAACACAATGGTTGAAAGGTCAGAGTCTTCAAAAACAATCACGCCTTTATCGTCTGCAAGCCAGTCAAACGCGAAGCTAATTACGCTTTTCTTTGCTTTAAATAACCGCTTAGTTTCATGGGTTTCAAAGTTGTAACTAAATACAGAAAAAGGCTTACCCTTTTGACTAAGTACATATGCTATTTTACTACCAGAATGAGATAAACGAGGCATGATTACGCCATACATGACGCCTGGTGGTGGGATCACTATGAATTCTTTTTTAAGTTCTAAATCATATTTATATAAACCTGAACCCTCATGCTCATTTTTATATTCGGTGTAATAAATATGCTTACCACTTTCGTCTACTTGCGCATAACCTGTGTATCTAAGGTCACACTTTTTAATTAAGGTAGCCTCTCCTATAACAGGAAATTGGCTTAAATCGATGAGTACCATTTCACACTTTTGCTGCTTTAAGTTTGTAGCTTGTATAAGCACTGCGTGCTGATTTAACTGCCACGATAAAATAGATACTTGAAAGCCAGGATAGGTAATTTCAACCTCCCTTTGATCAGATAGTCGCTTTACAAATGCATGCATTACGTCATTTTCAGGTTCAACATTTGTATAAGCTAAATATTGTTTATCTGAGGACATCTCAGGGTGAACCTCACTGCCTATATTCCACGTGCTTGCTACCTTATTAACCGTGATCTGTTTAATCTTTTCGCTAGAAGGTGCATTAATAAAAAACAACCCAAACCATACTAAAGAGCACAGGCAAATAATGACGAGTAAAGAATAGATCAAAAACTTTTTACTGTTCTTTTTTTGAACTGCTTGAGAAGTAGTTGCAGTAGCTATCTCTTCATTTTTGGCAGAAATACCCGTTGAGTCAGGAAAAATATTTGTAGACTCTTTAGAAACATTTGCTTGCGTTAAACGTTCAGGTATTACTGTTAGGCTATACCCTTTACGGTAATGCGTTTTTAAAAGCGGTGCTTTTTCAATTGGGTGGGCAAGCTGCTTTCTTAACTCTGAGATTGCACGGTTAATCGCATTATCATCAACAAAGCTCTGTTGCCACACACTCTCAATAAGCTCTTGGCGGGAAACAATTTGTTGAGGCTTGTCTATAAAGTGAAGTAATAGCTTTACTAAAAGTGGATCTAATTCCCTTTCTAAATGGTTTGAAGTAATCACACAGCGATTACTAATAAATTGCCAAGGTCCGATTTGATAATTCATAGTTTTTACGTATTTTTATTTTTATAAACCGTATCACATCTACACTTTCTTTTATAGAAAAAGCATTTTAAACCTTATATTAGCATTATAAGGTTTAAGGCTAACCCTCTAAATTAAAACAATTATTTAATTTAAAAACCTTATCTATTAATTGCTCATAACTAGATAAGCGACTCTCAATAAATTCAGCGATATTCTTTAAACCGTCATCAACAAGCAGCTTAGTAAAAAATCATTTGTGATTCTAAATTGGCTGCAATTAAAAATATAAAAGGTTTAATTATGAATAGCACAATGAAAAAAGTACTACCGGCTTTACTACTAGCAACTGCTTTTAATACAACTTCAGTTATTGCAGCTGACACTAAACAAGACACCGTTCAAAATAATTTTGAGAAATGCATGATTGGTGAAAGCATGAAGGCAATTAACCCTGCTAATCAAAAACTACAAAAAACAAACAAAATAGACGCCACTGAGTCTTTAAAAAGTAATGTTGATACACAAACGTTACTTTCTTCGATAGATGAAAAAATATCAGCTGAGCTTGACTCTTCAATGAACAAAATAAACTCGCAAATTGATAAAAACCTTTCAAAGGTAACATCCTCAATCACTGCATATTTCAGCACTGTGTTATCGAACTAAAAACAATAAAATTAAAAGTTACATAAAGGAATTATCATGAAAAAATTCACAAAAAAATTAGTATCTGCCAGCGTATTACTTAGCTGTTGTCTTTTAGCAAATACAGCACAGGCTCAAAGCTCTGTATGGCAAGTAAGCAATGGTAATGACTCACTATTTATTGGCGGTACAGTTCACATACTACCTAAAGCTGAAATGCCACTACCCGCTGAGTTTAACCATGCTTATGAACAAGCAGATACGATTATTTTAGAAGCACAGTTACCTGACCCAGCCGACACCAATGCACAAATGCAAATGTTAGGCGCACTATCGTATACAAATAACGAAACGTTAAGTCAAAAACTAGAACCCGAGATTAAGGCATCACTTGAAAATAAGCTTAACGAGTTTGGCGCTAACCTCGCTAAGTTAGATGGCTTTCGCCCTGCTATGGTTGGTATTGTTTTAATGTCGATGGAGCTTCAAAAGCAAAATTTAATGGGTGAAGGGGTTGATGCTTATTTTACTAAAAAAGCGACTGAAGATAACAAAACAAAAAATTACTTAGAAACAATCGAATTTCAGTTAGAGCTTTTTAAAAAAATGGGTCAAGGCAACGAAAACGACTTCATTAAACATAACTTAGCCGAGCTGCACAACTATGGCGATATGTTTAAAGGACTTTTAGCTGCCTGGCGCAAAGGTGATACAGACACACTGAATAAAGTGGCACTTGAAGATATGCAGAAAAATGATCCGAATAGTTATAAACAACTCATTACAGATAGAAATAATGATTGGTTACCAAAAGTAGAAGCCATGTTTAACAACGATAAAAATGAGTTTGTACTTGTTGGAGTTGCCCATCTTGCAGGACAAGATAGTTTACTTACCTTACTTGAAAATAAGGGCTATAAAGTTTCTCTAGTTGATATTGATAGCACGGCAGATATAACAGTAAGAGGGGCTGAATAATGGATAAAACAGACAAACTAGCTATATCGCTACTGTTTCTATTTGGGTCCATCATGTTGATATGTGCTATATAAAAAATGCCGCTAACAAGCGGCATTTTTTATTTTAATAAACTTACCCGCGAGGAATAAAACCAAGCGCATCGTATACCGATTTCAATGTTTTCTCAGCACGTACACTTGCTTTTTCAGCACCTGATTTCATTATGCCATCAAGTAGGTTTTGATCTCCTCTGATCTCTTTAAAGCGTGCTTGAATTGGCTCAATCATATTTACAACTGCATCTGCTGTATCTTTCTTTAAATGGCCATACATTTTATCTTCATACTCAGGAACTAGGTCTTCAATTGAGCGCTTAGTTGCAACACTCAATAAAGTAAGCAAGTTTGATACGCCAGGCTTTTCTGTGCGATCAAAATAAATACGTGCTTGTTCATCTGAATCAGTTACTGCTTTTTTAAGCTTTTTCACAATTTGCTTAGGCTCATCTAATAACATGATGTAACCATTTGGGTTTTCGTCAGACTTAGACATTTTTTTAAGTGGATCTTGCAAGCTCATTACGCGTGCACCAAACTCAGGGATGTACGGCTCTGGTAATTTAAATACGTCGCCATATAAATTATTAAAGCGTGTAGCTATATCGCGAGTCAGCTCTAAGTGTTGCTTTTGATCATCCCCTACTGGTACTTGATCAGCTTGGTATAATAAAATATCTGCAGCTTGCAATACTGGATATGAAAATAAGCCCACGTTTACGTTATTTGCGTGCTTAGATGACTTGTCTTTAAACTGAGTCATTCGATTAAGCTCACCCATTTGCGCGTAACAATTTAATACCCACGCTAATTGTGCATGCTCAGGTACTTGCGATTGTACAAATAACGCAGATTTTTCAGGGTCAATGCCACATGCCGCGTAAAGAGCAATACCATCTAACACTCGAGAGCGCAGTAATTCAGGCTCTTGGCGAACCGTAATAGCGTGTAAGTCTACTAACATAAAGAAACTTTCGTGGTCTTCCTGTAACTTTAGCCACTGGTTAATAGCGCCAACATAGTTGCCTATTGTCATACCACCGGTTGGCTGAATGCCGCTTAAAACTACTGGTTTACTCATGATTTTCCTTTATTTTGCTTAATGAATAATATTTAACGCTGCGTTAGAACAGGTATTATATCTAAGAAGTTATCGCATAGGTACTGCGGATTATAATCCTCAAGACTTTCACCTTGGTTATAGCCATAACTAAGTGCAATTACGTCTATATTAGCGGCTTTAGCTGCAAGTATATCGCTTTTAGAATCACCTATCATTATTGCTTTATTAGGCTCCGCATTTAGTTTTTTGCAGGCAAATAGCAATGGTTCTGGCGATGGTTTTTTTGCCATGTCGTCACCGCATACAACCACATCAAAATGACTCGTTAGTGCCAATTTTTCGAGTAGTTTCTCTGTAAAAATTCGAGACTTATTAGTGATTAATGCTTTAGGCATACCGCGAAGTGCTGCAAGCCCTGTTTCTACATGTTGGTACAAAACACTATACTCACCAACTTGCTGTTCATAATACTTATAGAACTGTAATATTGCTTTGCCACTAAGTGACTCATCTAAATTTTCACTCACTTGCATATCGCCACTCAAAGCGCGTTTTACAAGGACTTCAACCCCATTACCAATCCAACTTTCAACCAAGCGTTGACTAACAATAGGAAAAGCAAAATCGCTCAAGGTTAAATTAATAGCGATATACAAGTCGTAAACGCTATCAACCAAAGTACCATCTAAATCAAATAAGGCGACATCGTACTTCATTACTTAACACTTCCAAGCTGCTCACGCATTTGATCAATCACTACTTTGTAATCAGGTTGATTAAAAATAGCTGAGCCTGCAACAAACATATCAGCACCCGCTCGAGCCGCTGCTGCAATATTATCGACCTTAATACCACCATCAACCTCTAAGCGAATATCTCGGCCTGATTCAATAATACGCTGTTTTGCTTGGCGTAATTTTTCAAGCGTATGAGGGATAAAGCTTTGCCCGCCAAACCCAGGATTTACCGACATTAGTAAAATAGTATCTAGCTTATCAATAACATGGTCTAAATAACTTAGGCTTGTTGCTGGGTTAAACACTAAGCCTGCTTTACAGCCGTGATCTTTAATTAACTGTATTGTACGATCGACGTGCTCACTGGCTTCAGGATGAAAAGTAATAATAGAAGCACCAGCCTCAGCAAATAAAGGTATTATGCTATCTACAGGCTTAACCATTAAATGTACGTCGATAGGTGCTGTAATACCGTAATCTCTTAGTGCTTTACACACCATAGGACCAATTGTGAGATTAGGTACATAGTGATTATCCATTACATCAAAGTGAACCACATCAGCACCCGCTTCGAGAACTTTATCAACATCTTCGCCTAGCTTTGCAAAATCAGCAGACAAAATAGAAGGGGCTATTAAATATTTTTGCTCTGGGTTAAACATGATTAACTCCATCAATAAATAGTGTATTGCGTTAATGTAACTTA
This sequence comes from Pseudoalteromonas sp. SG43-4, assembly GCF_014164325.1. Lineage (NCBI taxonomy): Bacteria > Pseudomonadati > Pseudomonadota > Gammaproteobacteria > Alteromonadales > Pseudoalteromonadaceae > Pseudoalteromonas > Pseudoalteromonas sp. SG43-4. The sequence goes on along the minus strand of NZ_JACJFB010000002.1, from coordinate 89,960 downwards.
ATTGAAGATGTTACCCAAGTAATATGGCGTAATAGCCCCCATTTTAGGTAACTTTAAGTTTGATATTTAACCAATATTTGCTATGATTAAAAAAGTAACAAATTATTGGATTTCATCATGCGTGCTTTTAAAATTGGGATATTAATTGCGTCGGCATTACTGCTTATCGGGGCGTTTAGCTTTGGTTCAAGCTCTGAGCAAGAATTAAGCTCAGTGAGTAATTGTCATAATACACAAGTGGTAAGTGCTCAAAACACTTTAACTGCGTGTATTAAAGCTGAAGAAGAGTCATCATGGTTTTCGTGGTTAACTGGCGATAGCCGTAGTGCTCAGTTTCATTACCTTGATTTACTGGAACTACTTACTAGTTCTGAAGATTCTAAAAACGCTCCTTCTTTAAAACCTTTATTTTAAATAATGCTACAATTTTTTAGCGCGTTGCAAAGTGTGCTAGCTGCATTTTTTGGTGTTCAGTCTGAAAATAAACGCCAAGTCGATTTTAAACAACACTCCCCTTTATCCATCATTTTAATTGCGATTGTACTATTTGTTGCTTTTGTTATCGCAATTTACGCAGTGGTTGCTTGGGTGCTAAATACATAGCCATCAACTCGTCAACTTTATTTCTAGAGCCACCTTTGGGGCTAATAGTGCGCTTTACTTGAATTTGTTCAAGCGATGCTTGGCTATAAATTTTACGCGTCCACACGGTATCGTGGTTTGAAATAAGCACAGGTGTGTTATTTTCAAATGCGGCTTGTTCTGCCAAATTAGCTAAGTTAGCCTGATCATCTAAATTAAAACCCCCTTTAGCGTATGACGTAAAAGAAGCGGTTTTACTTAATGGCACATAAGGTGGGTCGCAATAAATAACAGCATTGTTAGGCACTAACTTAAAAACGTCATCGTAATCTAAACAAGTGAACGTTGCTTTTTGTGCTTTTTCAGCAAAAAAATACATTTCTTTTTCAGGAAAGTAAGGCTTTTTATACTTACCAAAAGGCACATTAAAAATGCCTTTTAAATTATACCTACACAGTCCGTTGTAACCATGGCGGTTCATGTATAAAAACAAGATTGAACGTTCGTATACATCACGGCTTTGATTAAACTGCACACGATATTCGTAATACGCATCTGCGTGATTATTCAAATCAACAAATAGCTTTTTAGCGTCACTAATAAGCTCATCTGGAGAGCTTTTAAGCTCTTTATATAAGTTAATTAAGTCTGCATTGATATCGTTGAGAATATAGTGCTTAAAGTCACTATTTAAAAACACAGAGCCTGCACCAACAAAAGGTTCAACCAAAGTATCAGCATGCTTGCTAGCTTGGTTTAATCGCGCATTAATGTTTTCAACTAGGCTGTATTTTCCGCCGGCCCATTTAAGGAAGGCTCTACTTTTTTGCTGCATTGGCTCTTTACTTCAATCTGGTGTTGCGCGATTTTACACTAAAGCAGTGTGTTTTACTGATCAACGACTGCTATTTCTTGCTTTATTTTACTAATTTTTTTATAGAAAGGTTTATTTTTTCTAACCCCTGGGGGTAAAGTACCCATTGCTGATTTTGCCTCGTTTATACTCTCAAAGCTGCCAAATGTAACAACCCACCATATTTGATTATTTCGCTTCGTTTGGTAAGAATGTGCTTGCTGCTGTAGATTGAATTGAGCAATGAAATTATCGCGAACTTCCTGCTGAGTTACCGCTAATAATTGAATAACACTATTTGTATCTGCTTGCTGCATGTACCAAATATTATCTTGGCTGATCTGAGTTTGCTCTGCTGTATTTACTTTCTCTACTTTTAGAGCTTTAGATACAACGTCACCTGCTTCACTGCTTTTGTTTTTAACGCTATTATCAATAGCATTGTCTAATACCTTAACGGTATTTGCAGGTTCGGTAAGACTTTGCATGATAGCAGGCACATCATTAATGTGTACGCTCTTTGGCTCAATATCTGGCTCAACTCCTTCAGGGTCATTTAAGGTAACTACTGAGTCATTTTGCTTTATAACCGGCTCACTTACTTGCTCTACAGATATTGCTGTATTAAGGACTTGTGTGTCTTCCTGCTGATAATATTGTTGCCACCACTGCGTCATATCAGACTTATAAAGCAGACCAATAATTAAAAGCATAATTAACAACATCAAAATCAATAAGTGCAATCGCCAAGATACTTTATCTTTAACGATAATATCGGCTATGTGCTCTCTAGGTTGCCAAGCAAGCAATAAACTGGGGTTACCATGAGCTTCGGCTAAAAAAGTACTAAAAACAGGGTCTTCATCATAAGGTAAATCAGTAAAGTACCACTGCAATAACATCTTGCTTTCTCGAAGCGTCAGTGGCTCCAAGTAAATTTCGACAGCATCATTTAAAGCAAGTTTAGACTGTGATGCAATTATGATATACAACGTATTAGGGCTATTTTTAGAAAGCAGCTCAAGCTCAATTAGTATCTCTTCAGATAATTGCCTACCGCCATCAAGCACCCATAAACAAGGTCCGCACTGCTGTTGCTCAAGCAGCTGGTAATAGTTTTCAGGTAAACTTAAATTATGATCAACTAAAGGGGAATTAAAGCTTTGCTCTAATAAATCGCTCATTAGCTGAGCGTCAGTCATTTGTGCACTTACTTGCACAAACGCTTTATTAAAGTCATTGTATTTATCTGTAATGAAGGTTTCGAGCATATAACTTTTACCTAGCCCCGATGTGCCAAGTAAAACTATTAAATTTTGTCCGTACTCAAATTGCAGTGCGATTCTATCCACCAAAGCCGCACGGCTTGGTAAAATTTGTGACTGCATTTACTGCTCGATTAAGTCTCTAACTTGGTCATCAGAGACATCATCAACTAATGCACACTGGCCAAATTGGGTAGGTAGAATAAAGCGTATAGTGCCTCTTTTATTCTTTTTGTCTTTACGCATATGCGTTAGGAACTGCTCGCTAGTCATTTGCTTTGGAATTTCTGTTGGTAAATTATATAGTTCAAGCAGCTTAATAATTCGATCAACTTCACTTGCGCTTAAATCTTGGCGTGTCTTGGCAAGTTTAGCTGCTAATACCATGCCAGTTGCAACAGCTTCGCCATGTAACCAAACGCCGTAGCCCATTTCTGCCTCAATTGCATGGGCAAATGTATGACCTAAGTTTAATAAAGCACGTAAACCATGCTCTTTTTCATCTTGCGCAACTATAAGCGCTTTTATTTCACAACATCTAAAAATAATATGCTGTAAGCACGTTTCATCTAGTTGCTGCAAATTAGCTACGTTTCGCTCTAAGTATGCAAATAATTCAGTATCGTAAATCAGACCATACTTAATTACTTCAGCCATACCTGCTGCAAACTCTCTTGCTGGTAGGGTGTGTAATGTTTGTGTATCAATAAAAACCGCTTGAGGCTGATAAAATGCCCCTATCATATTTTTACCTAAAGGATGATTTACTGCCGTTTTACCACCTACCGATGAGTCAACCTGTGAAAGCACTGTCGTTGGTATTTGAATAAACGGTACGCCGCGCTGATAACACGCCGCTACAAAACCAGTTAGATCACCTATAACACCGCCACCTAACGCAATTAAGCACGTATCTCGGCCACAGTTATTTTGGAGTAAAAATGCTGATATTTTTTCAAACCATTCAAGTGATTTATATTGTTCACCGTCAGGAATAATAAAAGATAGCGGATTTTGATCTGCTAATGAGTCAAGTAACGCTTGTAAATATAAAGGCGCTATTGTGTCATTAGTAATGATGATAGGCCGACAATCACCAATGTGGTGAACCAGGCGGCCATTATCTTGAAGTGCAGATTGCCCAATATAAATAGGATAACTTCGCTCGTCCAAATTAACTGTTAATTTAAGCATGCTTAGTTATTTCCTTATTATTGGTTTTTAAAAATCTAATTTCTCGATGATTTGGTTAGCAACAACTTTAGCGCTTTGCTCATCGGTACGTACAACAAAATCGGCAACTTCTTTGTATAGGGGCTCGCGTTCTTCTGCTAAGCGCTCTAGTACGTTACGAGGTGCTTCTTCAGTTTGCAGTAATGGGCGACGCTTGTCGCGTTGCGTGCGTGCAACTTGCTTTTCTATAGGTGTCTCTAGGTATACAACGATACCTCGAGCCGAAAGCTTGTTTCGAACTTCTTTGCTCATTACTGAACCACCACCGGTAGCAAGTACAATACCTTGCATCTCGGTTAAATCGCCAATAACAGACTCTTCTCGAAGTCTAAAGCCTTCTTCACCTTCAAGATCGAATACCCATGCAATATCTGCACCTGTGCGGCGTTCGATTTCTTGATCAGAATCAACAAATTCAAGGTGTAATTGGTCAGCGATGTGACGACCAATCGTGCTTTTGCCAGCCCCCATGGGGCCAACTAGAAATATATTACGTTTCTCAGCCATATCTTTTAGTACAAACAAACTCTAAAATTTGAAATAAAACCCCGCCTAACGACCTGGCCCCAAAATTAAGGAGGGGATTATCTCAGTAATTGCAGGGGTATTTCAAGTCAATTAGAATAAAAAGCCATATAACGAGCAATTAATCTAAATAATCACCCGTTGGTTAACATAAAACCACTGTATTTTAATCAATTTGTATTTTCGGTGTCACGAAAATAAGTAATTCACGCTTTTCATTAAACTCACTTGTGGTTTTAAATAGTCTTCCTACGTAAGGAATGTCACCTAAAATTGGCACTTTACTCGTAGTATTAATGATTTGCTGTTGGAAAATACCACCGAGTACTACGGTTTGGCCATTCTCGACTAACACTTGTGTTTGAATTTCTTGAGTATCAATAGACACCGCTTCACCAGTACCTGTTTGTACAGTATCACCACGTGTATCTTGAGTAATAATTAAATCTAGAATTACTTTATTATCAGGTGTGATATGAGGTGTAACTTCTAAGCTCAGTACCGCTTTTTTAAAGCTTACGGTAGTAGCACCGCTTGAAGCTGACTCAGTATAAGGAATTTCAGTACCTTGCTCTATTCGGGCTTTTTGCTGATTAGCCGCTATTATACGTGGACTAGCAATAATCTCGCCTTTATTCTCTTCCTCAAGCGCACTTAGCTCTAAATCAATCAGCGTGCCGTTAGCCAGTTTTGCTATGTGTAAGCCAATGCTAGCCGCAGGGTTAGTGATAGGTAAATTTACATTTAATCGGTCTGAAATACTTGGTGCATCTGAAGTAGATGTCGCATTATAAATACCTTCTGCGCCTTCAAGAGAGCCTGAAATACCAACACTACTGCCTTGGTCACTAAAGCCCCAACGTACGCCTAAGTCTTCAGTAACGTTATCGCGCACAGTTACCATTCGAGATTCTATTACAACCTGCTGCACTGGAATATCAAGCGTTTCAATCATGCGGCGAATGTTTTCTATACTCTTAACAGTATCTTTTACTAACAAAGTATTTGTACGTTGATCAACAGATACACTACCACGGGCAGTTATAATACTGTTTGTATCTGTTTTTAATAGATCAGCAAAATTTTCGGCTTTAGCATAGTTTAATCGGATGTATTCACTATATAGAGGCTCTAAGTCTTCAACTTGCTGTTTAGCTTTTAAATCTTTGGCTTCACGTGCTGCAAGTTCTTCTGCAGGCGCTACCATTAATATAGAGCCATCCATGCGCTTATCTAGCCCTTTAATACGTAGTACTACGTCAAGCGCTTGATCCCACGGTACACCATCTAGGCGCAGCGTTATATTGCCCGTTACTGAATCACTGGTTACTAAGTTAAAGTCGTTGTAACCCGCGATAATTTGCAGTGCTGCACGCACAGAGATATCTTGAAAATTTAAGGTCATAGGGCGACCTTGATACTCAACACCACCATCTAAGTACGCATTTTGCGTTTCATCTTTTTCTACTGTCAACGTTAAAATATTATCTATTTGCTGATACGTAAACGTGAACTGAGCATTAGGTTCGATAACAACACGACTTAAACCATCTTCTTTAAAAGTCTCGATATTACTTACAACAGTTCCAAAATCTAATACATCTAATTCATAAAGTAGATCGTCTAAAATATCGGTGTGATGAAAGTCAGCGTAAATTTTCCCGCCACTTTCATGGACTTCAATTGCAGCTTGAGTGTCTTGTAAAAATACAAGTACTTTTGCTTCACCCTTCTCACCACGTCTAAAATCAATTGACTGGATACGGTTAATGTAATTTCCACTTTCATCACCTGAGTCCATCACTACATCTTCATTTTCAGGTTCTGTAAGAGGGTTATCAGAGACACGTATCGATACTAAATTGTTATGAACTTCAGTCTCATAAATTTTTAATCTATCTAAGTTTACCGTTACCTTTAAACCACTGTTAGTTAAAACATTAGTAACACTGCTAATTCCAGCTTGATTAACTTCAACATCATTTAAACCAACTTCTAACTCTGCAGAATCAAAAAACATTTCGATTCGGGCTGGGCTATTAAACACTTGAACTTTTGGTTCAAAGGTTAACTCTTCATCAAAAACAAGCTGTAATTCAGTTTCGCCTTTAAGTAATGGATTATAACGAACATCATAAAGCAATGGCCCAGCTATGGCTGAGTTTACAGTGACTAAAGCAACAGCAGCCAGTAATGTCCGTGAAATACGATGAAGCCAAAGTACATCCTTATGCATCCTATTTTTACCTTTTTTATTATTAATTTGCGCCATCTGTTGCCGCCTCTAACATTTCTAATTTCGTCAGGCGCTCTTTCCAACAGCCAGACCCATCAGGGATTAATTCCACTAATTCTATATAGTCGTTGCTTACTCTTTTTACTTTGCCATCATAACTTCCAAGATAATTCCCTACCGTTACGCGGTGCAAAGTGTCATCTGTTGCTGTAATTAATGCCCATATTTGTCCACTAGAGCCAATTGTGCCTTTCATTGCTAAATTATCTAGCGGGTATTTCTCTAACGGTTCGCGGCGACGCTCTTGATCTGGGTGCAAACAGTTTTTTACTTGCGTTAGTTTATTTTGAATAATCTCAGGCTGAGGCGCTACAAACGGGCTACGTAGCTGACCAGCACTGTACTCAAATATTTCAAACTTTGTCAGTTCAGGAATCGTCTCAACCTTTGGTGTGGTGCTTGCTTTTACCTGATCAATAAATTCTTTTTGCTCAGAAGTGTCATCATTACAACCAGCTAAAACAAACGCTATAGCTAAAGGTACTACGCGAAGGAGTTTCATTTTTTAACCCCTTCTTCATAACGATATGTTTTTGCAACAACACTGAATGTTAACTGTTTATCGCCCGATGATAAAATAGAAAAGTCATGTAAGCTTACAATTCGGGGTAACTGGGCCACTTTACCTACAAACTCACCAAACTCATGGTAGCTACCTATTACTTCGATTTTAATAGGCAGCTCGGTATAAAATTCTTTTTCAACTTCTGGCAGCCAACCTATTTTTAAAAAAGTCAGACCACTCGTTGTCCCAACATATGATAAATCATCAAGTAAACCAGGAGTTTCATTCGAAGTGGGTAGACGCTTTAATAGCTGTGAAAACTTATCTTCCATTTCAATCATTTGTTGACGATATATTTCAAGCTTGCTCGCTACTGCATACTTAGTTCGATAAGTTGTTCGTAGTTCAACTTCTTTTGCCACGGCACTATGGTAGCTGTCAATTTCATCAGAAACTAATAGGCTATAACTAAAAAACAATACAAGGCCCGCAACAAATGTGCAGCAAATTGCTTTAACAGCAATTGGCCAATCACCAATGTTATCAAGCTCTATTTCATTCCAATCAATTTCACTCAGTGCTTTAAAATCAAGGTTCATCGCTAACCTCACCAATTTTATCAAATGGTTTTACATAAAATTCCATATTAAAATCACTAAGTAAACGCGAAGATTGATCGCCTGCAACAATGCCCTGCATTGAAGGATTCTCTAGTAAATATGAGCTTTGTACTTGGCGGAGCATTGTTGATAGACGATTATTAGATTCACTACGTCCTAAAACATGTATTTGGCTGCCTTTGCGCTCCAGTTTTGTTAAATAAACACCACCTGGCACTATTTTGGCAACTTCATCCATTATTTGCGTACCCAAGTTACGGCTGCTTTGCAATTCTTCAATGAGCCTCATACGCTGTTGTAAATTTTCCTTTCTTTTATCTAAGCTTCGTATTTCACTTATTTTTTTATCTAGCATGCTAATTTCTGAGCTTAAATAATTATTCTTTAAGTTTTGACCGTCTTTTAAGGCACTATAAAAAGAGCTTAATAAATACATACTTGCAAAACAAAGTATAACGACACCAACAAGTATAGTTACAAATTTCTTTTTCGATTCTTCGCGTTGTGATTCACGCCAAGGCAGTAGATTTATATGTGGCATGTTGAAAAACTCCTTAATGCCAACCCTGTTGCAATTGCAAACTGCGTTTTGTGACGCTGCATTATATTACGGTCTACCTTTGGGGAAATTTCCATATTTACAAAAGGCTCTGCAACAACTGAGTGGATACCGAGTTCTTCAATAAGCAATCGGTCGATACCTTTTATCATCGATGTACCGCCCGTTAATACAATATAATCTATTTGCTCTTTACCACTGGTTGTTAAAAACATTTGCACAGCTCTGCGAACTTGTTGAAGTAACGAAGTTTGAAAAGGGGCTAATACTTCAAAGGTATAGTTTGGCGGTAAATCACCTGATGTTTTGCCTATTTCGGCTTCATCAAAGCCTTTATTATAATAAGCAACAATACTATTTGTATATTGATCGCCACCAAAAACTTGGTCACGGGTATAAATGGTTTCCCCAGCTTGCACAACACTCACAAGCATTAAAACTGCGCCAATATCGACCACAGCCACACACTTATTAAATGCATCGCTAGGTAATTGTTGATAGTAAACGTCCATAGCACGGCTCAATGCGTAGCTTTCTACATCTACTATTTTGGCCTCTAAATTTGCGGCTTCTAAAGCGCCCACCCGTGCTTCAACACTCTCAGTACGAGCAGCCGAAAGCAAAACATTCATTTTGCTAGGATCGGCCTCATTCGTCGAAAGCTTCTCAAAATCGAGGCTCACTTCATCAAGTGGGTAAGGGATTAAACTATCAGCTTCAATTTCAATTTGCGATTCAAGTTCAGCATCTGTTAACGATACATCCATGAAGATCACTTTTGTAATAACTGTTTGGCCAGAAACAGCCACTGCAGCAGATTTTAACGACTTCGGTAATTTTTTTCTTAATTTTGTAATAACGTTACCAATCGCTTCAATATCTTGGATTGTGCGCTCACTCATCGCACCTTTTGGCATCGGCTCAATTGCAAGTGCTTCTAGTCGAAATCCAGTTTCAATTTCACGTAAAAGCACCGCTTTGATAGAGTGCGATCCAATATCAATTCCTACCATCATCGGGGACGGTTTTTGAAATAGTTGACTTAGCATGTTTCAACTTGGCCTTTGTTTTAATAATAAACAAGTTATAATTTTTATCTGAAAAAATATTATTCATTTTTTAATCAATATATACTAGCAGTCAAAACTCGCAATTGGGAGTCCATTTAGGGAAATATAAGTGATTTTATTAAAACGAACTTTACAATTTTTTATCATTTGTGTGTTAATTGGTCTGATCACTTTGGTCAGTCTTTATTACTACGTTAAACCTGATATCCCCAGTGTGCAAGTTTTAAAAGACGTGCAATTACAAACTCCTATGCAAGTATTCACAAAAGATGGGCTTTTAATCAATCAATTTGGTGAAAAGCGTCGTATTCCAGTGACTATTGATGAAATTCCTCAAACACTCATTAATGCATTTTTAGCGACAGAAGATAATCGATTTTACGATCATATAGGCATAGATCCTATAGGTATTGTGCGTTCGGCTATTGTTCTTATATCTACCGGCGAGAAAAAACAAGGCGCAAGTACTATTACTATGCAGCTTGCTCGTAATTTCTTTTTAACTCGCGAAAAAGCATATATTCGTAAAGTTAAAGAAATATTTATAGCGCTACATATTGAAGGTGTATTAACAAAAGACGAAATTTTAGAGCTTTACCTTAATAAAATAGAATTAGGTAATCGCGCTTTTGGTATTGGTGCTGCAGCACAAGTTTATTACGGTAAGGAGTTAAAAGATTTAACACTTGCACAAATGGCGATGATTGCAGGTTTACCGAAGGCCCCTTCAGCTTTAAACCCAATTCGTAACCCAACGCGTGCAAAAGCACGCCGAAATGTTGTTTTAGGGCGTTTATTAACTGAAAATTATATTACTCAAGAAGAATATAACGAAGCAACGAGCCAACCTATCACCGCTTATTTTCATGGTGCTGAAATAAATTTATACGCCCCGTATATTTCTGAAATGGTGCGCGCTGAAATGGTCTCGCGTTATGGAATAGATAAAGCTTACAACTCAGGTTTTAAAATTTTCACCTCGGTAGAGTCTAAAGTTCAAAAAGCAGCGCAAAACGCACTTGTAAATAACTTACATAATTACGATATGCGCCATGGTTTTAGAGGACCAACAGATGCTTTATGGGACCCTGAAACACAACCTGCTTTAACTGAGCAACAAATACTCAGTAAATTACAAAGCGTAAATGAGTTGGGTACTTTGAAAGCAGCAGCCGTGCTTAGTGTTAATGATAAAACAGCGTCGGTATTACTTAAAAGTGGCGAGCGCACAACTCTTACTTGGGATAACTTAAAATGGGCGCGTAAATATATTACTCGTTACCGCCAAAGTTTTGCTCCAAAAGCAGCTACAGATATTTTAACGCCAGGAATGCAAATATGGGTGCGTAAAAATGAAGATGACAGCTACTTACTAAGCCAAATACCAGAAGCATCAAGTGCTATTGTGTCACTCGACCCACAAGATGGCAGAATTAAAGCTATTGTAGGTGGTTACAGCTTTGAACAAAGTCAATATAACCGAGCGGTACAAGCAAAGCGTCAAGTAGGTTCTAATATAAAACCTTTTATATATTCAGCAGCACTTGAAAAAGGTTACACGCTTGCGTCTATATTAAACGATGCTCCTATAAACCAATGGGATAAAAGCCAAGGCGTAGCATGGCGTCCCAAAAACAGTCCTGCTGTATATAATGGTCCGATAAGAATTCGCCGTGCTTTAGCACAATCTAAAAACGTTATTTCGGTGCGCTTACTACGCGGCGTTGGATTACAACGTACAGCTGATCATTTATTAAAGTTTGGCTTTAAAGATTCAGACATTAATCGCAGTGAATCACTAGCACTGGGTAGTGCTTCCATTACTCCACTTGAACTTGCTCGTGGCATGAGTGCATTTGCCAATGGTGGCCACTTAATTGAACCTTACTTTATTTCAGAAATTCAAGATGCTTACGGTAATGTATTGTTTAAAGCAAACCCTGCCCTTGCCTGTGACGAAGAGTCTTTACCAACACATAATGAATTCTCACTTCATAATAGTAGTGATGAAGTGGAGCCAACAAAAAAATGTGCACCGAGAATTATTTCTAAGCAGAATGCATTTTTAATTGCTGATGCAATGCACAGTGGTATTTGGGGCGGCGGTAGTTGGGCCCATAAAACGGGTTGGAGTGGTACAGGTTGGCGCGCACAAGCTTTAGAACGTCGTGATCTTTCGGGTAAAACAGGCACAACAAACGATTCTGTAGACACCTGGTTTAGTGGCTTTAACAGTAAAGTAATGACTTCTGTGTGGGTGGGCTTTGATAACCCAGGTAACGCTCTTGGCCGTTCTACGTACAATAACAACTTAGATAGCAGCCAAATATCTGGTGCTGAATCGGGGGCTAAAACAGCGCAGCCTGCATGGATTGAATTTATGAAAGCCGCACTTGAGGGAACACCTGAAGCGCCAATTGAGCCACCTGAGGGGCTTGTTTCGATTCGTATTGATTTAGCCACTGGTTTGCTAAGCCACAAAAATGACTACACCAGCCGCTTTGAATACTTCGAAAAAGGCACTGCACCGACAAAGTATGTGCTATCTCAGCCAAACGATATATTTGAAGAAGACACAAAAACCGAAGAAGAGCTATTTTAATAATATCTCTGTAATACAAAAAACGGCAGCTTATTTAAGCTGCCGTTTTAATTTAAATAATGGCTTATTTTAAGTTTTGAACAAGCCAATATAAGTCAGAGTGTACACCCGCAGCGGTTACTTCTTTCCCAGCCCCAGGCCCCTGAATCACAAGCGCGTTATCACTATACCATTTGCTATTAATTACAAAAATATTATCGCCAGGTGTAAGGTTTGCTAACACATCTCCATTGGTCACATACGTAATTCCTACTTTAGCGATAACTTCAGTTTTTGTTATATCTAATAGGCCTGTGTATCTCAGTACTGAGTTATTAGCTTTTGCTGTATCAGTATGCTCTTCAATGAACGCATCTAGCTGGGCTTTATTGTTTAGAAAGTCTTCCCAGCTTCCTAGCGCAAGATCGCCGGGCATTAATGCCGATAAGCTAATATCATCAAGCTCAAGCTCTATACCTAACTCTCGGGCTAAAATAAGTAACTTACGCTGCATATCTCGTCCAGATAAATCCTCGCGAGGGTCAGGCTCTGTGAACCCCATTTTCTGAGCTTCTAATACCAACTCAGAAAAAGCAGTGGTACCATCATACTTACTACATAACCACGAAAGTGTACCCGAGAACACGCCTTCAATACGCGTAATTTTATCACCACTATTTTGCAAATCAGCCAAAGCAAAATTGATAGGCAAGCCTGCACCTACACTTGTATTATATCGCCAATGTAAATTACGTTCGCCAAGGTTACTACGAAGTGCTTTATACCAAGAAGTAGGTGCTGTACCTGCATATTTGTTAGCACTAATTAAATGACAATCTCGGTCTACAAAATCTGTATATAAAAAGCTAAACTGCTCACTTGCAGTAATATCAATTAAAACTTTATGTTCGTAGTCAAGCTCGCTTATCGCATTAAGTAAATCCGCAGCTTCATAGCTATTCGCCTCATGCTGCCATTGAGTTTTCCATTGCGATATATTTATGCCACTTGCATTAAATAACATATGTTTAGAGCGAACCAGCGCTACCAATTTAATACTAAAGTCGTCTGATAAACGCTCAAATTGTGCCGATAACTGCTCAATAAAAGCATCGCCTACATTGCCAAGGCCCGCAACTATAACGGCTATTTCTTGGCCTTTATTGATTAGCTTATCGTGTAAGGCGCTTTGTATATCGCTATCTATAAATTGGTCTGTTAGTAATAAAGCATAACCATTATCTTGATGCACAAAACGCGGTTTTATAGTCTGCTCAGCTAATACTTCTAAAGCTTGCAGTTTTAATACGCTAACGTCTTGCTCAGGGGCAACAATTGCACAGCCATTTAAATTTGACTCACTAATATTAGCTCTACCAGCAAAGTAATTAATAACTTGATATGTTTGTGCAGCCGGTACTACTAAATACACTTCACCATTATGGTTAAAATGATGAAGGCTATGCTGAATAAGCTGACTAACGCTTGCGACCTCACCTTCACTTAATCCTTCAACCATTAACAAATCAACATTTTGCAGCGTGGTTATAAAACGCTTTTTCTTTGCTGAACCTTCTTTTACTATATCTGTTGGGCTTGCTTGCACATCAAAACTACTACGAACAGCTAGCTTAATATCGCTGTTTTTAAGTGGCGATAGTGTTTTTGCATGTAATACAGGGTTACCCAAACGAGCTAATAAATTAGCTTGTCCGCGACAAATTTTGCCGTACTTAATCGCCTTTTTTACCTTTCGAGGATCAGTGCTAAACACACCCTGTGTATCGGTCCAAATACATACCTGCTTAGCATCACAGTAATTTGCAAGTAGTGTTGCACTATAATCGCTACCGTTGCGTCCAAGTGTTACGGTCTCACCTTTCGTATCGGCGGCAATAAACCCAGTAACAACATTTATCTTATTAGGTAAAATTGACTGTCGACATTGCTGCGCATTTTGCGCATGCATTAATTCACCATCGTTTAAGGTAAAAAGACTACGGGCATCTTGAGCACACGCCTCAATATTTAGCTGCTGTAAATAAGTAGCGAGTAAACGTGCTGACCACAGTTCCCCGTGCGCAAGTAACGCAGCCTCTTTTAGCTGCTCAGCTTGAGCAAGTTCTGCAATATTACTAAGCTCGGTATTTAGTGTTCTAAGTGCGCAGCGCTTTAAATCAGCTTGTAATAACTGCTCAATTAAATCGCTTTGATGGTTATTTAACTGCAGTAAAATATCAGCGACAGCTTGCGTGTCTTGCAGCTGATAACTTTGCCACAACGACACAAGTGTATCTGTAGTTTTACCTGCAGCAGACACCACAACACAGTCGCCCGGCTGAGTATGCCCAATAATTATTTTAGCTACGCTTTGATAGCGCTCACTAGAGCTTAAGCTTGAACCACCAAATTTATGTACACAATTGACCATATTTATACCAATTCGCTTAATTAAGTTGTCTATTTTGAGGTAAGAAAACCGTATCGATAACAAGGCAAAAATTTCGTTATTTAGTTGTTCTATATTAGGAATTTTTAACGATGTTATCGTGCGGTTTAATCCCTCAAATTGATTAGGTATTATTGCGGATTGGTATTAATTACCAAAGCGCTGGACGGGCTGCACTTAATTTAACGTTTCCACCAGAAGTGCCAGCACCTTTGCCTACACGGCCAACATTTTTATTTTGCCCTGGTTTTACAAGTTCAAATACTCGTTCAAAGTCAGCTATTAAATCGTGTATATCTTCAATACCAACCGAAATACGAATAAGCGTATCGCCCACACCCGCTTCTAAACGTGCCTTTGCCTCCATACCTGCGTGCGTCATAGTTGCAGGGTGACAAATTAAGCTCTCTACGCCACCTAGTGACTCAGCTAAACTAAACGTTTTAAGGCTAGTTAAAAATGCTGCCGCGTCGTTTATATCGCCTTTAATATCAAAACTAACCATGCCACCAAAGCCAAGTTGTTGTGCTTTAGCAAGTTCATGTTGAGGATGCGACTCAAGTCCAGGATAGTAAACTTGGCTTACAAAATTGGAACTTTCAAGGTACTCAGCTATTGCTAGCGCATTTTCTTGGTGCTGCCTTAAGCGCACATTTAAAGTACGTAGACCACGAAGCGTTAAATAACTATCAAAAGGGGCGCCCGTAATACCAATATTATTTGCCCACCAAGCAAGCTCATCACCAAGCTCTTGTGTTGCAGCAATAACAGCGCCGCCCACTACATCTGAGTGCCCGTTAATATATTTAGTAGTTGAATGCACCACAATATCTACACCAAACTTAATAGGGTTTTGTAAGGCAGGAGACAAAAACGTGTTATCTGCGGCAACCAATGCACCGCATTGCTTAGCAACATCGGTAACCGCTTTAATATCGGTTAAACGAAGTACTGGGTTACTTGGAGTCTCTATCCAAATAAGCTTAGGTTTAATTGCTAAAATTTGTTGAAGGCTTTCTTCTTTTGTTAAATCTAATACTTCAAGCTTCAATAGTCCGCGTTTTTGTAACGATGTAAATAAACGATAGCTTCCACCATAACAATCATGTGGAATTACTAACGTGTCGTCACTGTTAAGTAGCTGAGTAGCTAAATGCACGGCAGCCATACCAGTGGCCGTAATTATGCCACGAGCGCCACCTTCAAGCTTAGCAAGCGTCTCTGCTAAAATATCACGATTAGGGTTACCACTGCGGCCATAATCATACTCACGCTTAGTATCAAAGTCGGCAAACGAATAAGTCGTTGATAAATAAATTGGCGGCACCACTGCACCATGATGTTTATCAGCATCAACGCCGTTACGTACAGCAATGGTCGCTTTGTTTTTTTCGCTCATATTCGTCACCTGATTAATTTGGATGTTTAGACGTCTAAAAGAGTAAGTTATCCGTTTTAATAAGTCAAAGGATTTTAAAGCTCTAGATGGCTAAAGTTAGGTAAGGCGTTTGCTAGTATCACATTTTAGCTCACAAAAGTGAGCTTATTTTTACATCCCAAATAGGCTTATTAAGATAGATCGGTATCTATTATTTGACTATCTTTTTTAAATCGATAGAATTTCACGCATATTTACACGCTTTTTATACCGTGTGAGAAATTAATAATCTGAGGCAACGATACATCTTATGGCTAAATGGAATGGTGAGTATATTCACCCATACGCAGAACACGGGAAAAAATCAGAGCAAGTTAAAAAGATCACCGTTTCGATCCCACTAAATGTATTAAAAGTTTTAACGGATGAGCGTACGCGTCGTCAAATCAACAACCTTCGCCATGCAACAAATAGTGAATTGCTATGTGAGGCGTTTTTGCATGCATTTACTGGTCAACCTTTACCAAATGACGATGACCTACGTAAAGACAACGCAGAAAAAGTACCAGAAGAAGTTAAAAAGATAATGCAAGAAATGGGTTTAGAAGTGCCTATTTTAAACGAAGAATAAATCATTACCTTTTTAATCAAAAAACCTCAGCATTGCTGAGGTTTTTTTGTTTAAGCGTTATATATTACGCCATATAGTTTTCAGGCAAGTCAATTTGCGCAACACCCGACTCTACCGCAGCAAGTGCTACAGCTTTAGCTATACGCGGTAGTAAACGCGGATCCATTGGTTTTGGAATAATATACTGCGCACCAAACTCTAGCTTATCTACGCCTGCGGCTTTTAAAACTTCTGCAGGTACAGGCTCTTTGGCAATACTACGAATAGCCTCAACTGCAGCAATTTTCATTTCATCGTTAATCGCGCTTGCACGTACATCAAGTGCACCACGGAAAATAAACGGAAAACATAAAACATTATTTACTTGGTTAGGGTAATCAGAGCGCCCTGTTGCCATAATTAAATCATTGCGTGCGCCGTGTGCAAGTGCAGGATCGATCTCTGGATCTGGGTTTGAACATGCAAACACGACCGGCTTTTCTGCCATTAGTTTTAAATCTTCGGCAGCTAACAAGTTAGGACCCGAAACACCAACAAACACATCAGCATCTGCAATTACATCTTGCAATGTGCGTTTATCGGTATTGTTAGCAAAAAGCTGTTTATATTCATTTAAATCATCGCGACGAGTATGAATAACACCTTTGCGGTCAAGCATATAAATGTGTTCACGCAGTGCACCACACTTAATTAACAGTTCCATACACGCAACTGCAGCAGCGCCTGCACCTAAACATACAATTATTGCATCTTCAATTGATTTACCTTGTACTTCTAGTGCATTTAACATGCCGGCAGCCGTAACAATGGCGGTGCCGTGTTGGTCGTCATGAAAAACAGGAATGCTACAACGCTCTATTAATGCTTTTTCAATTTCAAAACACTCTGGTGCTTTAATATCTTCAAGGTTAATACCACCGAATGTGTCAGCAATATTGGCAACCGTGTTAATAAAGTCTTCTGTTGTTTTGTGCTTTACTTCAATATCAATAGAATCAAGCCCTGCAAAACGTTTAAACAATAACGCCTTGCCTTCCATTACTGGTTTAGACGCTAAAGGACCTAAATTACCCAAGCCCAAAATTGCAGTACCATTAGTGATAACCGCAACCATGTTACCCTTACCGGTATATTTATATGCATTTGCAGGATCTGCGGCAATTTCACGTACAGGCTCAGCGACACCTGGGCTATAAGCTAGGGCTAAGTCTTGAACTGTTTCAGCTGGTTTTGTTAGCTCAATGCTAATTTTACCAGGTACGGGATGTGAGTGATAATGTAGTGCTTGTTCACGAAAGTCAGACATAACGCGATGGTATCCTGCAATTTAAGTTAAAGTGAGAGGTGGAGTCTTGGGGTACGATACCCTTATTATTTTTAAATTCCAAGCAATATCAGGTCTATCCTGTTATATGCTATATCCTTTAATTTTAAGAGGTTTTTCAGTAACTTTGCAGGATTATATAAACATTTGATAAATAAAAATTCACCAAAAAAGTAAGTTTTGAGGTGCGTTTATGTCTATTAAAATATTAAAAAAATGTATGTTTAACGCATCATCATAAACTTAAAATAACAGCCTACTACACTACTTTAAAAACAGATAAGCCCACGTTAGCTACTTTTATCAACCTAGTTAAAATTTGTACTATTTAAAATATAGAGAATATCTATCAATTTGTCTGCAAAGGTTTATGCATACTCAGAATAAGAATAGGAAATAGTTATGCAAGGTGTGATGTAGCTCGAGCAAGCTAAATAAGATAAGAAGTGGTAAATTTTAGACACAAAAAAAGCACCCTAAGGTGCTTTTTTTAACTAAACAGCAATAATTACTTCTTGCTGCTAAGTGCACCGAAGCGCTTGTTGAAGCGATCAACACGGCCGCCAGTGTCTAAAATCTTTTGCTTACCAGTGTAAAACGGGTGACACGCAGAACATACGTCTAAGTGAATGTCTTTACAAAGAGTTGAGCTAGTTTCGAATTTGTTTCCGCATGAACATGTTGCAGAAATTACTTCGTACTTAGGGTGAATACCTTCTTTCATAGGAACCTCTAGTTAAGGCCGCATCGCTCTCCAAACCCGAAGTCTGGCACCATACGTCGTTAAAACAAATTTGTTGGTGGCGGATTTTATCCAACAACCTTCCCCTGCACAAGTATTTATTTATCTTTTCGCTAAAAAAGTGAACAATCTCTTTCTCAAGTACTATTGCTAGTAGGTTTTTAGCGGTATTTTTAGTACATTACAGCATTAATTTTACGGG
Organism: Pseudoalteromonas sp. SG43-4; assembly: GCF_014164325.1. NCBI lineage: Bacteria > Pseudomonadati > Pseudomonadota > Gammaproteobacteria > Alteromonadales > Pseudoalteromonadaceae > Pseudoalteromonas > Pseudoalteromonas sp. SG43-4. Next base: position 71,145 of record NZ_JACJFB010000002.1, on the reverse strand, counting down.
TTGAGTTGTTATGAGTTTTGTTGAAGTTGCTATTAAAGTCCCGCTTCCACGCACCTTTGATTATAAAATAGAAGAGCAGCTCAGTGGCTTATCAACACCCATACTACCGGGCATGCGGGTTTTAGTACCTTTTGGTAATCAAAAAAAAGTAGCTGTTGTTCTGGGTATTAAAAACAGTACCGACGTCCCTTTAGATAAAATTAAGAATATTATAGAGGTAATAGACGACATCCCTATTTTAAGTGCCCAACATTTAGAACTCCTTAGCTTTACTGCCCGCTATTATTGCTACCCCTTAGGCGAAACTATTCACATAGCGCTACCGAGTGTACTTCGCCAAGGTGAATCGCCAGATAAAACCAGTATTAATATGGTTGCCCTGACAGAAAAAGGTGCAAAAGTACCGTCATTAAAAGCTAAAACACAGCTCAATTTATTAAAGCAGTTATCGCAATCGGGGAAATCATCGTTAACCGAATTAAAAGCTCTTGGCTTTAGTAAAAAAACAATCGATAGCCTAATAGATAAAGAACTCATAACACAAACTATTGAGCACGATAACCAATGGCAAAGTGTTGCTCCAACTGTCGGTAATAAACCAGTACTTAATAAAGAACAAGCGGTTGCCTGTACGGCAATAAATCAAAGTAGTGGATTTAGCAGCTTTTTATTAGAAGGCGTAACTGGCAGTGGTAAAACAGAAGTGTATTTACAGTGCCTAGAAGAAGTACTCAAACGTGGTGAGCAAGCATTAGTATTAGTGCCAGAAATAGGCTTAACGCCACAAACTGTAAACCGTTTTCGTCGCCGCTTTCCTGATACACCCATTATGCTTTGGCATTCAGCCCTTACCGACAACGAGCGATTGCAAACATGGCGTTTTTGCGAAAAAGGCAGTTGTGCAATAGTTATAGGCACACGTTCGAGTATTTTTCTGCCATTTTTAAAACTCGGTATGATAGTTGTCGATGAAGAGCACGATTCATCATTTAAGCAACAAGATACCCTTCGTTACCATGCTCGTGATTTGGCCGCATACAGAGCTTTTCAGCATAAAATACCACTTATATTAGGCAGTGCTACACCCGCACTTGAAACACTTCACAAAGCAATTAATAACAAATATCAGCTACTAAGTTTAACCGAGCGCGCGCAAACTGCGACAGATAACCAATTTAAGTTACTCGATATGAAAGGCCAACCCGACCAAGCAGGTATTGCACATGCAAGCCTTGCAACTATGCGCCAACACTTAAATCGCGGTAAACAGGTTATGGTTTTTTTAAATCGCCGAGGTTTTTCACCCACTCTTATTTGCCATGAATGTGGCTGGCTAAGTGAATGTAAACGCTGCAGTACCAGCGCCACATTTCATAAAGCGATTGGGCAAATGATTTGTCATCACTGTGGCGATCAATACCCTGTTCCTCACCAATGTCCTGATTGTGGAAGTACGCAAATATTTCCAAATGGCAAAGGTACAGAGCAAATTGAAGAGTTTTTATCGACCGAGTTTCCAGATACACCCGTTACTCGCATAGACCGCGATTCAACTCGCCGTAAAGGCAGCCTTGAAAAAGCACTAGATGAAATAAACCTAGGCGGTGCACGCATTTTAGTTGGCACACAAATGCTTGCCAAAGGCCATCACTTTGCAGATGTAAGCCTTGTTATAATTTTAGACGTAGATAGCGGTTTATACTCATGCGACTTTAGGGCGACAGAGCATTTAGCACAGTTAGTTACTCAGGTCGCGGGGCGAGCTGGGCGTTCAGGGGAACCTGGCCAAGTATTATTACAAACACACTTTCCAGAACACCCACTTTTACAAGACTTAGTTAATAATGGTTACCAAGACTTTGCTCGCTTTGCACTGAGTGAACGCGATGATGCAGACTTACCACCCATTACAAATATGGCTATTGTCCGTGCACAAGGACACAGCATTAAGCTAGTCGTCGATTTTTTGACGGATTTGGTTCCTGTGAATGGGGTATCTGGTATACAATTGCTCGGTCCGATCCCTGCTCCACTTGAAAAAGTCGCAGGTATGTATCGTTTTCAATTACATATTCAAGCGCAAGATCGCCGCATATTACATCAGTACCTTGCGCAAATGGTTGATTATTTAAGTTCAAGTAAACTTGCACAAAAAGTACGCTGGAGCTTAGACGTAGACCCTATAGACATGATTTAGGTTAAGGCCAAAATAACACCATGGCACAGCACGATTACATTAACAAAAAGCCTGCAGGCAGAAACAGTAAAAAAAACGCACCCGCTAAAAAACCATTTCCTATTCTTTTAGCTGTCATAGCCATCTTACTCGTCGGTGGTTTTGCTTATACATTATGGTTTATAAAAAGTAATGCAGATCCAAAACTTGTCGAAAAACAAGCAAACCCCACTGCGCCCGCAAAAGTAGAAGTGGTTATTCCACGCACACCAGAGTTTATTAAAGAAATTAGAAACCACGAGATTCAAGTTGAAGTGAAAGAACTTGAGCAAAAAGGTCCTTACGTTATGCAGTGTGGTTCGTTTAAAACCCACGCACAAGCGGAATCGCTAAAAGCTAAAATAGCATTTGCAGGCCTCATTTCTGAAATAAAACAGGCTGAAGGCAGCAATGGTACTTGGTATAAAGTGCGCTTAGGCCCATATAAAACCAAACGCCAAGCCGAAAGTGATAAAAACAAACTTAAACGTGTAAAAATAGTCGGCTGCGGAATTTGGGGCTGGACTTGAAAATAAACCATTCACCCATATAACCTCTTCATAATCGTTTTTTACGAGTTGCCTCTGCAGCTCGATGATGAGGAATAACATGACTACTATCGTAAGTGTACGCCGTGGCGACAAGGTTGTAATTGGCGGCGATGGCCAAGTGTCTCTTGGTAATACCGTAATGAAGGGCAACGCCCGTAAAGTTCGACGTCTTTATAATGGCAAAGTAATCGCTGGTTTTGCCGGCGGTACTGCTGATGCCTTCACTCTTTTCGAACGCTTTGAAAGCAAATTAGAAATGCACCAAGGAAACCTGACTAAAGCCGCAGTAGAAATGGCTAAAGATTGGCGCAGCGACCGTGCACTTCGAAAACTCGAAGCTCTGCTCGCTGTTGCAGACGAAACAGCCTCTTTAATTATTACCGGTAATGGCGATGTGGTTCAACCTGAAAACGACCTAATTGCAATTGGCAGTGGTGGTAACTTTGCACAATCAGCTGCAACCGCCCTTTTAGAAAATACAGATTTAAGCGCTCGTGAAATAGTAGAGAAAAGCTTAACTATTGCAGGCAACATCTGCGTATTTACTAATAACTTCCAAACAATCGAAGAATTATAATAGGAACTATCATGTCTGATATGACCCCAAGAGAAATTGTTCACGAGCTAGATCAGCACATTATAGGTCAGGCTAAAGCAAAAAAAGCAGTGGCTATCGCACTTCGTAACCGCTGGCGCCGCATGCAACTCAAAGAAGATTTACGCAGCGAAGTAACACCAAAAAACATTTTAATGATTGGTCCAACCGGTGTAGGTAAAACAGAAATTGCCCGCCGATTAGCAAAACTTGCTAACGCACCCTTTATTAAAGTAGAAGCGACTAAGTTCACTGAAGTTGGCTATGTTGGTAAAGAAGTTGAGACTATCATCCGCGATTTAGTCGATGTATCAATTAAAATGACTCGCGAACAGCAGACTAAGAAATTTAAACATCGCGCCGAAGAAGCAGCAGAAGAGCGCATTTTAGATGCCCTTTTACCACCAGCGAAAGATCAATACGGCGAAACGCAGCGTGATGATAACTCATCAACTCGCCAAACGTTCCGTAAAAAGCTACGTGAAGGTCAGCTAGATGATAAAGAAATTGAAATCGATTTAGCACAAGCACAACCAAACGTAGAAATTATGGCGCCTCCTGGTATGGAAGATATGACCAACCAGCTACAAAGCATGTTTCAAAACATGGGCGGCGATAAGCGCACTAAGCGTAAACTAAAAATCAAAGAAGCCTTCAAACTATTAACGGAAGAAGAAGCCGCTAAATTAGTAAATCCTGAAGAGCTAAAAGAGCAAGCTATTTTTGCAGTAGAGCAAAACGGTATTGTGTTTATTGATGAAATAGACAAAATTTGTAAGCGCGGCGATTCTTCAGGTCCAGATGTGAGCCGAGAAGGTGTTCAGCGCGACTTACTACCGCTAATTGAAGGTTCAACTGTAAATACTAAGCACGGAATGGTTAAAACAGACCATATGCTGTTTATTGCCTCTGGTGCGTTTCAGATGGCAAAGCCATCAGATATGATCCCAGAGCTACAGGGCCGCTTACCGATTCGAGTAGAACTTGAAGCACTTACTGCAGATGACTTTAAACGCATCCTTACAGAGCCTCATGCATCGCTTACCGAGCAACAACGAGAGCTGCTTAAAACTGAGCAGGTATCGATTGAGTTTAGCGACGATGCAATTGAGCGTATTGCCAAAGCAGCTTGGCAAGTTAACGAGAAAACCGAAAACATCGGTGCTCGTCGTCTACACACTGTAATGGAAAGATTGATGGAAGAAATTTCATACGATGCTTCTGAAAAAGCAGGCTCGTCATTAGTAATCGACGCCGCTTACGTTGAAAAACACTTAGGTGCACTTGTTGAAGATGAAGACTTAAGCCGCTTTATTCTATAAAACGAATATAAACGTTATACTAAAAGCCTCCAGATTGGGGGCTTTTTTAATGGGATATATTAAATGAAACACGTAACAAAAGTGCATTACCACAGTGTAAGTAAAAATCTAGATGTTTACTTTGATGATGACAGTAAAGCTGTATTTGGCTGTGAGTTTTTACGTGTACACTCCCCTTCAGCTGAAGTGCAGGGCCATGGCTCTGGCCCAATGAAGCTAGTACTTAATAAGCAAGCTGTAGGAATAAAAAGTATTGTACCTGTTGGGCATTACGCACTTCGTTTAGATTTTGACGATGGCCATAACAGCGGACTATTTAGCTGGCGCTACTTTGAAAAACTACAACAGCAACAAGATATATTGTGGAGTGAATATTTAGCGCGGGTAACTGAACACGAAAAAAGTAAAGATAGCGTGCCTATAAAATTTGTTCCTTAAACTTTATAGGCCCGTTCTATTAAGCGTTATTAAACCTTAAATTTATCAATTGCAGTGAACAGAACGCGAGCCTGCTCAGAGACCTCTTCACTTGTTTGCGCATTGTTAGCGGCATGTTCAGTTGCGTCTTGTGCAATATCGCGAATTCTTACTACATTTTTATTAACCTCTGATGCCACTTGGCTTTGCTCATCAATAGCAACCGCTATTTGAGAGCTCATTTCCATTATTGTTTGTACATCTTCAGTAATTGCGCCTAATAGCTCACCTGCTTTAATTGCTTGCGAGGCACTTTCATCACCTTGAGAGCGACATTTGTGCATAATACTCACCACTTCTTGAGTACGCTGCTGTAAGGTACTTATAATACCTTCAATCTCACTTGTAGACTCTTGAGTACGCTTTGCTAATGAACGAACCTCATCTGCAACAACAGCAAAACCACGACCATACTCACCAGCACGGGCCGCTTCTATTGCCGCATTAAGTGCAAGTAAATTTGTTTGATCTGCAATCCCTCGAATTACATCAAGCACTGAACCAATTGTTTCACCATCTTTTTCAAGTTGCGACACTACATTTGATGCATTCCCCAGCGAATCAGATAGGGCCCTAATGTGCTTAACGGTAGAATCTACTTCACTACGCCCTTGTTGTGCACTTAAATTTGTTGACTCTGCTTTTTTCGCAGCCGCCTCAGTATTATGTGAAATATCCTGAATCGTCGCCTGCATTTCGGTGGCTGCCGTTGCAACCATGTCGGCTTCATGTAGTTGCTCTTGCATACCAGAGCTTGTTGCTGCGGTACTTTGTGATAAATGCTCTGTTGCTACATTAAGCGTGTTTAAAGCACCATTAACTTCGTTAATTAAGTTCTTAAAATCGCCTATTAAGCTATTAAAGTCGACCGTCATGGTGGTAATTTCGTCTTTACCAGTTTGCTCTATCATCACGCTCAAATCATTATTACGACGAATATCGTTAATGGTGTGATAAACCCGCTCAATAGGTACAATAATGGAGTGGCTTGTAAAATAAACGAGTGCTAATACAATCACACCTGCAATCACAAATACCAAAATAGCTAAAAATTGAGCCTGCTCTACACTTTGCTCTACTTGTAACTTAGTGTCTTTAACGATTTTAGAAACAATGGCGTCGCTTTTATCTACACTGTCACGCATTACTCCAAGTGCGCCTGACTCAAGATCTAGCCCTAGCTTAGTTTGCGCCTGCACAAGTGTTTGAAATTCGCTTTGGTATATATCAATCAAAGGATTAATTTGTGCTTTATAGTCGCTTGGCAGCTGTGCTGCAGCTACCTGCTGCTTAAATGTATTAATTCCCTCATTAAAACGCCCTAGGTACTTAATATCAAATCTCAGCATGAAATCTTTTTCTGAGCGTCTTAGTTGCAGCATTGACGACAGCAGCTGGTAATTTTGCTGCTCTTTTAATAGTTGCTCAACTTCATGAACCGAGCTTCTAAGCTTGCCATATAACCCGTCGGTCGGGGTTAAACCAATCTCTTTTTGAAGCTTAACAACAGTTTCAAAATCATTATTATAGCTATTTATTAGTTGCTCAAAGCGCTGGACCTGCTCCTGTGCGATACTTTGGTTAGCCATTAACTGTTGTAACTTTTTTACTTTATCACTTAACTGCTCAAAATCCGTTTCAAATGCAGTTAACGCGTCTTCTTGTTTATAAAACAAAAAGTTTTTTTCATGTTTACGCAATGCTAATGCATGTACGTTGAGCTCTTCTGCTAATTGAATAGTCTTGTTTAAGCTCAAGGTTGTACGTGATTCAAAAATAATCACGCATAAAAGGACCACCATTGCTAAACCAACAACGACTGCGTTTAGTTGTAAACGTCGTTTAATTGTTAAGTTTTGTAAAAAATTCATCGCTAACGCCTTTTTTAAATATGCATTTGTATTATAGCTAATAGATCAACAGCGACTAATTAATTTAACTTTTTATTATTGGTAATTCTAAACAGTTTAAATGTGATGGCTATAAGGCGACACTATCCCACAAACCTTTATGTAACGATTGTGTGTTATTCCATTGTTGTTTAACCAACCAATCAATTAAAGGCGCGGGATCGCTGGGGTAATTTATTTGCTTGTTTTGCGGCGCGCTATTCCAATCATCAAGGGCTTGTGGGTTTAAATAGTTCATAACATGCGCCATGCCCATGGCAAATAAAGTTTGTGCATTTGCTGCTTGCTCAAACTGACCATCTAAAGGCTTTAATAGTAACTTTTTACCTAACTTAAGCGCTTCACTGGCAAGCTCAAATCCCGCATTACCAATAACGCCACTTGTGTTTGCTAAGTCGTTTAAAAAGCCAGAACGTGAAGGGGCTCGTAAATGTATATGTCCAAAAGACTGATTGCTGGCATTTGGGTGATAGCAATAAAATTCTTTTTCGGGAAAGTCTTTTAAATAATCAACAACGCTATCTAAGTTTTCGAAAGGTAAATATACCAATACCTTGTTCATTACTGCTACAGGGTTGTCGTGATTATGATGAGCAATAAAAGGCGGTATTATATTATTTGCAAATGGTTGCCAGTGCACGCCTAAGTAGGTAGTCGCTGGTGCATAATGCTTGATAAGTGATTTTCTCAGTACGCCACGACCAAACATAGGTACGTTATCTGACAAAAATGCTGCTTGGTGACTAATGCCAATAACGGGTATACCTGCCCGTTTTGCAGCCCATGCTGTCACAGGCTCAAAGTCGTTAAGTACAAAATCGTACTGTTTTATCTCAAGCGATTTTATATCACTCACCAACTTACAAATTCGCATGTTTTTAAGTGTTTTTAAATTTTTAACTTGCCCATTTTCAGTGCTAAACGACAAACCACGATACGCTTTATAATCTGAGAATTCGTGCATATCAAAGTAATCTTTATTTGCGCGCCCTGAAAACACATAATCAACATCAATACCGAGCTTATTAAAGCAGCTTGCCATAACCCGAGCGCGCGTTATATGACCATTACCGGTACCTTGTACTCCATACAATATTTTCATGCAGGCACCACGAGTGCTAACGCAAATAAACCACAAAAACTACCAATCGTTGCGCCTATTATAATATCAGCAGGAAAGTGCACACCCAATACCACACGAGACATAGCAACGCCGGTAGCCCAACTAAATAGTAGTAATGCATATTCTGGGAAAAAATGGCTTAATATAATTGCCACTAAAAAGGCTGCAGCACTGTGACCCGATGGTAAACTAAATTTATCGCTTGGTACTATATAGGCATTTGTTACTAAGCAGTCGCATGGACGGATCCGAGCAAATCTATTTTTAGCTAGTAGGTAAATAGGTCTTTCTATAGCAAAACCAATTAATATAGTGACAGGCAATAATTGGTGCTGTTCATTATTACTAAGCCACCACACTGCTAAGCATATTAATATATAAAGCCCACCATCACCGCTTTTAGACAAACCAAAGGCCATTGTTTTAAACCACCTCGGTGAATTGCAATTAAACAAAGTTAAAAATAATTGCTCATCTATCTGAGTTACCTTTTTAAGCATATTATTATTCATCACCATCCCTCATCGCATAACATATGAACACCGATTTAGCTTATGTGTTGTAAATAACAATTGAGTGACGCTTTTAATACACTATTATTGCGATTAATGATTTAGCGCTTGTTTTGCCTAAATTTACTGCGATTAAGTCGTTGTTATTGCTTATAAGGAGGGTATACTGAGATATAAATTAATGTACCTTTTGAGGATAAAATAATGGATTACAGCACTTCTGATTTATGCGACCACTTTGCTGACGTGGTTGACGTGCTAGAGCCTATGTTCATCAACTTTGGTGGTCGACACAGCTTTGGTGGCCGCATTAAAACGGTTAAATGTTTTGAAAATAATGAACTCATCCGCGAATTACTTTCTCAAGATGGTACAGACCTAGTACTTCTTATTGATGGTGGCGGCTCAACTCGTCGCGCACTAATCGACGTTGAACTGGCTGAGCTAGCACTTGAAAACAACTGGAATGGTATTGTTGTTTACGGCGCAGTACGCCACGTTGATGAGCTTGAAGAGCTTGATTTAGGCATTCAAGCAATTGCTTCAATCCCTGTTGCAGCCGACAGCGAAGGTGCTGGTGAAGATGCTATAGGCGTTAACTTTGCTGGGGTATCATTTTTTGATGACGACTTTATTTATGCTGATAGCACAGGCATTGTTTTATCTGCAGAAGAATTAGAGTTGGAAGTTGTAGAAGTATAACGTGACTTCCCATTTAAAAGTATATGATGAAAGCGCGGTTAGAACACTTTGCTCTACCCGCGCAAATGAGAAAAAAGCATGGCAATCAATGGCCTTGCTCGACACCCAAGTAAACCTGCAACAAGCACTTATTGACGCTGCTCAATTTGGTATCCGCTATGTACTTCTGGGTATTTGCGAAGATATCGGCCCAAAAGCAAACTTAGGAAATGGCGGTGCAAACGAAGCATGGCCGGCTTTTTTAAAACGCTTTTTAAACCAACCTCACAATCAATTTATTGCCACTCAAAAAGTGCTTTTATTGGGTGAAGTTAATACTGATGATTTAATGGCGCAAAGCAACCAGCTTAATAATCAGCAAGGCCAGCAGTTAACTCAATTACGAGATTTATGCCAACAGCTTGATGAACGCGTAGAGTCGGTATTGAGCCTTATTTTTAAAGCGGGGCTTGAGCCAATCGTTATTGGCGGAGGTCATAATAATTGCTTGGGAATTATCCGTGCCCTGAGTAAGTCAAAAAATACACCTATTAATGCTATCAACTTTGACCCTCATGCCGACTTTAGAGAATGTGAAGGTCGCCATAGCGGCAATGGCTTTCGCTACGCTTATAACGAGCAACATCTAAGTAATTACCACGTTATTGGCTTACATGAGATAAAAAACAATCAAGCAATTATAGATGCAATGAGTGAAGCTAACTTTACGTTTGATAGCTATCAATCAATACAAGTTAAGCGAAAAATTACACTCACACAGGCAATTGAAAACGCATTAAGTAATTTTAACGATTTACCACTGGGTATTGAAGTTGATTTAGATAGTATTACTTACATGCCGGTGAGTGCGTACACATGTTGCGGATTTAGTGTGAATGACACTGAGCACTTTGTGCATTTAGCAGCAAACCATCGCGACTCTAAGTACTTACATTTATGTGAAGCAGCGCCTAGCCAGCACCCTAACGGAGTTGAGGCCGGTGCTGCCCATGTAGGACAAGTGATCAGTGCACTTGTGAATAGCTATCTACAAGCCAAAGAAAACACTTAGCGCTGTTGAACTAATCGCCACTCTTTTAGCCAGCTCATTAAACCAATACTACTTAGCGGGTGACCAAAGTAATAACCTTGGGCAGCATAACCTTTTAAGCTTTTTACAAACTTAAGTTGCTCAAGTGTTTCTACCCCTTCAAAAATCACTTTTGTTTTTTGTTGGTTATGCATTTCAACCATTCCGCTAACTAAACTGCGTATATTGTTTTGATTACTAAAGTCAGCAGTGAGTGAAGGTGAAACCTTAATATACTCTACCGCTAAGCTTGGTAACTTAGAAAGCAGTACCGGGTTATCACCAAGTCCATCAACACATACTTTTAAGCCTATGTTATTAAGCCTTGCGATCATGCCTCTGCCTTTATCATCTAGTCCCGCAAAAATATGCAAAGGGCATTCAACAATTAAATCGCCAGCTTCCAAGTGATGCTCACTTAAAACAACATCAACAAATTCAATAAACTCTTCGTTAAGCATTTCAGGACCAAAAACGTTAATGCTAAGCGGTATAGAAATACCTTCTATTCTAAGCGCCATTGCAAGCTCAGCAGCTCTCTCTATTACAAATTTAGCGAGTGGATAACCAAGCCCTGCAATTCTAATGTCGTCGATAAACCTGTTAGCGGATAAAATCCCTTGCTTAGGGTGCTGCCAACGCAGTAGTAATTCTAAAAACTCAATTTGACCGTTTTCGTTACAAATAATAGGCTGAAAATAAAGCTCTAACTCGCTCGAAAAATCAATATTTGCTAATTCCTTTAGTCGCGCTTGTTGCTCTCGCAATTCAATCATCATTTGTTGATGATAAGGCACAACCTTGCGATCTGGGTGGCTATCGAGTGCCAGATATGCGTACGATATTAAATTATCAAAGTTGTTATCTTGCTCATTACAATCAACATAACTCGCTCTCGCTTTTACTTCTACAGTGCAGTTAGCAACATTAAATGGCTTAAGCGTTGCACCCAGTATTTGGTCAATAACTAATTCATGTAAGTGTTTTTGATTCGCGAAACTACAAATAAATGCAAAGTTAAGACCCCCTAAGTGGGCTAGCTTTTCTTGTCCAGTTAAAGTCACTATTTCGTCACTTGAAAGTAGCTCTTTTATTCGATTAGCCGATTGCGCTAACAGTATATCGCCAAAGTCGCGTCCAATATGCTGGTTAACTTGCTCAAAGCCTTCAAGGCGAATAACGATTAACGCTGCGCTTATTTGTTTGTTGTCGCACCATGTATAGTAACCTTGGCGTAACTGTTTTCTATCTGCAAAAACTGAAAGCGGAGACTCTTCAATAAATGCATCACCTTCAGGTTCTGGCTCTATAACGACTTCTATTTCAGCACTTTCATCATTTAAAAAGCCAACAATAGCTAATAATAATATTGCTAACACAACCCAAAATAGCGGAACTTCCAATAATAAATGAGCTGAAAATAGAACAACAAATAAAAGACCAGCCATTGAGCTGGTAATTATCATGCTCCAATTATTTCGCTCAAATGCTTGCCATAAGTGAAAACAAAACCCAAAGGCTAGTAAAATAGCAAGCCAAGCCGCACCGCTGCTTAAAATAGCTAAACCAACAGCAGCTGTGCATAAATAACTAAATTTAATACTGGTATTTTTAACAGCAAATAAAGTGGCGATCATCGCCATTAATAGTGCACCACTAAAAAATATTGGGAAATTACTGTCGGTTAGTATGTTCAAATTAACGGCATCCGTATTCGCTAAAAAAGTTTAAACCAAGTTATATGTGGGTAAAAATAATACAAACTAATTAATTCTACCCAAAATCCATAAATTTAACAGTTTATTTACGCCAAATTGGTAACTTAATTGTGATGGATGACTTATTTGCCAATGCGCAATATCAGCTCTTGCGCCAACCTTTAAAATACCACGGTCGTCTAACCCTAGTGCTTTAGCTGCATTTCGAGTAACACCAGCTAATGCTTGCTCAGGTGTTAATCTAAACAATGTGCATGCCATGTTCATCATCAAGTGCACTGAGCATAGCGGTGAAGTACCTGGGTTAAAATCACTCGCAATAGCTATCGGTACTTTATATTGATTAAGTAATTCAATAGGTGGGAATTTAGTTTCTCTTAAAAAATAAAATGCACCTGGCAATAACACCGCTACCGTCCCAGCGTCTGCCATGGCTTTTACACCCTCTTCATCTAGATGCTCAATATGATCCGCCGAAAGGCCATTAAACTGCGCCACCAGCTTAGCACCCTGTTGATTAGATAGCTGCTCAGCATGGCATTTTACTGGGAGGTTATGCTTTTTAGCCGCCTGGAAAACACGTTTGGTTTGCGAATAACTAAACCCAACATTTTCACAAAATACATCGACTGCATCAGCAAGATTATTAGCCACTACCTGATCAAGCATGTCAGTACACACTAAATCAATATATTCATCAGCACGGCCTTTGTATTCAGGCGGTAGAGCATGCGCCCCTAAAAAAGTAGTTTTAATATCAATAGGGTGATGTTGACCTAATAAACGAGCGACTTCTAATATTTTTATCTCGTTTTCAGTATCTAGCCCATAGCCAGACTTTATTTCAACGGTGGTTACACCTTCTTTTAATAACGTATTTAAGCGATCTTTTGCATCAACAAACAATTGTTCACGGTCGGCTGCTCTTGTGGCTTTAACCGTGCTTGCTATGCCACCGCCTTGTGCTGCGATTTGCTCATAGCTTACGCCTTGCAAACGCTGTTCAAACTCTTGCGATCTTGAACCTGCAAATACTAAGTGAGTATGGCAATCTACTAAGCCCGGCGTTAACCACTGTCCTTTTACACTCAATGTCGGCGTTGCAAACACATCAAAACTAGGCAATGTTGATTGCTCTCCAATCCACGCAATTTTACCATTTTTAATGGCTATAGCAGCATTTTCGATTGCGCCATAAGGGGCATTTATATTGCTATCCATAGTGGCAATATTGGCATCAGTTAAAAGTAAGTCGATTTCTTCTAACTCATAATTTTGTGTTGTGCTTTGCATTTTTTAGCCCTTTTTACGCCCAGAGTGATGAAAATATAGTCTAACAACCCATCTTGTATATACAAGATAATTGTGTCATCTTATTTATATAGTTTATTTTTAATGTAACCATAAATTTAATGACGACACCTAAATTTGCGCAAATAAAACAATTCATTGTTGATAAAATTCGCAGCGGTACGTGGCAAGAAAACCAACGTGTTCCCTCTGAAAACGAACTAAGTAGTCAATTTAGTGTAAGCAGGATGACAGCCCGCAGAGCACTAAGCGAATTAACCGAGGCAGGTATTTTAACCCGCAGCCAAGGGTTAGGTACATTTGTAGCTACATTTAAATCGCAGTCATCGTTACTTGAAATAAAAAATATTGCTGATGAAGTAAAAGAGCGTAACGGCAACTACACCTGTAGTGTACTCATACTCGAATCAATAAATGCAGTAGCACCTATTGCCATTGCACTTGGTGTTGAGGTTGACAGTGTTGTATATCGAAGTGTACTTGTGCATAACGAAAACGACAGCCCTTTGCAGCTAGAAGAGCGTTTTGTAAATCCTGCCCTTGCGACTGGCTACTTACAACAAGACTTCAGCACGCTTACACCACATGAATATCTATCTAGTGTTGCCCCACTTACCCAAGCAAGGCATACAGTAGAGGCCATTATGCCAAACAGCGAAATGTGCCAATGGTTAAATTTATATAATGAAGAGCCATGCTTACAAGTGATCCGACGCACCTGGTCTGTTAAAGGCATTGTAAGCTTTGCGCGCCTTGTATCACCAGGCAGTAAATATCGCTTAGGTGGCCACTTAACATTTAAAAAATAACAAACAATAGCGCTTACTGCGCTTTTTTTATAACAAATCACCTTGTATATACAATAGGAGCAAAACATGAACAACCGACTCGACACAAGTCGCGTAATACGTGCACCTCTCGGAGATAAAATAAGTACTAAAAGCTGGCAAACAGAAGCTGCTAAGCGCATGCTAATGAATAACTTAGACCCTGAAGTTGCAGAGCATCCTCATGCACTTGTTGTATATGGTGGTATTGGCCGAGCAGCTCGTGATTGGCCAAGTTATGACAAAATTATAGAAACCCTCGATAGGCTCGAAAGCGACGAAACCCTGCTTGTACAATCAGGAAAACCCGTTGGTGTATTTAAAACCCACAGTAATGCTCCTCGCGTGCTTATTGCTAACTCAAATCTTGTTCCACACTGGGCAAATTGGGAGCACTTTAACGAGCTCGATAAAAAAGGCTTGATGATGTACGGGCAAATGACGGCGGGTTCTTGGATCTATATTGGCTCGCAAGGCATAGTACAAGGAACTTACGAAACCTTTGTAGCTATGGCAAAGCAACATTTTGCAGGTAGCGCTAGTGGTAAATGGGTATTAACAGGTGGTCTTGGTGGTATGGGCGGTGCGCAACCACTTGCAGCTACAATGGCTGGGTTTAGTGCACTGGTTGTTGAATGTGATGAAAGCCGTATCGATTTTCGTATAAAAACAGGCTACGTTGATGTAAAAGCAACAAATCTTGAACACGCACTGCAATTAATAACCGATGCATGTGTTAAAGGTAAAGCCCTCTCAGTGGGTTTACTAGGTAACGCTGCCGATGTATTTAGTACACTGGTTAAAACAGGCATTACCCCTGATGTAGTCACAGATCAAACATCTGCTCACGATCCATTAAATGGTTACTTACCACAAGGCTGGACAATGGAGTACGCAGCAAAAATGCGTGAGCAAGATCCAAAAGCCGTAGTAAAAGCCGCTAAACAATCAATGGCAGTCCAAGTTAAAGCTATGCTAGCACTACAAAAAGCCGGTGCCGCCATTACTGATTACGGTAATAATATTCGTCAAATGGCGTTTGATGAGGGTGTTACCAACGCGTTTGATTTTCCTGGATTTGTGCCTGCCTATATTCGCCCTTTATTTTGTAAAGGGATTGGACCATTTAGATGGGTAGCATTATCAGGCGACCCTGAAGATATATATAAAACCGACGCTAAAGTAAAAGAGCTTATTCCTGATGATGCACATTTACATAACTGGCTTGATATGGCGCGGGAACGCATACAATTCCAAGGTTTACCTGCACGCATTTGCTGGGTTGGCCTAAAAGATAGAGCACGCCTTGCACTGGCCTTTAATGAAATGGTTAAAAATGGCGAACTTAAAGCCCCTATAGTTATTGGTCGCGATCACCTCGACTCTGGCTCAGTTGCCAGCCCTAACCGCGAAACAGAGAGCATGAAAGATGGCTCAGATGCAGTATCAGATTGGCCATTACTCAACGCACTGCTTAATACCGCAAGTGGCGCTACTTGGGTGTCGCTTCATCATGGTGGCGGTGTAGGAATGGGATTTAGTCAGCACTCTGGTGTAGTTATTGTTGCCGATGGTACTGATGAAGCTAAAGAGCGTATTGCTCGCGTACTGTGGAACGACCCTGCAACAGGTGTAATGCGCCATGCTGATGCCGGATACGACATAGCAAAAAACTGCGCTAAAGAACAAAATTTAGACCTACCTATGTTAAACGAGGAATGATCATGTTCGAACTTACTCTCACACCCGGATCACTTGATTTAAACACACTAAGAAAAATTAATAATTCACCGGTAAAGCTGAGCCTTGCAAAGCATGCCGAGTCGCAAATAGCAGCCAGCGCGCAAACCGTTCAAAATGTTATTAATGAACACCGCACTGTATATGGAATTAACACCGGCTTTGGATTATTAGCCAATACTAAAATTGCCGACGACCAACTTGAATTATTACAGCGCTCCATTGTGCTTTCACACGCTGCGGGTATTGGCGAATACATGGATGACAGCACAGTAAGGTTAATGATCACCTTAAAAGTAAACTCGCTTTCACGTGGCTATTCGGGCATTCGCCTGCAAGTAATCCAATTTTTTATGCAGCTGCTTAGTAGCGAAGTATATCCATGCGTGCCTAAAAAAGGCTCCGTGGGGGCATCGGGAGATTTAGCCCCTCTTGCGCATATGTGTCTACCTTTATTAGCTGAAGGTCAAATGCGACATAAAGGAGAAATAATTAGCGCAGCACAAGGGTTAAAAATAGCGGGACTTGAACCCCTTACCCTTGCAGCCAAAGAAGGCTTAGCATTATTAAATGGCACACAAGCGTCGACTGCGTTTGCACTACAAGGCCTATTTAGAAGCGAGAACCTATATGCACAAAGCTGCGTTATCGGCTCGATAAGTATAGAAGCCGCAATGGGCAGTCGCGCGCCATTTGATGCACGTATTCATGAAATTCGCGGACAGCGCGGACAAATAGACACCGCTCAAGTATTTAGAGAGCTACTCGATACGCACTCTCAGATTAGTAACTCCCACGTCAATTGTGAAAAAGTACAAGATCCATACTGCCTTCGCTGCCAGCCTCAAGTGCTAGGTGCTTGCCTAACTCAGATACGCCAAGCTGCAGAAGTGTTGCTATGCGAGTCGAACGGTGTAACCGATAATCCGCTAGTTTTTGCCGATGTAGGCGACATAATATCGGGAGGAAACTTTCATGCAGAGCCCGTTGCAATGGCCGCTGACAACTTAGCAATCGCAATTGCAGAAATTGGCGCATTAGCAGAAAGGCGAATTGCATTACTTATTGATTCAAACCTATCCAAATTACCGCCATTTTTAGTTGAAAACGGCGGGGTAAATTCAGGATTTATGATTGCCCAAGTTACCGCAGCAGCGCTTGCATCAGAAAACAAATCATTAGCGCATCCGGCTTCGGTTGATAGCTTGCCTACATCTGCAAATCAAGAAGATCATGTTTCTATGGCAACCTTTGCAGCAAGGCGCTTAGATGAAATGGCCAATAATACCCAAGGTGTTTTGGCAATAGAATGGTTAGCATCGGTTCAAGGGCTAGAATTTAGAAAGCCGCTTGAACCATCAGATAAAGTGCAAAGCGCTAAAGCATTGTTACGCGAGCATGTAAGTTATTATGATAAAGACCGCTACTTTGCTCCCGATATCGAAGCTGCTAATACATTACTAAGTGAAGGTAAGCTATGCGACTTTATAGAGAGCAGTCCCCTGCCTTCAGCATATTAAATACCGTGCTGATAGCTAAACCCTAAGGCTTCAATGGCTGAGCCTAATATTTTTCGCTCAGCCGAATCAGTTCCTGTAAACGTTGGCATTTCACCACCATGTTGCTGACACTTCATAGCGTAGTATTCAGCTTTTGTGGGGTGCGCAGGATTAACCACATTATAAATATTTTGCCCTACTTGCCAGTGCTCTATCACCGCAAAAATAGCATTAATTACATCTTGTTGATGCACCATATTTACCACTTGCTCACTTGATGTATTGAGCTCTTTACCTGCCACAAAACGCCCCGGTTCTCTATTAGGCCCTAGTAAGCCAGCTAAACGAAGTATTTTGCCATCTTGTTCAAGCACTTGCTCTTCAGCTTCGTAAAGCTTTATTTGGCGCTCGTTTGTGCATGAAATATCGCTACTTTCACTATATACACCAGGCTCTTGATCGTACACCCCGGTTGATGAGCACAATAAAAAGCCCTTTGCGTTTAGCTCCTTTGAAAGCTTAAGCGCTGCGGTGAGTGTTTCAGGATAATTACTTTCACTGTGCCTGCTACGTGGTGGAATAGCACATACCCAATAAGCACCTTGTAAATCAACTTGATGCCTTAATTGTCCATCTTCAAGTGTAAACTGACGCTCAAAGTCAAACTCGTGTATATCTGTTCTATGCGTTCCTTGTACTTGCCAGTCAGCTTTTTGTGCACTTACGCATAAAGCATGTCCTAACCAGCCTGCACCTAATACTACTAATTTATTACTTTTATTTGTCATTTTTGTATAAGCCTTTATTTTAAACGCATAATTAGTTCTTTCTATCTAACTTTATAGAGATTTTAAGTAAGATATGATTAGATATAATTTCATAAATAATAAAAATATGTGTACTCATGCTAAATAATTTATCATTACGGAAGAAAATATTATTATTGATTGGTGGAACAATTACCGTTTTACTAATTATCGCCTCAACATTTTTTGTTAAACACATTGCCAATCTCTCTAGAGAAAACATAGAAAACGAAGCACAAAGTTATCTACAGACCGAGCAACTTTCAATGCAAAGTTACTTCGCGATGTACGGTAAAATGGTATCAACCTTTGTTAATAACCCACATTTAATCAACTTTTTTGAAAATTGGGATACACGCGATCAAGCACTCGAAAGCGCGCCAGGTTACAACGAAGTAAACCAAGACTTTGTGCGTTTAAGCTCAAATGACGAAAACATTTTATCGGCCTTTTTTGCCTCAGCAACCACCGGTGAATACTTTAAAGAAAACGAGCGTACAAGTCACTACAACGGCCAGCCTTATTACGCTTACAAGCGTGGGTGGTGGCAAGAAGCCATGCAAGTTAACAAGCTTTACGTAGGTCCAATCTCTGTTGATTTAACCACAGGCGTAGCATCCGCAGTAGTACAACAACCTGTTTATAACGCTCAGCGAAAACTCATTGGTATGGGCGGTGTTGATTTACAATTAAACAAAATTAACGACATGGTCGAAAATATTCGCTTTAACGGCCAAGGTTATGGATTTTTACTCGATGGTAATCAAAAAGTAGTTCATTTTTCAAAGGCCACTGGGCATAAACTTTCAATTACAGATGAAGGTGCAAACGGTAAAGAAGGGCTCGATGCGCTTGAGCAACAATTTACAAATACAGCAGGCTTTAAAGAGTTAAATACACAAATGCGAAATAACCTTGAAGGCAGCCAAATGGTTACTTTTAAAGGTGAGCAGTTTTATGTGGTTTACCATCGTCTGCAGCTAGAGCAGCCTTATATAGATTGGTATGTAGGTCTACTTATCCCAACTACTATGATTGAAGAGCCCGTAAATGCTGCAGTAACCGCTACAACAACGGCGGTAATTATTATCTTAATCATTATATTAGCCATGATTTTATGGGCTACCCACATGATTTCAAAACCCATTACAACGCTTACGCACATTATGCGTGATATAGCATCGGGCGAAGGCGATCTTACTCAAAAAATTTATATTAATAGTCAAGATGAAGTGGGACAGCTGGCCAACCACATGAACACTTTTATTGATAAGTTGCACGCCATGATGCTTGATACCGCAGCGCAAGCAGAACAACTAAGTAATGCAGCGGCCCAGCTAAGAAGTGTTTCTGAGAAAACAAATTCTGAAATTCAGCAAGAGAAGCAGCAAGTTGATAGCGTGAGCGCAGCGGTAACTGAAATGGCGACTACTGTGCTTGAAATATCACGTAACGCACAACACACAAATAACGCAGCTGAAGAAGTACAAGCAATTACAGCTGAAGGAGCTAGCCGTTCTACACAGGCGCAAACAGTAATGACTGAACTGGCATTACATATTGGCGAAGCATCTAAAGTGGTTGCAGGTCTTGAGCAAGAAAGTAATAACATTGGTGCATTAGTCGATGTAATTAATTCCATTGCTGATCAAACCAACTTACTTGCACTTAATGCGGCCATAGAGGCTGCTCGTGCCGGTGAACACGGTAGAGGCTTTGCCGTTGTTGCTGATGAAGTACGTTCACTAGCAAGTCGCACACAAGAATCAACAGACGATATTCGAAATATGATTTCGCGCTTGCAGCAAATAGCTCAACAAGCCTCAGTAATGATGCAACAAGGACAAGATCAAACCGAGGGCTCAGTGCTTCAAACTAAAGAAGTGCTTAGCTCACTTCACAATATTGCGCAGTCGGTTACTAAAGTACAAGACCAAAGTCATCAAATAGCCACATCTACCGAGGAGCAAACTGTTGTTGCTGAGGATATTAATACGAGCCTTTCGGCAATTAATAACTTAGTGAACAGTACCGCTGACCATGCGCACATCCTCGCTGACGAAGCTCGTGACTTAAGTGATTTAGCTGCGGCGCTTAACAAAACGGTTAATCAATTTAAATTATAAAACATGTATTTAATAGTTGTGTTTAAGCGTAAAACTTAAGCACAACTATAACCCTTGTTTTTAATTTATTTAGCACCATATCTTTACAGTTCGCTGCTATTTTTACTGTAATTGAGTAATACAAAGTGATTTTTACGAACCAGATCAAATTTTTCGATTTTATACACCGATCTTTTTATTGAGATAGTTTGTTGTTTGGCAGAGTCTGGTATAGTAGCGCACGTAATAAACAGTGCTTTTTGAACGGTTTAATACAAAATTGCTAATTAATATGTTCTAAGTGTTACTTAAAAGCACATATTAATTACCAATTGTTAAAAATGGGTTAGCCGATACTCGGCTGACAAAGAATACATTGTAACGGTTTTATCATGATATCTAATTTATTTACCAAGCTTTTTGGTAGTCGCAATGACCGCACTATTAAAAACTTAAGAAAGACGGTCGCGCTAATCAATGCGCTAGAAACGCAACTTGAAGCGCTTTCTGATGAAGATTTAAGAGCTAAAACAGCTGAGTTTAGAGAACGTTACGATAACGGACAAAGCCTTGACGACATTCTACCAGAGGCTTTTGCTGTGGTACGTGAAGCGTCAAAGCGTGTAAATGGCATGCGTCATTTCGACGTGCAGTTATTAGGTGGTATGGTTTTACATCAAGGTCGCATTGCAGAAATGCGTACCGGTGAAGGTAAAACACTTACAGCTACTCTACCAGCTTATCTAAACGGCTTAACAGGCAAAGGTGTTCACGTAATTACCGTGAATGACTACCTTGCTAAACGTGATGCTGAAACCAACCGTGCGTTATTTGAATTTTTAGGCCTTACAGTAGGCTGTAACGTACCAGGTATGATGCCGCAGCAAAAGAAGCTCGCTTATACTGCCGACATTACATACGGTACTAATAACGAATTTGGTTTTGACTACCTTCGTGACAACATGGCTTTTAGCATTGATGAACGAGTTCAACGTCCATTATTCTATGCTGTAGTCGATGAAGTGGATTCAATCTTAATTGATGAAGCACGTACCCCGCTGATTATTTCAGGCCCAGCTGAGGATAGCTCTGAGCTATACACTGAAATAAACACCATCGTTCCTTTACTTGAGCTTCAAGAAAAAGAAGACGAAGAAGGTATTGAAGGAGATGGCGATTACACGATTGATGAAAAGTCTAAGCAAGTTCATTTAACAGAACGTGGTCAAATTAAAGTAGAAGAGCTACTTACTGAGCGCGGCTTAATTGAAGAAGGCGATTCGCTTTATTCAGCAGCAAGCATTACGCTACTAAGCCATGTTTATGCCGCCCTTCGTGCTCATAAGCTATACCAAAAAGATGTTGATTACGTTGTAAAAGAAAACGAAGTAATTATTATCGATGAGCATACGGGTCGTTCAATGGAAGGTCGTCGTTGGTCAGAAGGTTTACACCAAGCTGTTGAAGCAAAAGAAGGTGTAAAAATTCAAAACGAGAACCAAACACTTGCCTCTATTACGTTCCAAAACTACTTCCGTTTATACGAAACGTTAGCAGGTATGACAGGTACAGCCGATACTGAAGCATTTGAATTTCAGTCAATCTACGGCCTTGATACCGTTGTTATGCCAACTAATAAGCCGATGATTCGTGATGATCGCGCCGATTTAGTTTACCTAACGCAAGAAGAAAAATACGAAGCTATTTTAATTGATATTAAAGACTGCCAAGACCGTGGACAACCGGTGCTTGTTGGTACTATTTCAATTGAAAGCTCTGAGTATTTATCGCAGTTTTTACGCAAAGAAAAAATTAAGCACAATGTACTTAATGCTAAATTTCATGCGCAAGAAGCTGACATCGTTTCAGATGCTGGCCTACCAGGAACAGTAACAATTGCAACAAACATGGCCGGTCGTGGTACCGATATCGTGTTAGGTGGTAACTGGAACAGTGAAGTTGAAAAACTTGAAAACCCAACTGATGAGCAAATTGCTGAAATTAAAGCAGCTTGGAAAATTCGCCATGATGCAGTAATTGATGCCGGCGGTTTACATATCATTGGTACTGAACGTCACGAATCTCGTCGTATAGACAACCAATTACGTGGTCGTTCTGGTCGTCAAGGTGATGCTGGTTCAAGCCGTTTTTACTTATCGATGGACGATGCGCTAATGCGTATATTTGCCGGTGAGCGCATGACTAACATGATGCGTAAATTAGGCATGCAACGCGGTGAAGCAATTGAACATCCATGGGTTAACCGTGCGATTGAAAATGCACAGCGTAAAGTAGAGGCACGTAACTTCGACGTTCGTAAGCAACTACTTGAGTACGATGATGTAGCAAACGATCAACGTCGTGTTGTTTACTCTCAGCGTAACGAACTACTTGAAGAAGGCGATATTTCAGAAACTATTACTGCAATTCGTGGTGACGTACTTAGCAATACAATTGATCAGTACATTGCACCGCAAAGCCTTGCTGAAATGTGGGACATTCCTGGCCTTGAAGAGCGTTTAAAACAAGACTTCTTAATTGAGTTACCTATTACTCAGTGGTTAGCAGATGACAATAAACTATACGAAGAAAAGCTTCGTGAGCGTATTGAGCAGGCGATTGAGCAGTCATACAAGCAAAAAGAAGAGCAAGTTGGCGATTCTGTTTTACGTCAATTCGAAAAAGCGATTATGCTACAGAGTCTTGATCAGCATTGGAAAGATCACCTTGCTGCAATGGATCATTTACGCCAAGGTATTCATTTACGTGGTTACGCGCAAAAGAATCCTAAGCAAGAGTACAAGCGTGAATCGTTTGAGCTGTTCTCCGAAATGCTTGAAAACTTGAAAGTAGATGTTGTAAGCATTCTAAGTAAAGTACAAGTACGCGCAGAAGAAGATGTTGAAAAAGTAGAAGAGCAACACCGTAAAAGTGAAAATGCTCCTCGCGAATACCAACATGAAGAAGCTGAGCACGTAGGTGGCGAAGCGCCAGAAACAGCGACAGTAATGGCTCGTACAGAACCAAAAGTAGGTCGTAATGACCCTTGTCCTTGTAAATCAGGTCAAAAATTCAAACAGTGTTGCGGTAAATTAAAATAACCCAATATTGTCAGTAGCTTATTAAAAAGCGGCGCTAGCGTCGCTTTTTTTTATGGAGTTTTAAAGTAATGACTATAGAAATTGTACATGTAGCTGTTGGTGTTATTAAGAAAAATAACGCTATATTCATTTGTAAACGTGCAGATGAACAACATCAAGGCGGTTTATGGGAATTTCCTGGTGGTAAAGTTGAAGCTGGAGAAAGTGTGTTTGTTGCACTTAAACGCGAGCTTATTGAAGAAGTTGGACTAACCATTCACAGCTCTAGCCAATTGATGGTGATTGAACATGACTACGGCGATAAATGCGTTAAATTAGATGTACACGTAGTAAGTAACTTTAGCGGTGAAGCACATGGCGCTGAAGGGCAACCTAGCGAATGGGTAGCAATTACTGAATTAGAAAATTATGATTTTCCTGAAGCGAATGCTGAAATTATCGAAAAAATAGTTGCCAGATACGCATAAAAAAAGGGCATAAGTGAGCACAATGAATATCTCAATACAAAATAAGCTAAGCGAACTGTTAGCACTGCCCCCTGAGTTAACTCAAGTTAGTGCGATTGGTAGCGGTCATATAAATAGTACATGGCTACTTACAAGTATTGATAAACAATTTATTGTGCAAAAACTTAATACTGAGGTATTTAAAAACCCTGCTCAGTTAGTGAGTAATGCAAAACTAATTGAGCAGCATTTAAATGCTAAACAACTGCAAAATAATTACCCTCTTGAAATAATCAAACATATAACTACACAAAACGACGAACACTTAATAAAAATTGATAATGCGTATTATCGCGTCCTTAACTATATTAGCGATAGCTACAGCGAAGACGTTGTTAAAAATACCCAGCAGAGCGAGCAAGCGGCTTACGCCTTTGGCGTATTTGCTCATGCATTACAAGATTTTGATGCGCAACAGCTACACACTGTAATCCCTGATTTTCATAACTTAGCGATGCGCTTTGAGCAATTAAATACCGCAATCACTAACAACGTAGTTAATAGAGTAAAGCACTGCGCTGACGAAATAGAATATTGCTTAACGCAGCAGCATTTAATTACTGAGCTTAGTCAGGTAGCTAAACACATACCGCTTAGAGTGTGTCATAACGATACAAAAATAAATAATATGCTGTTTTGTAATACAACTCACAAAGCAAAAGCAGTTATTGATTTAGACACCTGCATGGCAGGATTTTGGCTTTATGACTTTGGCGACATGGTACGTACATTTTGCTCCCCCGAAGCCGAGGATTCAACAAACTTACACAACGTTGTTATTCGAAAAGATATATTTTCAGCCATTGTAAAAGGCTATGTAACGCCATTAAAAAATAGCATGAGTATACTAGAGCAAGAAAGCTTATTATTAGGCGCTAAAATAATGCCGCTCATGTTAAGTGTGCGCTTTTTAACTGATTACTTAAATAACGATGTGTACTTTAAAGTATCTCATGCAGAGCATAATTTAGAGCGAGCACAAAACCAACTCGCGCTTTATAAAAACATACTGAGTAACGAAGAATGGATGCACGCGTGCTTAGTCGATAAACAAATTCAAGATACAAAAAAACCAGTAAGCTAAAAACTTACTGGTTTTTTGTTATTTATAGCAATGCAATTACCAGATTTTTACGCGATCTTCTGGTTTGATATACATTTTATCACCTTCTTTTACGTCAAACGCTTCGTAAAACTCAGGCATGTTCGACAAGATACCGATTACACGGTAGTGGCTTGGTGAATGAGGGTCTGTTAATAAACGATTACGTAACTCTTCATCGCGGTAGTTACGACGCCAGATTTGTGACCAACCCATAAAGAAACGTTGATCGCCTGTGTAACCATCTATCACGGGTGCTTTTTTATCACCTAAAGATAGCATATACGCTTTATGCGCAACGGTTAACCCACCTAAGTCACCAATGTTTTCGCCAAGCGTTAGCTCACCATTAACACTTGCATCTTCAAATGGTTTATATTCGTTATACTGTGCAACTAAAGCCGCTGTACGCTCTTCAAATTGCTTAAGGTCAGTCTCACTCCACCAGTTACGTAAGTTACCGTCACCGTCGTATTTAGCACCTTGGTCGTCAAAACCGTGGCCAAGCTCATGCCCAATTACCGCGCCAATTGCGCCGTAGTTTACAGCATCATCCGCTTCTAAATTAAAGAATGGTGGTTGTAATATAGCGGCTGGAAATACAATTTCATTGTTTACTGGGTTGTAATACGCATTTACTGTTTGCGGAGTCATGTGCCATTCAGAGCGATCAACTGGTTTACCCAATTTAGCAATCATGTCTGCGTATGCCCATTCGCTATAACGGATGTAATTACCTACTAGCTCGTCTGAGTTAATCTCTAGCTCTGAGTAATCTTTCCACGTGTCTGGGTAACCAATCTTAGGCGTAAATTTGTCTAACTTTTCTTTCGCTGCAAGCTTTGTTTCAGGGCTCATCCACTCAAGATTTTCGATAGCAACGCCATAACCTTTAATTACGTTATCAACTAACTCTTCCATGCGTGCTTTAGCTTCTGGCGGGAAGTTATCTTTAACGTATACCTTACCTAAAATCTCACCTAGTACACTGTTAGATGCATCAACCGCTTGCTTCCAAAGAGGTGCTTGTTCTTCTACGCCACGAAGTGTTGTGCTGTAAAAGTCAAAGTTAAGGTTAACTAAATCTTCGCTAAGTAGCTCTGCATAACCACTTACAAAATGAAATTTTAAGTAGTTTTTCCACGTCGCTAAATCAGTATCTTTGTAAATAGTAGCAAGTGCTTCTAAGTAGCTTGGTTGACGTACAATAATGTCACTTGCACTCACGCCTGCATCTTTAAAGAATGCAGCTAAATCAAGGTCGCCCATCAACTTGCTTGCGTCTGCTACTGTCATCTTGTTATAAGATTTAGTTGCATCACGGCTTTGCACACGGCTCCACTGAGCATCAGCTAGTGTATTTTCAAATGCAAGTACGCTCTTGGCAGCTTCTGCTGCATTTTTAACGCCTGATTTTGCTAAAACATCTGTGATGTATTGCTCGTAAGAAGCACGAATTTTAGTGAATTTTTCGTCATCATTTAAGTAATAATCACGATCTGGTAAACCAAGACCCGACTGAGATAAATACAATGCATACTCGCTCGAGTTTTTAGCATCGTTATTTACAAACCAACCAAACGGTAAAGTACCGCCTTGTTTTTGAATTTTAGCCATTAAACCCACTAAGTCAGCTTTAGATTTAACGCTATCAATTGTATCTAATGACGGTTGTAATGGCGTAATACCTAGCTCATTACGCGCAGATTGATTCATGTAGCTTTTATAAAATGCGCCAATTTTATACTCATCACTGCCTTTTTTAGCGGCCTTATTCGCGGCTGCGTTTTCAAGGGCAATTTTCATCGCTTTTTGTGACTCATCATATAGCTGCGAAAAAGAACCGTAGTTAGACTTATCACCTGGTATTTCAGTTTTTGCTAACCACTGTCCATTTACATGATAATAAAAATCGTCTTGTGCGCGTACTGAACTATCCATATTCGCTAGTTCAATACCAAGCTCTAGTGGCTTTTCAGCGGGTGCTGTTACTACAGGAGTATCGGTTACTTTAGCTTCTTGTTGTTTTTCACCACAACCTACTAGACCAAGTGCAAGCGCTATGCTCGCAGCGGCCATTGTTACTTTATTCATAATGATTCCGTTTGTTAGTTAGAATTAAATCATACCAATCTGCTTATGTATGGGGTCTATTTAACGTTAAGAAAATTACGCTAGAACTAGGCAAAAGTTTTTGTATCTAGTTGTTCTAAATAAAAATTTTTAACGACGTTATAGTGCAATTTAATTCGTTAAATTGATCAAAGATTTATGCAGGTTGGTATCACATACCAACTCCATTAAATTCTTGAATATAGCAGGAGTAAAAATAGCACTGCCTGTACGCTTTTACTTAATGGAATGGGTATCAAGGGAGCTTTAAATAATAAAGCACACCACGCAGTATCATAAACCTCATTAGACCAACAATAAAATGGAATATGTAACAAAGTATTTTGAATGCGGTGAGCTGCAAAAATAGCCCTACCAATAACAATATAGTGGGTGGCTAAGGCTAACTTTTATTCTTCCCGTGGAGCGCTAAACGCTCTAGTTTTTCTTTTAATGAAGGGGGGGCAGAAGCCGCTATCGCATTTAAGTAATTAGCGGTTTGCTCACTCATTTTCCGAGAGTTGGTAACTGTAGGGCTGCCCGATTTATTCGCGGTACTTAATCGCTGAGTTGCTTGAGGGTTTGCAGTTATTTTTATTTGTCCAAGCTCTGCCATTCCAGCAGCTCTAAAGTGTGAAAGCATATCCATTTTTAAATAATTAAGCCTAAGCGCGATAGGCGCAGATACCGCCTCTATCATTAGCGTGCCGTCTCGGTAATTACTAACTCGGCATTTATCACCCAATTTAGGGCCTAAAAAATCTTTTAATAAGGTTTGCTGTGTATCAAGTGCTTGGCTTTTGCCTGCATAAGCCGATAAACGATTATTTAACCCCGCCATAATATCGGTTAGCGGTTTTGGTGCATATCTATCTTTAGCCATTTTACACCTCGTAAAAACTCACTTAGACCCAGAGATAATACTCTGGGTCTAAGTATACACTGCGTATTAATACTACGCGCCGGCTATTTGCATTTGCTCTATTAGTACTGAGCCTGTTTGAATACCACCACGGCGTTCTATATCACCACCAATGGCGGAAATACCTTTAAACATGTCTTTTAAATTACCAGCAATAGTAATTTCACTTACCGGATATTGAATTTCACCATTTTCAACCCAAAAACCTGCAGCACCACGAGAGTAGTCACCCGTTACGGTATTTACGCCCTGCCCCATTAGCTCTGTAACTAATAAGCCAGTACCCATGGTTTTTAATAGTGCAGTTAAATCGTTATGAGTTTGCTCAACGAGCCAGTTATGTATACCGCCAGCATGTCCTGTTGGCATCATGTTCATTTTACGCGCAGCATAACTTGCTAATAAATAAGTTTGTAACTCGCCGCCTTGAATTATTTCTCTATCGAATGTTTTAACACCTTCGCTATCAAACGGTGACGATGCCAACCCTTTTAAAATATGTGGGCGCTCAGCAATATTCACACAATTACTAAATACCTGAGTGCCTAAGCTATCAAGTAAAAAGCTTGATTTACGATAAAGCGCGCCACCACCAATTGCCGACACCAAGTGACCAAACAATGAATTTGCAATATCTGCTCTAAAAATAACAGGCACTTTCATTGTGCCTAACTTTTGGCTGTTTAATTTAGCTAAGGTTTCAGCTGCCGCTTCAAGGCCCACTGCCGCAGCATCATTTAAACCAGCCTGATCGCGAGCAACTGTATAAGCAGAGTCGCGCTGCATGTGTTCGCCATCTTTGCCTATTACCATAGTACTAATACTATGACGAGTACGTGGAAAGCCTGCAATTAAACCGTGGCTGTTACCATAAACACGTAATCCCTGATGCGATGAAAAACTCGCACCATCAGAGTTAACAATACGCTCGTCCGCATTTAATGCAGCTTGCTCAGCAGCATGACAAAGCTCAATGCCTTCCTCAGGACTTACATCCCAAGGATGATATAAATCTAAATCTTTAGGATTAAATTCAAGTAACTCTTTATCAGCAACGCCGTTAAATGGGTCATCAGATGTAAATTTGGCTATATCAATCGCTTTTTCGACTACCGTGCGCAATGTTTTTGGATTTAAATCAGCAGTTGACGCCGAGCCTTTATTATTACCAACATATACACTAATGCCTAAGCCGCCGTCTTGGTTGAACTCAATGGTTTCTACTTCACCCATTCGTGTACTAACCGATAAACCAGACGTGCTAGACATCGCAGCTTCTGCAGCTGTAGCGCCTAATTTTTTAGCATGTTCGAGTACTTCTGCTACCGCATCTTTAACTTGCGATATTTGAGAATAAATTGGATCGTTTTGTTGGCTTTTCATAAATTAAGTCCTGAGCCTTAGAGGCATAATGCACGCATTTCTTATATTTAAATGCTAACACACTCAATGCATCACATCAGCTAATATTCCTAAGTATCATATTCATGTATAATGGCAAAAGTTATTTTTATTTAAGAGCACCCCATGGCAAAGAAAAAAGGCAAGCCTGCTGAAATTGAAGAAGAAATTGAATATGTATCAAGAACGGAGCTTAAACGCGAAGCGCAAGAGTTTCATCAGTTAGGTACTGAAATTGCCAAAATGGGTAAAAAACAGCGCGAACGCCTGCCATTAAATGACGATTTAAAAGAAGCGATGGTTGTTGCTGATAAAATAAGTAACAAAAGCGACGCGTATCGCCGCCACTTAAATTACATCGCTAAAACACTGCGTACTGTAGAAAACATTGATGATATTAAAGCGATTATCGATGTGATGCTTAATAAAAATAACCAAGCTGAAGTATTGGTCAAAAAAATTGAGCAATTACGTTCAGATTTAATTGAGCAAGGTGATGACCTTATCAATGAGACTATTGAGCAGTTTCCATCTCTTGATCGTCAACAAATGCGCCAATTGGTTCGAAATGCGGCAAAAGAAGCGAAAGCTGAAAAGCCGGGTAAAGGTTATAAAGAATTATTTCAATACCTTAAAGATGCTCATACTATTACGTATTAATTAGGTCGTCTTAAGTTATATTTTATTAAAAAAGGTGCTTCGGCACCTTTTTTGTTATAGATCAAACCGCCTCACTGCGTACTTTTTTATAATCACCCCTAAATAAATACTTAGGTGCGCGTGATGATTAAACTTCCACAATGGGATGAAACCCTAATAAACAAATATAATGTGTCTGGTCCGCGTTATACCTCTTATCCCACAGCTTTATCACTGCGTGACGGGTACCAGCAACAAGACCTACTAAGCGCTATAGGATCGTCAACAAGTCGCTCTCTTTCTTTATATATTCACATCCCGTTTTGTAGTCAGCTTTGCTACTACTGTGGCTGTAATAAAATAATTACCCGTCATCAATCTAAGGCAGATACGTATCTCGACTTTTTAGCAAAAGAAATTACTGCCCAAGCGCCTTTATTTAAAAGCTACACGGTTGAGCAATTGCATTTAGGTGGCGGTACTCCCACCTTTTTAACCGCAAAACAAATGACCCGTTTAATTAAACTTTTAGAACAACACTTTAATTTTACATGCACAACAGAGCGCGGTATTGAAATAGACCCACGCTCACTTGCCGATAATATGCTTGTTGATTTAAGAATGCTTGGCTTTAACCGCGTCTCGTTTGGGATTCAAGACTTTAACGACGACGTGCAACTTGCTGTTAATCGCCCGCAAAATGCAGATACCGTTAAGCAATTAATTACACAAGCTCGCGAGCTAGGATTTCAATCTATTAATGCAGATATGATTTACGGGCTACCTCTGCAAACGCCAGAGAGCTTTAAGAAAACTATAGAGCAACTTATTGAGTTAAGCCCTGACAGAGTATCAGTGTTTAACTACGCGCATTTACCAGAGCGCTTTGCTGCACAGCGTAAGATTAAAGATGCAGATTTACCCTGTGCTCATAATAAGCTCACCATGTTTAAAAATACGCTGGAGCAGATGACGCAAGCAGGCTATCAATTTATTGGTATGGACCATTTTGCAAAAACTGATAATGAACTAGCTGTTGCGCAAAATGAAGGCAAGTTACATCGTAACTTTCAAGGTTATACAACCCATGGAAATTGTGATTTATTAGGTTTAGGCGTGTCATCAATTTCACAAGTTGGCACCGCCATTTTACAAAATCAAAAAGAATTAAAACATTATTACCACAACGTAGAAACACAAAGCGGTAGTGCTCTTAATAAAGGAATGCACTTAACACATGATGATGTAATTCGTGCTGATGCAATTAAACAGCTCATTTGCCAATTTGAATTAGATATACAAGACTTTAGTGAAAAACACGCGCTTATATTTAATGACTACTTTGAGGATGCATTAGTAGCGCTGGCGCCACTTATAAAAGATGAACTAGTCACTATAATTGATAATAAAATTAGCGTAACACCACGCGGGAACTTATTCATTCGTATTATTTGTATGTGCTTCGATGCTCACTTACAAAAACAAATTAACGCAACGCGCTTTTCAAGGGTGATTTAGCCTGAACTCTGGATAATAAATACATCGGCACAAAAAAAGCAGACCTAGGTCTGCTTTTTGTATTTAAGTTGTAGCTTTAATTAAAAACGACTTTATCGCTACCTGGAGCGGCTTTAAACTCGATAATAATTTTAGCGCAATCCGCTTTAACTTCATCTTTAAGTGTTTTTTCAGCTTGCCAGCGAGCCTTATCTAGCTTAAAAATCTCTTTTTTAGAGTATTTTTTACGTGCATCGTGCGTCGGCATTTCTTTAACTACCTGATACATTTTATAAATACCAGGATACTGCGTCGTTAAATCACGCTCGCTTTCAAAGGCATACTGAGACATAAGTACCCAAATACGTAAACAGCCTTCAGAAAACTCACACTGCTCTTCATTCATTGCACGTGCGATTAAATGAATACTATCGGCTAGTTTTGCGTTTCGCTTTAAACGCGACTTTTCAAGCTTTTGCTTTTGTTCAGCCTGCGTTTTAGCAATTAACTTTTTTTGCGCATTTAACTTATACAGCAACTGACCCGCATAAAATGCCAAACCAGCTATGATAGCAGCGCCTAAAAGTAAGGCTAAAATTACCGAGGTACTCATTATTTATCCTTACTATTTGTCGTCTTCATCTAACCATTCGTTGGCTAAATCATCAGATAAGTATTGATCGAAATCAGAATTGCCTTGGCTTTCAAGGTCATCTTCAAACTCGTCTTCGTCCTCATCTTCAATACCAAGAATTTCACATAACGCCTGATGACGGGCAATGCGACTATTAAAGTACTTAGCATCTTTACCTGTTAGCATTTCACCTTTTTCATGACGCTCTACTAATTTAAGTAAACGTTCATCATTCTCAAGTGCTTCTAGCTCTTGTTCAGGTGTAAATTCAGGCTCGATTACTTTTTTCAGCTCAATAGTTGGCTTTAAGTTGCGTTTCATTTCAACTTTAGGCTCTGGCGCGGTTGCGATTAACGGCACAGGCTTTTTACTGCCTACACGCTTATCTTTAGGCGCGTGATTACTATTTTGGCTTTCGCTATCTAGTAAATCTGGCGCATTACGAGAACCAGGCTTTGCGCCTTTGGTTTTTTTAACTCGCTGCTCTTTTAATGCGCGCATTTCTTTAAGCTTATCTTGGCTTAAACGAACAGGTCCGTTTGCTGGGCTTTTGCGTGACTTTTTAGTTCTACTCATATCTTGATCATCTCACTTAAGAGGTTTTGAGCGAAGCGCAAATTAATGGGCATCGCAGTGCTGGCCTAGCCAGAAGAATTCAGTTTGCGCTATAGAGGTTGGGTTTCTCATTTAAAAGCGCCTTAGCTAATTAATCGCTAATTTTAAACGGTGGGTATTGTAACAGGACAAATAAAAAGGCGGTAGAGAAAACATCTCTACCGCCTGCTAATCTGAGCGCCATTATCTGGACACTTCTCCCTTCGACTTTTTTTAGTCTTTATTATTTTTATTATTATCAGTCCGTATTGTTATTATTTTTACGTTCCTTGTTACATTCCATTTTGTTTTTGTTATTAAACTTCCATGAGTATTTTATTATTTTCGGTCATCGTGACACTTTTTTATTATTTCCTTTAGTAGCACCAATCTTGTGCTATGTAGTCATGCCGCGCCACTTTCCTTATAGCTTGTTTCCGTTTTGTTATTGTTCTTTTGCGACAGTGGTTAATTTACTCGTTAATGATTTTGTTACAACTGGTTTATATAACTTTTATTATACTTATTACATTTTAAAACAAAATAAACAATAAAATACAATAAGTTAATGATGAATAAAAAATAAAAAGAAGACTTTTCTCACACTAACGCATGGTCAATGTCTTACATTTAAACGGGTGATATCGTTAATTTTGCACACAAAAAAAGCAGCCTGGGCTGCTTTTTGTAAAACATTGTAGTGTATTTATTATTAATTGCTAAATAAATACGACTTTAGTGTAAACCACCTAAGTACTGAGAAAGTACTTCAATATCTTTATCTGTTAATTTCTTCGCTATATCGCCCATCATGCCATTTAAGTCATTGTGACGAGTTCCATCACGGAATTTTTCAAGTTGAGACTTGATATATCCAGGATGCTGAAAAGAAATTTTTGGAAACTTAGCAAGTGATGAACCGTTACCACGTGGACCATGACATGCTGCACATGATGGAATCCCACGCTCCGCATCGCCTGCTTTAAAGAGCATTTCGCCAACTTCAACAACATCTTTAGGTGTAGCACCTTCAGTCATGTTGATTGAAGAAAAATAAGCAGCTAGATCTTTCATGTCTTGCTCGCTAAGTGGCATAGCCATAGCGCTCATTACTGGATCCATACGCCCTTCTTTGCCGCCTGACGTCATACCTAATTTTAAATCCTGAAGTTGCTTAAGGATATAATCTGGATGTTGACCTGCAATTTTAGGGTAAATATTAACCGGCGCATTACCGTCTGGGCCGTGACAAGCCGCACACGTTGCTGATTTTTCTTTACCTGCGTTTACATCGCCATCAAATGCTGTTGCGTTGCTTGCTGACAACGCACCAAGCAATATTGTTAAAGATAGTGCTATTTTTTTCATGGTGAATTCTCTGTTTCCGACCCTGTATCATCTACAATCGTGATGTTGTAATACATATATTCTACACGATAATAAATTCTCTGGCACGTTTTCTACACATATTAAGCTTATAATTTACAGGGTTTTGACTTAGATTAAGCTTTAACATGTTTTAAATGTACCATAGGTGCTGTTTTTAGGTGGTTAAATACGCTTTTTAATACATCCTTTATAGTATAAAATACGCGCCCTGAGTGAATTTGGTTTACTCAATGTTATTTTTTTAAGTTTTAGGAGAGCCTGTGCTCAAATCTCGTATCAAATATAATACTGCGTCTTTCGTAACAAGCGCTCCCGACATTACTAAATTACCTGCTGATACGGGAATTGAAGTTGCGTTTGCCGGTCGCTCCAATGCAGGTAAGTCGAGTGCATTAAATGCATTAACCGATCAGAAGCTAGCACGTACAAGTAAAACACCTGGACGTACTCAGCTAATCAATACATTCGATTTAGCTGATGTTGACGATATGCGCCTTATCGATTTACCAGGCTATGGCTTTGCTAAAGTACCAATCGAAATGAAAAAGAAATGGCAAAAGTCGTTAGGTGAATATCTGCAAAAGCGTCAAAGCTTAAAAGGTATTGTTATTTTAATGGATATTCGTCATCCATTAAAAGATTTAGACCGTGATTTAATTAACTGGGCAATTGGTAGTGAAATTCCAGTATTGGCACTATTAACTAAAGCCGACAAACTAAAGCAAGGCCCTCGTAAATCACAAGTACTGCAAGTTCGCCGTGAATTAAGCACGCTGGATGGGGATATTACAGTTCATGCGTTTTCATCATTAAAAGGCACCGGTTTACCAGAAGTAGCTAAAAAGCTAGATGAATGGTTTTTAGGTCCTGTTATTGCTGTACCACCTAGCGATGAAACAATCACAGACGAAACCAACCCAGAGGCTTAAACGCTGGCGTTACGATAAATAAAACTGCTTTCCTGCAGATTTAATAAAATAGCCGAGCTTATCAGACTCGGCTTTTTCAGCCCACTGATAAAATACACTGCGTGAAACTCGCGCACTACAACCATACGGTAGCTTTAAATAAGGCACCTTTGAACCATTGTAGTCTTTTATATGCAAGGGCTGCTGAGCGCTCACTAACCACTGCCTAGCTAAATTATCAATACAACACAACACTTGCCCTTGCGCTGTATTTTCAAAGCGCCAATCAACAATAATAAACGGCGCATCTTCAACCGTTATTGTTATTTTTTCGACAGGGGTTTTTAAATAAAATTGCTCACCTTCTTTACACAATACAGAAGCAAACAGCTTCACCATGGCTGGGCGTGTTATTTGGCTGCCATCGTAAAACCATTTCCCTTCATTATTAATAACAATTGGCAGCTCCCCACAATGGTTAGGCTGCCAACTATCAAAAGGTTTGCTTGGCTCGCTTAATCGCTTGCTAAGCTCACTTAAAGAAATCACTGTTTTTTAAGTGTTATTGCAAATGTAACAGGCACAGCTGTTGCAATTGAAGGCAAGCCCGCTAACTCTTGCAGCTTTTTAACGCCTTCGGTTACACCAAAATCATCACTATTAATAATAATAGGTGTTAATGATGATACCGTTAAATCACCACTTTGCGTGCTGTTAACGAGTACATCAATTGCCAATGGTTTTTTATTACCATGAAAATCAAGCTCAGCTGTAATACCCTTCAATACATATTGACCAGGCTTTTTGATATTACTTAGCTCTTTAGTTAAATTTGCAGTTAAAACAGCATTGGGGAATTTAGCCGCTTCGAATAAAAATGTAGCTAAACGCTCATTACGAATAGGGATTAGAGTTTCGGCTGATGTTAAATCAACATTAACGCTAAACTCACCTTTATCAGAAAGCATACCTTCAAGGTTAGTAAAATGGTGAGCTTCAGCAATCGAATCTTTTTTAATTGAAACAAAGCTTAGTTGGCTTTTATCATTCACTAGCTGCCAATTGGCCTGAGCAACATTAGAAATAACTAAACTTGATAAAGAAAAACCTGCAATAGCTAATGCTTTAAACATAACGCACTCCTTAGTAATAAAATGAAAAGAATAAAAATGATAGCACTTCGATGGTATCACCTGCGATGTACCCAAACCACCTCGAAGTGACGAATGCACAATACAATTGGTATAGCGCAAAAAAGAATTAATTAGATAGGATTTTTAGGCGTAAAACAAAAAACGGCCCACCAAACAAGTTGGTAGGCCGGTATAGCAAACTGGGGAGAAGCTATCAATTTGTTGCACCCTTTCAGATGCATCATCAACAGGATGTCCTACAGGATAGGACAGGCGGGACTTTAACAAAAGCACGCATTAAAATACAATCATATTCCTGTAAAACAGCTCGAATTGACGAACATATAACTATTTAATACAAATAGTTGCTTAAATTAACCTTATTTTAACTAAAGCTTGCATATAGCTAATTAAATAGCTGTTATTCTCATTTTTATTAAACATAAAAAAAGCGCCAAAAGGCGCTTTAATTAAAATGCTCAAATTGCATTAATGGGCTTGTTCCCAGTTGTCACCTTCGTCGGCTTCAACAATAAGCGGCACATCAAGCGCTGCAGCTTGCGACATCAGCTCACAAATATGTTTTGTGTATTCAGGTGCGCAGTCTGTTTTAATTTCAAATACCAATTCATCGTGTACTTGCATTAGTAGCTTAATCGTATTTGGCGCCTGTTCGTGTACCCAGCGGTTAACGCTCAGCATTGCTTTTTTAATAATATCAGCAGCAGTACCTTGCATTGGTGCGTTTATAGCAGCACGTTCGGCTCCTTTTCTGCGCGCGCCATTACGTGCGTTTATTTCTGGTAAATGTAGGCGGCGACCAAATATTGTTTCAACGTAGCCATTTTCAGCTGCTTTTTCGCGTGTTGTTTCCATGTACTCTAATACACCAGGAAAACGCTCAAAGTATTTATCTATGTAATGCTGCGCTTCGTGGCGCGGCACATCTAGTTGACGTGCTAAACCAAATGCAGACATACCGTAAATTAAGCCAAAGTTTACTGCTTTCGCCTTGCGGCGCATATCGGTAGTTACATCATCAAGCTCTACACCAAATACTTCAGCGGCAGTTGCACTGTGTACATCTAAGCCGTTA
This sequence comes from Pseudoalteromonas sp. SG43-4, assembly GCF_014164325.1. Lineage (NCBI taxonomy): Bacteria > Pseudomonadati > Pseudomonadota > Gammaproteobacteria > Alteromonadales > Pseudoalteromonadaceae > Pseudoalteromonas > Pseudoalteromonas sp. SG43-4. The sequence goes on along the minus strand of NZ_JACJFB010000002.1, from coordinate 33,629 downwards.
GCAAATGCATTTAATAGACCTTTGTCTTGTGAAAGGTGCGCCATAATACGCAGCTCAATTTGGCTGTAATCGGCAGCGACAATTTTGTAACCATCTGCAGCTATAAACGCTTCACGAATTCGACGCCCTTCTTCTGAACGAATAGGAATATTTTGTAAATTAGGATCGGTTGAACTCAAGCGCCCCGTTGCTGTAATTGCCTGATGATATGACGTATGTACACGCTGGGTTTTCTCATTCACCATTAATGGTAATTTATCAGTATAAGTCGATTTAAGCTTTGATAAACCACGATGCTCTATAATTACTTTAGGTAGTGGATAATCATGAGCAAGCTCTTGCAATACTTCTTCTGCGGTAGAAGGTGCACCTTTAGGTGTTTTTTTGATAATAGGCAGGCCAAGCTTTTCAAACAACAATACTTGTAGTTGCTTAGGAGAGCTTAAATTAAATGGTTCGCCTGCTATTTCAAATGCTTCTTTTTCAAGCTCAATTAAACGCTCGCCTAATCGTTGGCTATGTGCTGCAAGCATATTGCTATCAATTGCAACACCGGTTCGTTCAATATCAGAAATCACACTAACAAGTGGCATTTCTATATCTTCGAATACAGATTTTAGCTTTTCATCAGCCGCTATTTTTGGCCAAAGCACTTCATGTAGGCGTAAAGTAATATCGGCATCTTCTGCAGCGTAAGGCGCAGCTTTTTCAAGTTCAATTTGGTTAAAGGTAAGTTGCTTTTTACCTTTGCCAGCAATATCTTCAAAGCTAATATTTTTATGACCTAGATATTTAAGTGCTAGCGAGTCCATATCGTGGCGTGTACCCACACTATTAAATACGTATGACTCAAGCATGGTGTCAAACTTAATACCATTTAGCGCAAAACCTGCATTCGCTAATACACTTTTGTCGTATTTAAGGTTTTGCCCTACTTTAGCTTTGTTTTCATCGGCCAAAATTGGACCTAGCTTTTGCATTACAAATTCCAGACTTAATTGCTCAGGCGCACCCGGGTAGTCATGCGCTAGAGGTAAATACACAGCTTCACCCGCTTTTACGGCAAAACTCATACCCACTAATTGCGCTTTCATGTAATCAAGGCTGGTAGTTTCTGTATCAAATGCAAATAACTCGGCACTATTTAATTGCTCTATTAACGTATCAAATTGCGCTTGCGTTAAAATAGTTTCGTAATGGGCATCTTCTACTTTTGGTAATTCAGTGGCTTCGGTAGGTACAGCTAGATGTGTTTCTGCATCTTTAGGGTTATCTAGTAACTCAGCTAACCAACGACGAAATTCACACTCACCATATAGTGCAATTAATTCGTCTTTATTTGGCTCTTGTAGTTTGAACGTATCAAGATCTGATTCGACTTCAACATCGCACTTAATTGTTGCAAGCTCGTAGCTTAAAGGCAGATGATCGAGAGCTGCAGCTAACTTTTCACCTATTTTACCCTTAATCTCACTTGCGTGATCCATTACACCTTGCAACGAGCCATATTTCTCTAACCACTTAACGGCCGTTTTTGGACCACAGCCTTCAACACCTGGGATATTGTCGACCTTATCGCCCATTAGTGCCAAGTAATCGATAATAAGTTCGGGGCCTACACCAAACTTTTCCACTACGGTAACAGGATCTGAAATACTGTCGGTCATCGTGTTTATTAATGTAACGTGTTCATTTACAAGTTGCGCCATATCTTTATCACCAGTGGAGACGAGGACATGCCGTTTTTGCTCAGTTGCAATGCGTGCAAATGTGCCAATAACATCATCAGCTTCAACGCCTTCGATACTAATTAGCGGAAAACCCATCGCTTTGATAATGCTATGTATTGGTGCTATTTGCGTACGTAAGTCATCCGGCATCGGCGGGCGATTTGCCTTATATTCGCTATACATATCGTTACGGAACGTTTTGCCTTTAGCATCAAATATAACCACCATGTGTGAGGGATCATATTGTCTGATCAAGCTTTTAAGCATGTTGATCACGCCGTAAATAGCGCCCGTAGCCTCACCTTTAGAATTAGTTAAATGCGGCGGAGAATGATAAGCACGAAATAAATATGACGAGCCATCAACTAAAATAAGTGGGTTTTCGGGGATCTGAGCCATGGTGAATTTGGATCCTAAATGCAAAAAATTAAGGTAATTATAAGCATGCCATAAGGTAGTAAATAAAACGACAGTGAATTACTGTTTATCGTGTTATTAAAACTAGAGCAAGCTGTGGATAAGTGTGTAGATAACAGCCACGAGCTATTCTTCCAAAGCATTATAAAATGCCTAGAAAATACTTTAACTGTATGTTTTAATTTAAAAAAGATAATACGAGGTTCTTTTTTTATTATTTTAAACCAATGTGGAAAAAGGTTTTCTAACGACTGCTTCTGTTGTTATTCACTTTGATTATTCGCGTCCATTTAAATAACCGGAGGAGTATTCTAGCACAATGGATCGAAGATCATAGCGATCCTTTATAATTTTTTTAAAGGCAAAGTGATCGCAAATGGCATAAACCGCAAAACGACTTGCACTGCGAATGATTTTTGTACTAAAAATTTATTTTCGCGAGAAATTTTGAGCATGTTAAACTCCATCCGATCGACTTATAAAAAAGACTTTAGGGGCACAAAAGCATGAAAAACGTAGCAGTAATATTAGCAGGGTCTGGTGTGTACGATGGTAGTGAAATTAATGAAGCAATTTTAACTTTATTACATATAGCCAAAAATGGCGCAACGTATCAGTGTTTTGCACCAGATATTGAACAACTTCATACCATTAACCATTTAACAGGTGAAGTAATGCCTGATAAACGCAATGTATTAACAGAAGCTGCTCGCATTGCACGAGGTGACATTAAATCGCTGATTGAACTAGACGTGACTCAGTTTGACGCATTAATTGTACCTGGCGGTTTCGGTGCTGCAAAAAACTTATGCGATTTTGCAATTAAAGGCGCAAAAGCAAATATCAATCAGGACGTCCTTAATGCTTGTAAATCATTTGCAAAAGCGAATAAGCCTGCAGGTTATATGTGTATTGCACCCGCATTGATCCCATTTATTTACGATAACGCCGCACTTACTATTGGTAACGATGTAGAGACAGCACAAGCGCTAAGCACATTAGGCGCTAAACATATAGATTGTGCTGTTGACGGTGTAGTTATCGATGAACCAAATAAGTTAGTTACCACCCCTGCTTACATGTTGGCAGAATCGATTCTTGAAGCCAACGCAGGGATCGCAAAACTAGTTAGTAGCGTATTATCAATAAATTGATTTTGATCTTAGGATCTAAAAAGTTAATTGTATGACTGATTACGCTTATTAAATTGCTTAACAAAAAACAGTAAATAATTAAATTTTATTGCGTTAACGCAAAAAGTAGTCAGTTTTATTAATAAAAACGGCTCTTAGCATTTTATAAATTGGCCCAGAGAGTTATAATCGGTTTAATTTCCATCATCTTTAATCGTGATTGATCACGTTCAAATCGAAGTGAGCAAGGCAAAATGAAAAAATTAACAGCTGCAGCATTATTATTGCTAGCAACCACTGCATACGCACAGCCATATGATAACTCTATGACTGAAGATGCAATTAAAGCACGTCTCGCGCCGGTTGGTGCTGTATACCTTGAAGGCGATAAAGCTGCAGTTGCAGCGGCGCCTACAGGTCCTCGTTCTGGTGAGCAAGTATATCAAGGTGCATGTTTTGCATGTCACGGCACTGGTGCACTAGGCGCGCCTAAATCGGCTGACGATTGGGCTCCACGTATTGCTAAAGGTAAAGATACTTTACTTGAGCATGCGCTAAATGGCTTTAATGCTATGCCTCCAAAAGGCACGTGTATGGATTGTTCTGATGATGAGATTAGCGCTGCTATCGACTTTATGACATCTAAATAAGCTCGATTGAAATATAAAAAAGGTTTACTTCTGTAAGCCTTTTTTAATGCCTAAAATAGTGTATCTAGCTACTGCTTTAGTAGGAATATCAACTTGACGATAAGCACTAAAAGTGAAAGTATAAGGCTAATAACTATACAATAAAATAGCCGGTTAGATCATTGGAAGATAAACTATCAGTATCGAGTAAATTGGCGTATCAAAATAAACGCCTTAGAGCGCTTCTCGAAAAATACAAACAATCACATCACTTACAAAATGCCCTGATCCAATTATCAGAGCAGGCAAGTACTGTGGCCGAGCTAACCCTGCTATACCCCGCCATCCATGACATTTTACAAAAGTACGTACCTAGTAAAAGTTTTTATGTGGTGCTGCTAAATCAATACAGCCAATCACTAGAGCTTTCTTACTTTTCAGATGAAAAAGATGGTATTGCCGTCGCCCTTAACCAATCAAATAGCTTTGATGAAGGCGCCACGGGTTATGTATTTAAACAGGGTAAAACCACATGTTTTACCAAGCAGCAAATGCAAGATGCTGCAGCAGAAGGTTTATTTAAAGCATTAGGCACTCCTGCCGAACATTGGGTAGGCGTACCTGTTTACCAAGAACATAATATTATCGGTGTATTAGCAGCGCAAAGTTACGATACAAAACAAGGCTATAGCTCACAGCAAATACAATTACTTGAGTTTATGTCGCTTTATTTGGCAACAGCAATAGAGCGTGTAAAAAAACGAGAGCTTCTTGAGTCAGAAGTTAAAATTCGCACCCGCGCACTCACTCAAAGTAACGATGCACTAAACCTTGAAATAGAGCAGCGTAAACGCGCACTTCAACGCCAACAAATTCTATTTAAAATATCTGAGATAGCAACACAAGCTAAAAACCTTGATGACGCTTATTTTAAGATACACGAAATAATAAAAACAATTACCTACGCAGAAAACTTATATATTGCGCTTTATGATAAAGAAACAGGGTGGATTAGTTTTCCTTATTGCGTAGATGAATTTAAAGAAAATACACAGCCAAGACGCTTTGCTAAAGGTTATAGCGAACTGGTAATAAGCACCGAAGAAACACAACTAATACACCCATGTAGAGCAAAAGAATTAATAGTAAGCGGTGTGGTACAACGTTCAGCACCTGTACCAAAAGAGCAAATGGCCACTAGCTGGTTAGGCGCTCCACTTAAAACAGCTCAAGGTGTTATCGGCCTTATTGTTTGCCAAGCCTACGATAACAAACATATTTTCAGCCGAGATGATTGCGAGTTAATTACCTTTGTATCGCATCAAATTGCAGCTGTTTTACAAACAAAGCTCGTCAATCAAGCAATTGCAAAAAGCCATCAAGAACTCGAATTTAGAGTAAACGAAAAAACCAAAGAATTGCGTCAAACTAATCTGCACTTACAAATGCAAATAGATGAGCGAAAAAAAATAGAGCAGCAGCTTTATCATGATGCACATCACGATTCACTTACGAGCTTGCCTAATCGTAGTCTATTTTTAACTCAGCTCGAAAAAACGCTACAACATTATCAACGTTTTCCTGAGCACCACTTTGCTGTTTTGTTTATCGATTTAGATAAATTTAAAGATATTAACGATCAGCTTGGCCACCAGGCAGGCGATCAATTTTTAATTAACGTAAGTGAGTTATTTGCTCAATGTATACGCGAGCATGATTTACTAGCACGTTTAGGCGGGGATGAATTTGTTATTTTATTAACCCATTTAACTGAGCCTCAACAAGCAGAAGATGTTGCAAATCGTATTATAGATTTAATGAAAAAACCCTTTTATCTTAAAGGTGAGTCTTTACAAAGTGGCGCAAGTATAGGGATAACCTACTCAAAGAAAAGCTATACGCATACAGATGAAATTATTCGTGATGCCGATGCCGCCATGTATCACGCCAAAAACTCAGGAAAAAATCGTTACGAGTTATTTCATCCGCTATTAACGCAATCAATACCTGCGCAGACTCTAAAAGCACAACATCACCTTGATATATTACCTATGAGTTTTAGAAGCTCAGAAATAATTACGCTTGATGAGCAACAACAGTCTGAATCTTTATTTGAAGCATTTGGTGAACACCCAATACTTGGCTTTACTAGCTTTGATATTTTGAAAAAGTTTGCATCAGATAAAGAGCAGCATCTGCAAGTAGAGTTACAACTATTACAACGCGCCTATGCACAAGCAATTACTGCAAATGTAGCTATGGCATTGGTTCCTTGCTCTGGTTTGCTACTTGAGGAACACGAATTTGTTTTATTTACCGATACGCTAAATAAACAACAAGGACAAAGCCAACTCTGTTTATTGTTTGATGAACAAGAAATTCGCCACGCATGTGCAACGCAAATAAAAAACCTCAAAACGCTATCACAACTTGGTTATTCAATTGGTTTAAACAATTTTGCTAAAGACAGGTGCGAACTTAATTTACTAACCGATATTAATTTTGATTATTTACTACTTAGCTCGACCTTTAGTAAACGTGTTTTACAACAAGAAAGTTACGATTTTCAGCTACAGGGCGTGCTTGCAATTACAAAGCTCAAAGCAATGAAGGTCATTGCTAAAGGCCCATCAATACTTAATTTTAGAGCTTTATTAGATAAACACGGTTTGGCATTTTTTGTAGGTAAACAACACGCTTTAGTATGCTCTGAGTTACCTGAAGTGCAAGCAACCCAGTCTTTATAAAGTTAGCCTGAGGTATTACTCAGGCTTTTTAAACATCGCTCGTAAGTTAGCGACTCTTGCTTGGCCTTTTTCCATGCGCTCTGCTTGGGTATTTGGCGCCTTTTTGTTTTCGAACGCAAGATCGTCCTGCGGTAACTCTTGTACAAATCGGCTTAATTCAGTTTGTGAAGTTTCACCAAATTGACGACGTATCTTTGCATAAGTAAGTGTTAACTCCTGCTGTGCGCGAGTAATACCAACATAAGCTAAGCGACGTTCTTCATCTACGTTGTCCTCATCAATACTTACCTGATGCGGAAGTAAACCCTCTTCCATACCCACCATAAATACGTACGGGTACTCTAAGCCCTTTGATGCATGTAGTGTTGATAAGTGCACTGCATCGGTTTCATCTTCTTCTTCGTTACGCTCAAGCATATCGCGAAGGGTTAGCTTGCTAACAACCTCGGCTAATGTCATTGGTTCGTTGTCGGCATCACCGGTCAACATATCTGTTATCCAACGATACAGCTCTGATACGTTTTTCATACGCATTTCAGCCGCTTTTGCACTCGGTGACGACTCGTACAAATATGCCTCGTAATTAATATTACGCACTAAGTCTTTAACAGCTTCGAGCGTATCACCGCGTACTGCGTTATCAGATAGCTCAACAACCCAGCGTGCAAATCCAGCAAGCGCATTAAAGCCACGCCCTTTTAGTCTGTAGCCTAAATCGTTATCAAAACAGGTAGCAAACAAGCTCGCGTGCTTTTCATTAGCAAGCGTACCAAGCTTTTCAAGGGTAACCGTGCCTATTTCGCGTCGCGGTGTATTTACGATACGTAAAAACGCATTGTCATCATCTTGATTAACTAATAGGCGTAAGTACGCCATAATATCTTTAATTTCTGAGCGAGCGAAAAACGACATACCGCCACTAATTTTATAAGGGATACGGTTACTCATTAGTGATTTTTCAAAGCCACGTGCTTGATGATTACCACGATATAAAATCGCGTAATCTTTATAGCTGGTTCGCTTCATAAACTTATGTGAAATTATTTCAGCAACCACACGCTCAGATTCATGCTCTTCATCGCGGCACCCTATTACTTTAATCGGCTCACCATAACCTAGTTCACTAAATAACTTTTTCTCTATGTCATGTGGGTTATTGGCAATTAAAATGTTAGCCGCTTTTAGTATTCGCCCTGCACTTCGATAGTTTTGTTCAAGCTTTATAAGTCTAAGCCCTGGGTAGTCTTTACCTAATAACACTAAGTTTTGCGGGCGAGCACCACGCCATGAGTAAATTGATTGATCGTCATCACCTACCACAGTAAAACGGGCACGCTCGCCTACTAGCAATTTAACAAGTTGATATTGGCTTGTGTTGGTATCTTGATACTCATCCACCAGCAAGTATTTAAAGCGTTGCTGCCAGCGCTCACGAGATGTGGCGTTATTAGTAAGTAACAAAGTAGGGATCATAATTAAATCATCAAAATCCAGTGCATTATAAGCACGCAGCTGGTTTTGATAGCGCCCATATAACTGCGCGAACAATGCTTTTTGCGGATCACGCGCTTCGCGTATTGCTTGCTCTGGCAGTACTAATTCGTTTTTCCAACTGCCAATTTCCATTTTAAGTAGTTTAAGTAAGTCCTTGTCTTTTTTGAGCTCGTCTTCGGTGAGTTCACTAAGAAGCTGATTGGTATCTTGATCATCAAATAACGAAAAGCCGGGTTTAAACCCTAATGTGCTTAACTCTTTTTTTATTATTTCTAAACCGAGTGTATGAAACGTTGATACCCATAAACCTTTAGCGTCTTGTTTACCGAGCGTTTGCAGTACTCGCTCACGCATTTCTTTGGCTGCTTTATTAGTAAAAGTAACGGCGGCTATATTTCGCGCTTTGTACTCACATTTTTTCACTAAATAAGCGATTTTATTCGTAATAACACGGGTTTTACCAGAGCCTGCGCCCGCGAGTACTAAGCAGGGACCACTAATATATTTTACGGCTTCATCTTGTTTAGGATTGAGTTTCATAACGACCAAAGAAATTTAAAAGACGCGCAATTTTAACGTAACCATTACAGCGAGCATAGCAATTGCCTTAATTAATTAAGGTAAAGATGATCATGTGTTAAATGCCGTGGGTATAAGGTAATATTAGTTATTATCATTTAGGCAATGCCGAAGGGACAAATATGATCAACCCAGCAAAACTTGAAGAAATTGCTAAGCAAATTACTAGCAATATGCCGCAAGGTGTAAAAAACCTAGCAGACACACTCGAAGGTAAAACAAAGCAAGTTCTACAAAACAAGCTTGCTGAGATGGACTTTGTGAGCCGTGAAGAATTTGATGTGCAAAGCCAAGTACTTATTCGTACTCGCGAAAAGTTAACCGAACTTGAAGCTAAAGTTTCATTGCTTGAGCAACAACTTAGCGCTAAAACTGACGCTGAATAATTATACCAATTGCATTAAATTAGTGTTCTATTATAGCGATAAGAAAATAGCTCAATAACAAGGCTAAAATTATGGTACGTAGTTGTGCTATATAAATAATTTTTAACGTAGTTAGTGAGTTATTTAATACACAAGGATGATCATTTTTTTAATAAGATTGGTATTAATTTAATGTACAAAAAAGGCAGCTTAGGCTGCCTTTTGCATTTTACCAAGTTTATTCAAATAGCCCATCAAGTACATAATAAGACAACTTAGCCTGCTGAGCTAAACTCACACTCAGCATTTTTTGCGCAACTTGCTCGCCAGTTATTGGTTTGTAACGCTTTAAAAACGCAAATCGTGTAATAACAGGAAAAATAATACTGCCTATCTTTTCTGCCACTCTAAATTGCTCACGATCGCCTAATAATAAAGATGGTTGTAAAATACTTATTTTACCAAAAGGGAGTGCTTTAATATGTTGCTCAAGCTCTCCCTTCATTTTCAAATAAGCACTATTACTGTGCGTATTCGCCCCGCTTGATGACACTAAGCAATAATGCGTAACGCCATTACATGCCGCTAACTGCGCCGCTATAAACTGATAATCAAAATCAACTTTACGCTGAGCGTGTATCGAGCCCGCTCGTTTACGGGTTGTGCCCAAACACGAAAACAATACATCCCCTTTAAAAAGCTCAACATATTGAGTTAATTTTTCAAAATCAATAACGTGATTAACTAGCTTTGCATGTGTGACAGGCAGAGCTCGACGGCTTAACGTAACTACTTTTGTATAACGATCGCTATTAAGTAACTTATGGAGCAACTCATTACCGACCAAGCCTGTAGCACCTATTAACACCGCCGTTTTAGTCATGGATTTATTTATTTTCACCCACTTTTTTAAATACGTGTTGCACTGCTTTTTTGTAGCTTTGCGTTTCTTCACTCGCGCACGTTACTACAGATTCTAAATCATGAAGATGGCCGTTTTCTAAACCATAAACCCAACCATGAACGCTTAGTTCTTGGCCTCGCTCCCAGGCATCTTGCACAATGTTAGTACGACACACATTACGTACTTGCTCAATTACATTTAGCTCAATAAGGCGGCTTAAGCGTTCGCTTTCTGGCATTGCGTCGAGTTGTTCAAGATGCTTTTCTTTTACATCTCCTACATGGCGTAGCCAATTATCAATAAAGCCAAATTTAGCATTGTTTAAAACGGCTTGTACGCCACCACAACCATAGTGACCTACTACCATTATATGTTTTACTTTTAAAACCTCTACAGCGTACTGCATAACCGATAAGCAGTTATGGTCAGTGTGTACAACCACGTTAGCAACGTTACGATGTACAAATAATTCGCCTGGTAATAAATCAACTATTTGATTTGCAGGTACACGAGAGTCTGAACAACCAATCCATAAATACTCTGGATTTTGTTGCATAGATAAAATTTTAAAAAACTCAGGGTCTGCTTCACTTGTACGAGCAGCCCAACGTTTGTTGTTATCGAATAAATTTTTTAACTTTCTCATTGCATCTCTTATTAAGTCGAGGACGGAAATTTAATGGACATTAGCAAGAATCAAAATATTACGAGGCGTTAACTGCTTTTTACAAAACGTTTTAACGCTTACTTGATAACCTTGCTGTTGCAAATATAAAGCACGATCGAGCACAAGCCAAACTTCAATTGCCCTTCTGAACACATGTCGAACCAGTTCAACTCGGTCAGTTATTTTTTTTCGAGCCACCCCAACCTCTAAATACTCAATATAATCAGTGTCTTGAGGTAATTTTAATGCCTTTTTATCTGCAGCCCATGCACAAAACGATTTAAACGAATCTGAGAATATAGCTTTGTTGACCGAAGGTACGCTTACGTAATATTGCTCGCCAGTGATCGACTTTCTTAGTGCATCAAAACCAAGTCGCCACTCAAGTTCTGTTTTACGTACTTTTTCCAGACGAGAAGGCGCTGTGACAGTTTCTTGTAATGCGAGCTTTAAATCACGATGCGTTAGATTAAGCTCACTTTTATTTGCATCCTCACTCATTGCAAGGTACTCATTAGTCGTGAATAAATGGTAGCAACAAGGTGAAAAGCTAATTTGCTGTACTTTCGCTAAACTTGCTTGGCGCATAAATGCTTGGTGTAAGCCACCGCATGCGTGAAGTGCTACAGCATGCATATCTGTATTAAAAAATTGAGTGATATCGTCTTTTAATACATCTGCTTGGCTAAAGTGCATTGCTAAGCCTTGTTGCTGTGCACTTTTTTGTCCTTGCTCGCATAAGCTTTGTTGCAGTTCAATACTATGCACATTACTTGCGCCATTAAACGCAAGCATTCGACCTAAGTGCCCTTTACCCGCGCACCACTCTAAAACAGGTTGCTTGGTATTAGGTAGTGCAGATACAAAATCTTGTAACTGTGCAAACTTACGACCTTTAATGCCGTTACTTATCCAAAATGGATAATCAGCTCGAGAGTGGGCTGTGCTAGGTAACTCGCATAACTTTGCAAGTTCATCAAGTTGGTTTATGTGCTGGCTAAAAAATTGGTATAGCTGGTTTTGATCGTTATCAAGAACGCTTACCTGATCATCAGTTAGTTCGCTAAGTATGCCTTGTAGCTCTGGCCAAGGTATAGTGTCAAAATCAAATGCAGTGCACTGCCAATACTGACGATGATGCATTAAAAGTGAATCAAGTGCTAAAAATTGCTCAGCTAAAGTCATAACAGCTTAAAAAATAAAAAAGACAATTAATTATATCAGTTTCGTGAATTACCTAAGCAGTTAATTTTTACTAAAAATCAGCCGTAAATACAAAGGTATTGAAATAATACTTACCAAAATAGCTGCCATGAGCATCCACGATAACTGCATTTTTTCAGGCTCTTGATATTTATAAATAAAGTGAGGTTTCACTTCGTCAAATTCGTTTTGCGGTATGCCATATAAGTCCGCAATTAAGCGCCACTTTGCTATCGACATATGCCCTAAAGTGGTAGTGGGTGGGGTTATATAACTTTTTAGTACTTCAGCCTCAAAAGCGAGCTGATAAAAGCTTTTACCCGGTGCATAGTTTTGCTGGGTGACTGCAATGGCTTCATCCATGTTCATCATTGCATAACGCCACCCTTTTAGGCTCGCTTGGTAGAATTTTTCGACCGTTTGAGGATTTTTCTTAAGCATGTTTTCGCTGGTAAATAAAATGTCGCTATATACATCCATACCATAACGCTGTGGGCAAACAAGTCGATGAGCTACACCTTGTTGAGTCATATAATAAGGCTCTGTAGTAACATATACTTGCATAGCATCTAGCTTGTTTTCAATCCAAGCCTGGCCTGGATTTTCGCCATCGTAAACTTTGAGTTTATCCACATCAACGCCACTGCGTTTAAGCATAATAAGTAGTTCGGTACCATCATTTTTGCTTACCGCAGTGATACGTTTATTAACAAAGTCACGTGGATGAAAAATATCAGACGTGTCTTTAACCATCCAGCAGTAAGGTGAAAATTGCAATAAGGCAGCCATAGCAACAAGAGGTTGTCCATTAATACGTTGCTGTAAAATACCAGAGTGCCCTACTCCAAATTGTGCTTCGCCACTGGCGACAGGAGCAAAGGTATCAGGTTTCATTGGATTAGCTTGTTTAATGGTTACATCAAGGCCCGCTTCATTATAAAAGCCTTTTTGCTTTGCCATATAGTAGCCAGCAAACTGAAACTGATGTGTCCATTTTAGCTGTAATGTGACTGATTCTTGCGCCGCGATATGGCTACAAAAAAAGCACAATCCAATGATTAATCCTTTAAATAGCAACTAGGTGTCCTCAAAAAGTATGACGATTACCTGTAACTATATGTAAAACGTGTAATAAAGCAAGCACCCTAGTTAGGTGCCTGCCTATAAAGTAGGATTATACTGAGGCGAGTTTTTCGGCTTTTTCTGCTTGGGGCTTTGATGTTAAGAATTGGCTAAAGCACGGATTTTGTGTTTCATCTTGTACACTGTAACCTAAACGATTTAAGTGCTCGTTAAACATCTCATACTGACTCGGCTCAATAGCAAAACCTGCCAGTACATTCCCCATCGAACCACCGTGATTACGATAATGGAATAAGGTAATGTTCCAATTACTACCTAAAGTATCTAAAAAGCGTGCAAGCGCACCTGGATACTCTGGAAATTCAAAGCGAAGTAAGCGCTCATGTAATTGCTCGGGTGCTTTTCCGCCAACCATGTAGCGCACATGTAATTTAGCGAGTTCGTTATCCGACAGATCGCAAAATTGGTAGTCATTATTTGTTAAGTCTTGCTTTAGCTCATTAAGCTCTTGCTCGCCTTGGCGCAGGGCAATACCTACAAATATTTGTGCTTCACCAGGTCCTGCATAACGGTAGTTAAACTCAGTAATAGCACGGCCACCTAAAGAAGCACAAAACTGTTTAAAGCTGCCTTTTTCTTCTTTAATAGTAACCGCTAATAACGCTTCGTTTTTTTCACCCAGCGCAGTGCGCTCTGCAACATAACGCAGGCGATCAAAGTTTAAATTAGCACCGGATAAAACAGCCGCTAAATGTAACCCTTTTAAACCCGACTGCTGGCTCCACTTTTTAAGCCCTGCCGTTGCAAGTGCACCTGAAGGCTCTGCTATTGCACGGGTAGATACAAAAATATCCTGCATGGCAGCACATATTTCGTCGCTGGTGACGGTTATAACTTCATCACAAAACTTTTGCGCTAAGCGAAATGTTTCAGTGCCAATAATTTTAACCGCTACGCCATCAGCAAAACTACCAACGCGCTCAAGCTCTACCGGTTTGCCTGCTTTAAGTGCCGCTTGTAAACATGCACTTTCGTCGGCTTCTACACCAATTACTTTTATATCTGGACGCAGCGATTTAATATAAACCGCCATCCCACCAAGTAAACCGCCGCCGCCAACAGGAATAAACACCGCATCAAGCTCGTTTAATTGCTGCATAAGCTCACGTGCTACAGTACCTTGACCAACAATGACGTCTGGGTCATCAAATGGTGGAACAAATATACCGTTTCGTTGCTCTGTAAGCTCAAGCGCATGTGCTTTTGCGGCATCAAAATGATGTCCATGTAGCACAACTTCACCGCCAAGCGCACGTACCGCACTTACTTTTATTTCAGGCGTTGTTACTGGCATTACAATTGTGGCTTGATGCCCTAAGTGAGAAGCACTTAGTGCAACGCCTTGAGCATGATTACCCGCTGAAGCAGTTATAACCACTGAGCCTTTAGGTAATTTATTTAATTTGTTATACGCACCGCGTAATTTAAATGAATACACGGGCTGTTGGTCTTCACGCTTTAACCAAACATGGTTACCTAATTTAGCACCAAGCTCAGCCATTTCGCTGACCTCGGTAACTTTAGCCAAAGGCTCCATGTTTGCTTGAATAATAGCGCGAAAATAATCGAGCTCTTGAGAGACCATAATTAACTAAGCGCCTCCAATTTAGCTAAGTCACGCACTGCGCCTTTATCAGCACTTGTTGCAAGTAATGCATAAGCCTTTAAAGCAGACGATACATAGCGCTCACGATCAACTGGTTTGTACGCCAGTTTTCCGCGTGCTAATTGTTTTTGTTTACGTGCTTCAAGCTCTTCATCACTTAACGCTAATGTGATTTCACGTGTTGCGATATCAATAATGATTTTGTCGCCATTTTCAACATAAGCAATTGCACCACCACTTGCCGCCTCTGGCGACACATGACCAATTGATAAACCCGAAGTACCACCCGAAAAGCGACCATCAGTAATAAGTGCACATTTTTCAGCTAGGCCTTTTGATTTTAAGTAGCTAGTTGGGTATAGCATTTCTTGCATACCTGGACCGCCTCTAGGGCCTTCGTAACGAATAACCACGATATCGCCGGCTTTTACTTCATCGTTTAAAATACCTTCTACAGAATCATCTTGTGACTCGTACACGACTGCAGTACCTTCAAAATGTAGCATTTCATCAACAACGCCAGCGCTTTTAACAATACAGCCATCAACTGCTAAATTCCCCGAAAGTACAGCTAAGCCACCATCTTGACGAAAAGCGTGTTCGACACTTCGGATACACCCATTAACACGGTCATTATCGCCCTCGTCCCAACGACACTCTTGGCTCATTGCTTTAGTGGTACGAATGCCCGCAGGGCCAGCACGGTAAAATTTGCGCGCTGCTTCGTTAGTAGGATCTGTTGCATCCCATTTTTTAACGAGCTCAGCCATAGTTGACCCAGCAACATGATTAACTGACATATCAACTAAGCCTGCTTTGCCAAGTTCACGTACGATTGCCATCATGCCGCCTGCGCGGTGCACATCTTCAATGTGATATTCAGGTGTCGCTGGTGCAACTTTACATAAAAATGGTGTTTTACGAGAGAGCGCATCAATGTGCGACATATCAAAATCAACGCCCGCTTCTTGCGCTGCAGCAAGTAAATGCAATACCGTATTTGACGAGCCACCCATTGCAATATCAACAACCATTGCATTCATAAAGGCTGTTTTGTTAGCAATAGCACGTGGCAATACATCTTGATTATCTTTTTGATAATACTCACGACATAAATCAACAATACGAGCCCCCGCTTCAACATAAAGTTGTTTACGGTCTTTATGAGTCGCAAGCGTCGTACCGTTACCTGGCAATGCTAAACCAATCGCTTCTAGCAGACAGTTCATTGAGTTTGCAGTAAACATGCCTGAACACGAGCCACATGTTGGACACGCAGAGCGCTCTACTTGCTCTGAATCTGCATCACTTACCGATTCATCAGCGCCTTTAACCATGGCATCTACTAAATCAAGTTTAATATCGATGTTAGCAAGCTTAGTTTTACCTGCTTCCATTGGACCGCCTGATACAAATATTACCGGAATATTTAAGCGTAGTGCTGCAAGCATCATTCCTGGAGTAATTTTGTCGCAGTTTGAAATACAAATCATCGCATCAGCACAATGACCATTTACCATATACTCAACCGAGTCAGCAATTAAGTCGCGTGAAGGCAGCGAATAAAGCATGCCGCCGTGACCCATTGCAATACCATCATCAATCGCAATAGTATTAAATTCTTTAGGGACGCCACCGGCTTGTGTAATGGTTTCAGCCATAAGTTCACTTAGCTGATTAAGGTGAACATGCCCTGGTACAAATTGTGTAAACGAGTTAACTACGGCAATAATCGGCTTACCAAAATCGGTGTCGGTCATACCTGTTGCGCGCCATAATGCACGAGCGCCTGCGCGTTTACGCCCTTCAGTTGTTGTTGCACTTCTTAATTTAGCCATAGTTACCTCAGTTTTTGCCGCAAAATAAGCGGGCATTCCTCATTCTAAAATTGGTGAGTAACCGAGTGATTCAGTTACTCGTAAATTGTTTTTCAGTTCGTAATTACACAGCCTGTTGTTGCTGTAAATTTTGTAAAGTGACTTCTTTGACATCCACCAGCTTATTTAACTGGCTGGTTAAAAGGTGAATTGGTTTATCACTATCTACCGTCATGTCTACATTATAAAAACCATCGTCCATATTGAGCTGAAAATGCGTAAGGTCAAAACCACGATGACGCACCACTCGTAAAAAGCGCTCTACCGCTATACTTTGGCTTTTTAATGCAATAGTTAGGCTATGTTTCATTTTGCTTTCTCCGTCATCATTTCGTCGTTAGCAGCCCCAGGTGGTACAAGTGGCCAAACATTTTCTTTATCATCAATACAGGCATGTACTATGTACGGACCTTTACTGTTAACTAATGCAGTTATCGCATCATCAACTTGGTTAGCGTGAGTAATTGTTTGCCCTGGGATACCAAATACAGCAGCTAATTGCACAAAGTCTGGGTTATCCGACAGGTTAGTTTCAGAATAACGCCCTTCAAAAAATAGTTCTTGCCATTGGCGAACCATCCCTAAACGCTGGTTATCTAAAATTAATATTTTTACAGGTAAATTGTTACGACGAATAGTGGCCAGCTCTTGAATATTCATCATTATAGAACCATCACCCGATACAGTGATAACAAAGTCATCAGGGCGTGCTACTTGTGCACCAATAGCCGCAGGTAGACCAAAGCCCATTGTGCCTGCACCACCACTGCTTAAATGATTACTCGGATGAGTAAACTTCATGTGTTGTGCTACCCACATTTGGTGCTGACCAACATCGCAGCACACAACCCCTGTATTTGGCATGCGTTGGCTTAGTTGGTTTAATAAGTACGGTGCAAAAACCTTCTCACCTGGGTAGTCGTAACGCCACGCATGCTTAATATTCATTTCTTTATTTGTGTCACACCAAGCTTTAGGTGTTACAAAGCACTCAAGTGCGGGTAACGACGTTTTTAAATCGGCAATTAATGAAGCTTTAGCAGGTTTTCGCTTACCAACTTCAGCAGCATCTATATCTAAATGGATTACTTTAGCTTTAGCTGCAAATTTAGCTAAGTTGCCTGTTACGCGGTCATCAAAGCGTGCCCCTATACATACAAGTACATCACATTCTTGCACTGCGATATTAGCAGCTTGACCACCATGCATACCCAACATACCTAAGTAATGTTCGTAATCTGGTAATACACTGCCCAGCGCTTTAAGTGTTGATACAGCTGGCATCTGAGTTTTATTTAAAAATTGCATTAGTTCGTCTTGCGCATCAGCGGCTTGTACACCACCACCTACATACGCTACAGGCTGTTTAGCCTCACTCAACAATTGATTAGCAATAGCAACTTGCTTTAAATCTAACTCTGGTAAGTATTCATTAGCTGCTAGCCAAGGTTTAAAAGGGACTTGAGCCATTTGAATATCTTTTGGGATATCGACAAGTACAGGACCTGGGCGGCCGCTTTGCGCTAAATGAATTGCTTCTTGTAATATCTCTGCTAAGTCTTCAGCTCGTTCTACCATGTAGCTGTGCTTAGTACACGAAAGCGACATACCTAGTACATCTATTTCTTGAAACGCATCTGAACCAATCGCTGCAGTAGGCACTTGGCCGGTGATCGCCAATAATGGCACTGAGTCCATCATCGCATCAGCAAGAGCGGTTATTAAATTAGTTGCACCTGGGCCAGATGTTGCAAAACATACGCCTAATTTACGTGTGCTGCGAGCATAACCAACTGCTGCAAACCCTGCACCTTGCTCATGGCGAGTTAGGTAGTGTTTGACTGGCGCGCCATACAGCGCATCGTAAATTGGCATAATAGCTCCGCCTGGGTAGCCAAATACTTCATTTACGCCGTGTTTGGCCAATAAGTCGATTGTTAGTTCTGCGCCTGTCATTAATAAACCCTCATTCCTCAGTGACAACCCAATTACAAATTTTACCCTTAAAACTAAAAAGCCCTCCGAACGGTTAAGTGCGGAGGGCTTTTTTAATGCTTAAGTTTTTAAAGCACTACGAAGCCCTCGCGGGAATAATCACCACGATAATAATCAGGACTAGGTTAAGTGCGTTTGCAAGCATGTAATTAATACCAAATTTTGTTCAATTATCGCGAAGGTTATTCCTTCGCTCTCTTTTTATATTAGTACCGCGCTAGGCCCTTTAAGTCAACACCAAAGTTAATCTAACAAAAAGACTAAAAGGCAATTTATCAGGTTTTAAAATTCATTATATAAGCTGGTAGTGGTTTTTTTATGCTCTAATTTTAATCTCAGAAATTCACTATTCTTATATCCCTTATTTAAGGTTTGATTAATTTTTGAGAATATTTTTATAAATAAAATTATTTATCTCCTTCAGGTAATGCGTAGGTTCTCTTAAGCGACTCTTAAGTGTTGTTGCATAGCATGGCGTTGTTATTTTAAACGAGCCTAAATATGAACATAACTAGCCAAACACCAGCACAAAAAAAGCCAAATCGTAGTAAGCGGTTTTACATTCACTGTAGTGCAAATGCCTTTGTAGTGATGATTGCCTGTTATTACTGTTTAGTTATAAACATTCCTTTTATTCAAGGTTCGTTTAGCGCCATCACCTCCCTGGCATCTTTTTCATGGCTATTTTTACTTTCAGTGCCACTGCTGTTGTTATGCCTTTTAATTATTTTCTTTTCAATAGTGTCGGTTAGGTGGTTACTAAAACCAATTAACTACCTTTTACTGATAATTTCGAGTGCCGTACTTTACGGCTCATTAAATTACGGCGTCGTGTTTGACTATTCAATGATTCAAAACACGTTCGAAACAGATTCAAGCGAAGCACTGAGCTATTTAAATCCGCAGCTCATAGGCTTTCTACTACTGTTTTGTGCGCTACCTGTTTTTATATTAAGCAAAGTAAAAATACACTTTACCCGCCCTCACCAAGAAGCGATTAGTCGTATAAAACTTATTGTAGCGTGCTGCTCACTAATTGCTTTAGTGGTCGTAAACTTTTACGCCGACTACGCAGCCACTGGCCGCAATAACCGCATTTTGAAAAAAGAACTCATCCCATTTCAGTATCTCTCTAGCGGTTATAAATATATGCGCGATCAGCTGCTGTATACCAATATGGAATTTAAAAACATAGATGCAGCACCTACCCTAATTGCGGCTAATACCACCAGCGTAACAGTTATAGTTGTTGGCGAAACCGCACGAGCAGAAAACTTTTCTTATCAAGGTTATAAGCGCAACACCAACCCTTATACACAAAAGTATAATGTGACGTATTTTAATAATGTGGCGTCTTGTGGCACCGCTACTGCAGTGTCTGTGCCGTGTATGTTTTCACTGCAAACACAAGATAACTTTGATCGATTAGCAGCCGACAACCAACAAAACCTGGTTGACTTAGCACAACAAGCTGGCAGCGACGTACTGTGGGTTGATAACAACAGCGGCTGTAAAAACGTATGCACCCATGTTGTTAACATTGATATCCCAACCACCCCATCAGCGCTTTGCGATGGAAAATATTGTTTTGATGAAGCACTGCTTGCTCCACTTAAGCGCAAACTCGCTAATTTAAACCAAGCTAATACCGTTATCGTCCTACACATGATGGGCTCACACGGACCAACCTACTTTAAACGCTACCCAGAAAAATTTAAGCAATTTACGCCCACGTGCGACAGAAGCGACATTCAAAACTGCTCACTCGATGAATTAGTTAATACCTACGACAACACAATTACGTACAGCGACTTTGTTAACGCCCAGGTAATTGAGCAATTAAAAGCGCTGCCAAACAACATAGATAAGCAGTTTTTATATGTCTCTGATCATGGTGAATCACTTGGCGAAGCCGGTGCTTATTTACATGGTTTTCCGTATAGCTTTGCACCTAGCACACAAACGCACGTTCCTCTTTATATGTGGGCTGATGAGCATAATCAGCGCATTACTAATACCTGTTTAGCTAATTTAGACACCCGCGCTGCGCGCTCACACAACAATATTTTTCACACCCTTTTAAATTTAATTGGCATTAAAAGCAAAACGTATCAGGCATCGCTCGATTTACTTGCTAGCTGCCAAACAACACCAAGCGAAATAAAACTATGAGTAATAAAACCGTTATAAAACGCCAAGGCTTAATGCGCCTTATTTTTACCTTAAGTCATTCTTTTAACGGCTTAAAATGGATGAGTCGATTTGAAGCGGCGTTTCAACAAGAGCTAGCACTGTTTTCATTACTCGGTGTGTTTGTGTGGCTACAAGAAATTGCACTAAGGGATAAATTACTGCTTATAGCTAGCCTGCTTTTTGTATTGTTTGCTGAACTTGTAAATACGGCAATTGAGGTTGTAGTTGATAGAATTGGCAGTGAATACCATGAGCTTTCGGGGCTAGCTAAAGATATAGCCTCTGCAAGCGTGTTTATAGCTATGCTAATTGCCGCTCTTATTTGGTGGGCTGTGTTATGGGCATAAAGCTAACTTTTATACCTAAAATACAAAATGCACTTGGCCCTGTATGGATTTTTGTTGTATTTGCTGTTTTGGCACTTAGCTTTTTAACACTTGCTCGCTTTGGATTAAGTGTATGGCAAGGGGAGCGTGTATTTGGATTGCATGCGTGGTTATCTATATTTATAGGTGGTTTAAGAGTTGATATAGCCACTCTAAGCTACATTATTATGCCCGCATTACTACTTACTTTACTGATGCAAAGCGTAGGTTGGCAAAATAAAGTACGCGGCCTCATTAAAATTTATTTAGTGACGATGTCTGCTTTACTTGTTTTTTTTGAAGTGATTACGCCTACGTTTATAAACGAGTACGATTTACGCCCAAACCGCTTATTTATAGAATATTTAATTTATCCTAAAGAAGTCTCAAAAATGATTTTTTCAGGCTATAAGGTAGAAGTATTTATTGCTGTTATAGCACTTATTTTAAGCTGTAAATTTGCAAGTAAAATATTTAGCAATCAATGGCAAAGCAAGTCATCACTAACAGGTTTAAATCAATCAATTTTAGCGCTTGTTTTAGTATGCTTAACTATTTTTGGCGCCCGCAACTCATTAGGACACAGACCACTTAACCCCGCCATGGTCTCGTTTTCTACCGATCATTTACTTAACGACTTAACCCTTAACTCACTTTATAGCGTCGCGTTTGCAGTTAAGCAACTTTCTAATGAGCAATCGAGCCAAGACTATTACGGTAACATGCCCACCGATGAATTACTTAGTATTGTGCGTAGTAACATGCAAAATACGCAAGGCACATTTAGTGATGTAACCGCCCCTACAAAAACGTTTCATGGCGCAAGTAATACAGGTAAACCCAAAAATTTAGTCATTATTTTACAAGAAAGTTTAGGTGCTCGTTATGTAGGCACGCTTGGCGGTTTACCGCTTACACCTAATATAGACGCCCTTTATAAACAAGGCTGGGGGTTTGATAATTTATACGCCACGGGTACACGTTCAGTACGTGGAATTGAGGCGGTAATTACAGGATTTACACCAACGCCTTCGCGTGCAGTTGTTAAACTTGATAAATCACAACGTGACTTTTTTACCATTGCTGATTTTTTAGCGAAGCAAAATTACAACACGCAGTTCATTTATGGTGGCGAAAGCCATTTTGATAACATGCGCAGCTTCTTTTTAGGCAACGGTTTTAAAAGTATCGTAGATACAAATAACTTTAAAAAAATAGACTTTAATGGCTCGTGGGGCGCATCAGACGAAGACTTGTACGACCAAGCCGACATAGAACTTACTAAGCTTAAAAATCAAAACAAACCCTTTTTTAGCCTTATATTTTCAAGCTCTAATCATAGCCCGTATGACTTTCCTGACGATAAAATAACGCTGTACGATAAACAAAAACAAACCCGTAATAATGCTGCCAAGTATGCCGATTACGCACTAGGCACCTTTATCGAAAAAGCTAAAAAATCGAGCTACTGGGATGATACTGTATTTATAGTTATTGCCGATCACGACTCGCGCGTATCAGGTTCAAATTTAGTACCGGTGGATCACTTTAAAATTCCGGCCGTTATTTTTGGAAAAGGTATTACCCATAAACGAGATAGCCAACTAGCCAGTCAGCTCGATATTCCTGTTACTCTACTGTCTTTAATTGGCGCAAGTGGTAAGCACCCAATGATAGGTCATGATTTATCAAAGCCAATTAGCGACAACAAACAACGCGCAATGATGCAATACGACAAAAACTTTGCCTACATGCACAATAATAAAGTGGTGGTGTTACAACCACAAAAACCAGCAACCACCTATACGTATAGCAATAACCAGCTTGTACCATGTGAAAACGATGAGCAACTAGTTAAAAAAGCCCTAGCCCACGCGAACTTAGGTAATCTAGCTTATACAAATGGTTGGTATCATTAACCAAGTGACTTGATAATAAAGCCTTGTTAAAGTAACAAGGCTATTTTTATAAACCGAGTAAACATGAAAATCCTCGTTATTGAAGACTCTGAAGCACTAAGACGCAGCTTGCAAGTTGGCCTTAGCAACCTTGGTTTTACCGTAGATGAAACTGGTGATGGCTCAGAAGGGTTGAGTATGGCACTGAGTGGAAACTACGACCTCCTCGTACTTGATTTAATGCTACCGAGCGTTGATGGCATGAGTATTTTACAAGCACTGCGCAGCAGTAATAGCCAAAGCCGTGTGCTAATTTTATCGGCACGAAGTGAGCCTCAAGATAAAATTAACGGCCTTATGAAAGGCGCTGACGATTATTTAACTAAGCCATTTTCGTTTGAAGAACTCCATGCTCGTGTCCTTGCATTACTTCGTCGCGGTTCACTGCAAAACCAACAAAATACCCTAACCGTAGGTGATTGCGTATTAGATCTCTCCCTTAAAACTCTTCATTACGAGCAACATGCCATTGAGCTCACGCGCAATGAATACAAAATAATAGAATGCTTATTTAACGCCCCAGAGCGAGTATTAGGGCTCGAGCTTATAAGTGAAGCGGTGGTAGGTCAGTTTGATATGCTCTCTAAAAATGCGCTTGAAGCACACATCTCAACCATACGTAAAAAAGTAAGACAGTTTGATGGCGAGCTCCCGATAAAAAATAAACGTGGATTTGGTTATGTCGCAACAACAAAATAAAAATCACTCAATAAAACGTAAACTCGTTAATAATATTAGCGCTGTGATCTCAGTTATTTTATTCACCATATTTTTAACCGTTGATTTAAGTGTTGATACTTGGGTGGAAGATCAGTTCAATCAGTCTTTAACTAATAAAGCTAACTACTTAAAAACCTTAGTTGAAGATGACAACAACGTGGTTGAATTTGATTTTGCTGGTGAGTTTATGTCGGAGTATGAAGCAGCCGATGCCACGGAGTTTTACCAGTTATGGCATGGCCGTGATGTGTTTGAGCGCTCGGACTCATTAGCGCTTTATGAAAATGCTAACCTGCCTTTTTTAGAAATGCCGATAAACGAATCTAAAATTATAGATTACGAGCTTCCTAACGGGCGTAATGGTCGCGCACTTATAAGTCACTTTGTAGCCCAAAAAGATGATAGAAATCCCACTCACTCTGCTGTTTTTAATACCATGACTCTTGCGATTGCAGCGCCGACAGCCGAACTTAATAAAGTACTGATTATTATTGATGTGGTCTTTATTTTAACCTGTGTACTTGGTGTGTTTGGTGTGCGCTATTTAGTGACACGTATTGTAAATAAAGGCCTGCACCCACTACACAACTTAAACGATCAAATTAAGTTACTCGATATTACCGGTGTTGCGCAAACAATAGAAAGCGACTTTAAAGTGGAAGAAATAGAACCTATACGTAACGAGCTAAATAAGTTTATTACCGTTAATCAGCAACTCTATAGTAATGAAAAACGCCTAACAAGCGACATTGCACACGAGCTTAAAACCCCTATAGCTGAACTCATAAGCCTTTCAGAAGTGGCTATTCGCTACCCTGACGATAAACGTATTAGCAACACCTATAACAGTGATGTACTTAATATTTCACAGCGCATGAAAACAATTGTTAGTAACCTATTACTGTTGCAGCGCTCAAGTAGCAGTGCAATGCAATTAAATGCACAAAATATCATGCTAAATAACTTAGTAAATCAAATTATTGATGAGCTGACCTTTAAGCATCCAAGTATCAAAACGCGTTTAAATAACGAAATAAGTGGCGAACTTACGCTTAATGTTGACGAATTTAGTTTAAATACCATTTTGTGTAACTTAATCGATAACGCACTATTTTATGGACTCCCTGAGGCGCCAATTAAATTAACTGCCGTAAATAACAGCACAAACATGAGCATCTCTGTTAGTAACAAAGTAAATAAACCACTAAGTGGTGAACAGCTAACTGCTATTTTTGACCCGCTCTATCAGCTAGATTCATCTAGAACTAATAATCAGCGCCATGGTTTAGGATTATCTATTGTACAGAGCTTATGTAACTTAAATGGCTTTACTATTAAGGCCAGTAATACCGAAAACAATACGCTAACGTTTATATTAACGTTACCTCTGAAGTAAATTTAGGTTAGTATTTACACTACTAATTTTGAGATTTTAAGGACAAACCATGAATGCTCTTACCCGTATTAGCCACTTTTTTATTGTGGCATTACTTATAACATTTAGCCTTAACAGCTACGCTGCTCCTGCCTTATATAAAATAGAAAAAAATGGCGTTAGCTCTTACTTATTTGGCACCGTACACGTTGGTGATGCCAGCATGAAAGGCTTACCTAAAAATGTAACCGATGCAATTAGTGCAAGCAAAGAAGTGATTGTTGAAGTTGATATAAGCAAACTTACTCCACTTGAAATGCAGCAGCGTTCAATGCCATTTATGATGCTAAGGGACGGTAAAACATTACAAACTGAGCTTTCAAAGCAAAATTATACCAAGCTAAAAGATTACTTTGCTAAAAAGTCGATTGATATTGCTATGTTTAATGGCTTAAAGCCTTGGGCTGTTATGGTGACTATGATGCAAATTGAATTTCAAAATGCAGGGTATTCAGATAAAACCGGCATAGACAAGCAAGTACTTGCTTACGCTAAAGAACATAAAATAAAAATTGGTGAGCTTGAAACCCTAGAACAACAACTACAAATGTTTGATGGTATGGCGCTATTAAGCAATGAAATGATTGAAGAAACTTTTGAGCAACTAGCCGATATTAATACTTACTTTATCAAGTTAGTTAATGCATGGAAAAGCGGTGACATGGATACACTAACCGATTACTACAACATGAGTTTTGATGACAGTAATTACGGTGAAATTAGCGAGCAAGTAATGCTAACTAACCGCAATAATAATTGGGTTAAACAACTCACACCGCGTTTAGCAAACGAGCAGCTATTTATTGCTGTAGGTGCTCTGCACTTACCTGAAAAACACGGGTTACTTAAACAGCTTCGAGATAAAGGTTTTAGCGTTACTCGTCTTTAAAATAAAAATGGGTTGAGTGAATTCTCGCTCAACCTTTCTCTAAGCTTTTAATGAAAGTCTTCCATTTTTAAGTAATTCTCTATTCCTTTAATTTTGTCTGCCGCATGATGATTTACATAAATCACTGTACTTGTATTGGCAGCACAAATTTTCTCTATTAGTAGCAGTACACGTTGCCTATTTGCTTCATCTAAGCCTAAGCAAGGTTCATCTAAAATAAGTAACGTTGGATGTTTTACCATAGCCCGCACAATTAATAACATACGCTGATCGCCGTACGATAGCTGGGTGAATGAGGTATTTTGTTTATCACTTAAACCAATAAATGCCAGCCACTGCTTAGCAATATTAATTTGTGCGTCGCTCGGTTTTTGATATAAACCTATGCTGTCGTAAAATCCTGAAATAACAGTATTTAAAGCCGATATACTTACGCGGTAATCCATATGTAGCGCGTTAGATATAAAACCAATATGCTGTTTTATATCCCAAATACTCTCCCCGGTTCCGCGTTTAAAACCGAACACTTCAATGTCATTGTTATAACACTGTGGGTTATCACCTGTTATTAAATTTAATAGGCATGTTTTGCCTGAACCGTTCGCTCCACTAAGCTGCCAATGCTGATGCTTTTTTATAGTCCAATTGAGATTTTTGAATATACTTACATCACTATAACTAACTTTAGCATTACTCAATTTAACTAAGGTATTACCAGTGAATGCCTTTTGCTCTTGTTCGGTATCAGGAGATGGCACATCCAATGAGGTATGTTCTAAATGAAGTAGTTTTAGTAAATCACTCAATTGCTCACTGTCTGGCTTTGCCAAAGTATGTAACAAGCAACCTTGGTTTACATAGCCATAGTGAGTAATGAATGAAGGGATTTCGTCTAGGCGGTTTAGTACAAAAACAAAAGTAATAATTTGGCTAAGTTCTATGAGTATTTTATTAAGCTGCTGGCAAGATTGTACGTCGAGTCCATGAAATGGCTCATCAAGCACGACTAACTCACTATGGGAGCTGAGTCCTTTTATAAGTAGGAGTTTACGAGTTTCACCCGTTGAAAGGTCTCTAAAATGCCTATTTAGTAATGAGCTAAATTTAAATAATTCTATTAGCTGCGCTAATAATTCATCATTATTACTATGCCCTGTAAAAATAAGGTCTTTAACGAGAGTGTGCTTTTCATGCTCTAATTCTTGAGCTAGTAACTGTTTATGTGAATCTGAAGACACGAGCATAAGCTTATTAATACTACTTATACGCTTACCACTTTCGCACTTAGCCTCACCGATTAACGCAGCTGTCAGAGCAGATTTACCAGCTCCATTAGCACCTAAAAGTAACCAATGTTCTCCTAGGTTTACTTGCCAATCTAGGTTGCATATATCGTAACGGCTTTTACCTTGCCCTTGTAAGTAACCATTAAATTGCTCAAGCGTAATTGACTGCACTAACTTTTCCTAATAAACCTTAAAACAGCAAGTTAACGTATATTAAAAGTGCTTAGCAAGCTTGTTATCCGCAAAATTAATTTATTTCACTAACAACGCTAATACTATTTAATGCGTCTTTAATTGCTTGCTGGCTTATTGGCTTATGAATATGGAGGTTAGCTCCGTATTCATAAACTCGCTCTATATCATTTTGTGAGGTATTTGCTGTTATAACAATAATTGGCATTACTTTATTAAGATCGGAACGTATTTTTTTAATAGCCTCAAACCCATCCATTACAGGCATATTTAGGTCCATAAAAACAATATCGTACTGATTTTCACTCACCATATCACACGCGACTTTACCATTTTCTGCGCAATCATAGCTTAAACCTAATAAACTAAGTATGCGGGTTAATAACATAGTGTTTAATGGGTTATCTTCAACGACTAAACACGTTAGCTTGTCGTTTACTTTAAGAGGTGTTGGGAGGGCTTTACTTATAGTCACTGGTAAATACAAAGACACCAAAGCACCATGAGTTTTATTATTTGTAAAAGTAATTTCACCATGCAGTGCTTTTACAACGTATTGAACCCGGGTTAGGCCAGTTCTTAACCCTTGAAAGTGATTGGTTTGTTTAAATGAGTCAAATTCAAGACTGGTAATCTTCTTCGAAAAGCCACTGCCAGTGTCACTCACCGTTAAATGAAATTCATCATTTAAAAGCTTAGCTGAAACAGTAATTTCACCTTTTTGTGTAAACTTAATAGCGTTACTAATTAACTCTGTAAGTGTGTGCTGCAAACGTTGATGATCCAGTTTACATACACAATTTAACGATTCATCTAAACGACTAACTAGTTTTAGGCCTTTTTGCTTACACGCATGCTTGTAAGCTATTACTACTTTATTACACGACTCTAAAAGGTTTTCATCATTTAAATGCGGTACCCATTTACCTGCACTTAAAGCCTGCAAGTCTTGTAATTCATCTAATATGGCTATTAACCTAAGCGCGCAATAGTTAGCTTGGGTTTTAACGCTTTGCTGTTTATCAGAAACCTCTAGCTCCTCAATAGACGTAATAAGTCCCTGCAAAGGTGTTCTAAATTCGTGACTAGCTCTGGCAATAAAATGCTCTTTATTTTGACTTGTTTGATAAACAAAATCTTTTTGTTTTTGTAGCTCTAAAAGCGTGTCTGAAACCTCTTTTTCCATTGGTATAAAAACAAATCTTAACTCAATAAGTAATAATGTCATTGCCAATAACCAACATAGTATCTCTAGGTTGGCGACCCAATTTACTTTTTTAACAGCTTGAGATTCAAATAAGCTCACTGCCTTATCAAGCTTTGTTAATAACGTTTCAACATGCTCTATTGAAAATAGAGACTGGTTTACCTCACCTTTTTGATACAAAAGCCTTTCAGTTTGTTCTACATATTCTAATACGGTCTTATCCAAGCCAGTAGTTGCACCAAAATATAAATCCACTAATGCTGAATCTAAATAAATGTATTCACCATCAGAATTTTTTGTTAATAATGTTTGGTGGGATTTTTTAAATGTATTGAGAGATTTCTCAAGCGATTCAGTATGAAGTGGTGAGTAATTACTAATGTTGAGTATGGCATTGCTATGCCACGCTATTTTTTGCGACAGCATTCTTTGCTTACCAGCAATATTAATAACTTTTGCATCGTACTTTTGAACGGAGAAGCTATATTGTAACAATAGAGCAGAACCACTGATTAGAAGAGCAATAGTCAATAACGCCCATCGATATCGCTTTCTAACACTTTTAATAATATCGAACATGCAACAGCCTGTTTTTTTATTTAAGTGTAGACTAATTTTATAAAACAAAAAATCAGTCAGAGTAATTATGTTTTTAAGTTAATAAGCAATAAAAAGCCCAGCAAAAACTGGGCATATTAAGGTAGGCGTTAACGGTTCTCTAATCGATTATAGTCAAACATTCCATATTCTATACCTCGATATTGTTTAGCCGTTTCGTGCAATATATCGCTGTATTGCCAAAACTGTGGGTGAGTGCGGCGAATACCATATTTACTTTTTAAAGCGCGATAATCAGCTTCAATTTGCATCATTGGTAATTGCTCAGCAAAAGCATTCACTTGTTGCTCGTTATTTAAATACCAAATAGCTGCTGGGTAATCACCGATAAAGCCAGGAACAATAGTCGCGGTATCTTCATCATAAGCACGTTGGCCATCTTCGTTTAATAAACTAGATATATTGTAGTGCGCATTATGATGAATAATAGTGTAGCCCTTATGACTATTATCTTTTTGCTTTACAAGTACAAAAGAAAGCTGGGGTAACAAGTTTACCGCTTTTGCTGGCATATTACTTACTACATTTAACGGCTTTGGTACTTCAGTGTAGTTGTATCTTTCACTTAAAACTGGCGCTAAGGCTTCTTTCATCAAAGTATATAGCTCATGCTGTGGATCATCAGTTTTATAGTTAATACCACTTGGCTGACTAAATTCTCGGTTATTTTTAAAGAACTTAGATAAGTCAGGTGGTGAATTACGATACCACTGCTTTTTAATTTGATTACGTTTAGCCTCAGGTAACAATGCTAAAAAGTTTTGCTCTCCCTCTAAACGTAAAAAATCCATATATAGGCGTGTCACTAATTGATGGCCTATATTTCCGTACACATCAAAGCCTGCTACAAGCAAATAGTGAATACGCTCAAACAAAGCATAATCTAATATCCAGGTGGTTTTAGGCTCTTGACCAATAAAACCTTTAACTACAGTTGCACTATCAAAATGGCGGAAAATAGTTAGTGCCGCATTTTTATTATGCCCATCACCTTTCCAAAGTAAGTCTGTTGTAAGGTGCTCACCACCTTTGAACATTTTGTTAGCCAGCTCAACTTTCGCCTGTAAATACTTTTTCTCGCGAACTGAATATTTAACCCAGCTAGAAATGGGTAAGGCATTACTCTCCTCAGCGGCAGGAAGTTCTAATGCCTCTTCATGTTGCATTAGCATTTCCCCTACAGCCGGAGTCGCTACTTTATTAGGATCAGCAAAAGCCACCCAAAAATGATCGTTTATAACATTTAAAGCAATCTGACCACGACAAACAGGCCCTTTTATAAAGCCCATAATAATTAACTCTGCCTCATCAAGCATAAATTGATACTTAGAATTAATTGGAATAACTTCGAAAGTTTTAAAAGGGTTAGATGCTGCCTTAGCCTCATAACTAGGCATTTTCGTAACAGTATAATCTGGCGCAATAAACTGCTCATATAAACGCAGTAATTTAGCTTCATTAAGCTCAAGAGGTAAATGTGTTTTAGAAAGTATGGTTGTACGCTCTTGCATAAAACGATAATAAACACGGCTAACTTTAGGGTCATCGTATGGGCGGCGCGTGTTTATTAACTTTATTTCCTCACCAGGAGGCGTACTTGAGCGAACTAGTTTGAAAAAGCTTTGTGGGTTTTCTGAAGTAAAATAAATATGTGCTAAAAACCAATGCTCATAAATATACCGTGCTGATAACTGATACTTTAAGCTATCTTGATTTAAAAATGCTTCCCAGCCCGCTATTTTATTCTGATCATATTTACTTGGTGGCTGAATATGTGACATTTTACCACCACCTTTAAGCCAGTTCTGTAAGTGATTAAACTCTTCACGCGAAACACCAGGTAAACCATAAGGCATGCCGCCATGAGGTTGTTCACTTGCCAATCGATCAAACTCACCCATTGTTGCGCAGGTTTGCGAACGCGCTAACGAAAAGTCAAACTCATCATCTAGCACTTCATTTACTGGCAATTCATGGCTTTGCTTTAGCACCAGGCTATTAAATAACACACTGCCCGCTAAGTTAGCTTCTTCACTTTGCACGCGCTCATTTAGCACTGGCGTAAAGTTTTTCTCTCGCCATTGCTGAGTATTAGTTGCATCAAATAATAAACGGCTTGGGGTTGTTGCCAATAAACGAGTTCCATCGTAAACGAGCTCTTTACTCAAACCTCGGTCAATACCTTCAGGGGATGAGAGCTTCAGTTGACATGGTGCATCGTAACAACCATGACAAACTACGCAGCGGGTATCGAGTACAGGTTTTACATTTTGTAAAAAATCAGCACCAGCACCTGTTGTATGAGGCACCATTCTCTCTTGTGTTTGTTCAGGTCCAAAAAGATCATCGTAGTGAGCATTTCCCAAATATGCACAACCACTTAAAATAATGAGTACTATCGTACTTATTAGTATTTTTCTCATTCGTCGTCCTCATCACCTAAATCAAAGGTGGGCATCATATCCATTTGAGGAGAAACGAATGTATTCTGACCTTCAGTATTCAAAACAATACTTAAAAGAGGGCCATGCGTTAATGTTATCTGCGCATCGTGCTCTTGATCTAATATAGCTAAGTACAGAGGATTAGTTATAAGCAACTCATAACCGCTAACAGTAATAGCGACACTGCTATCTTCACTTGGGTTCTGGCAAATTTGAGCAAGTAACTCATCATCAAGTCCAATTGATATTTCAAAATCAGGCTGCTCTAAGTCTCTATTACTTAATGATTCATCTAATAGAAATAAAGGGAGGGTTAAATTACTATCTTGTTCAAATTCCATTGCGTTCTCTGCACTTTCTGACGATTTAATTGACGAGTATTATATCAAACTAGCGAGCAAATTAACGCTAAAGCTAATTTAACTGTGTTTAAACGTCATCCATAACAGATTCGATCACCGAAAATACAGCACCTTGAGGGTCGCATATAACACTAAAACGACCAACATCGGGGATATCTGTTGCAGGAACACATACTTGTCCACCTAAGCTAGCGGCTTTACTAACAATTACATCGCAACTCTCGACTGCAAAATAAATCATCCAATGAGCAGGGGTATCATCAGGCCATTCACTTGTTATTTCAAGCATACCGGCAATTGGTTGTCCATCGACTAAAAATAAAATGTAGTCCATCCCTTCCATAGGCTTTATTTCGCTTTCCCAGCCTAGTAAAGCACAGTAAAAGTCTCGACTTACTTTACTATCTCTTGTTGCTAACTCATGCCAATAAGGCGTATTTAATTCACCTAAGTGCTTACAACCTTTATGCTCATTCCCCTGCCATAGTGCAACAGTTGCGCCTACTGGATCTTTTAGCATCAACATTCGTCCTGCATTCATAACATCATGAGGACCGGCAATAACCTCAGCACCTAGTTCTTTTGCTTTTAGCGCACAATCATCAATATTATCGACGGCAATGTAAGCCAACCAATGACTTGGGATACCTGCACTAATTTGCTCTTTAGGCATTTCGTACATTGCAGCGATATCATCACCTTGCTTTTGTAGCATGGTGTAGTATATGTTCTCTCCAATAGGTTGATCGTCATGCCCCCAATCAAATAATGATGTATAAAACGCCTTACCGTCTTTCCAATTGTGCGTACAAAGCTCTGACCAACAAAAAACACCATGCGGGTGGTTTTCAACTTTACTCATGATTAAGCCCTTATTATTCTAATTTTACCTAAACGAACTCTGTCACATTTTATAAACTACATAATTGAACAGATCATAAATTGAGATTAGAGCAATAACTAAGCGGAGTCGATAAAAGAAGGACAAAAATTCGTTATCCAGTTGTTTCATATTTGAGGTTTTTAACGCAGTTAGGGTCAGATTTAACCTCTCAAATGGATTAAATATTATTGCTGATTGATATAAATGATTTACTAAGAAGTCCTTCGCTCTAGAGGAATCCCTGAATCACTTTTCTGCAGACGTAAAAAAGCCCGACTATTTCTAGTCGGGCTTTCTACAATTTGAAGCCTGGTAATGTCCTACTTTCACATAGCAAATGCTACACTATCGTTGGCCGGGGCTCGCCTTCGAGCTGTTTGGTTTCACTACTGAGTTCGGGATGGGCTCTTGACTATTTACTAAATCCCAGAAAGCAAAAAACCCGTCACATTGCTGTAACGGGTCTCTACAATTTGAAGCCTGGTAATGTCCTACTTTCACATAGCAAATGCTACACTATCATCGGCGCTGTTTCGTTTCACTACTGAGTTCGGCATGGAGTCAGGTGGGTCCAAAACGCTATTGTCA
>NZ_JACJFB010000029.1:0-41790 GCF_014164325.1 Pseudoalteromonas sp. SG43-4 | reverse complement strand
AACCGTGATACAACAACTGAAGTTACAACAACAGATATTTTAGTTGGCCTTGAAGGCTTTACCGATCTTGGTAATGGTCTTGATTGGGAAGTAAACTTCCAAAACAGTGTTTCAAAAACTAACTCATTTGGTAAAAACCTAGTTAATGACGTTGCCTTCCAAGCGGCAATTGATACTGGTGAGTACGATGTATTTAACGTATCAGGCATGAGTTACGATGACTGGAGCACAAGTATGGGTGAGCTTTATCAAGAAGCAAATCATACAGGTACTTATGAAGGTCGTTACGAAAGTAAACAAATCGATGGTCTAATTTCAACGACATTACTAGATGACGGTGAATTTGTAGTTGCCGGTGTTGTTGGTGGTGAATTTGAGCAAATTGATTTTACCCAAATCAGTGATCCAGAATCAGCGAATGGATTTATTTCTGGTGGTTCAGGTGGTGATGATGTTTATGCAGATCGTGACCGTACAGCTGCTTACTTTGAAGTACAAGCTTCTTTCCCACATGATGTTGATTTGACAGTTGCTGGTCGATACGAAAAGTATGAGCAAAGTGGTACAACAAATCTTGGTAAAAAAAGTACTACGTTTGACAAATTTGTACCAAAAGTTGGTTTAACTTGGCGTCCAACAGATACTTTATTACTTCGTGGTTCTTGGGGGGAGTCATTCCGTGCTCCAAACATGGGTGAGATGTTCCAATCTTACGCATTAAGCTTCCCAACTGTTCGTGATACAGCTTGGTGTTCTGCTAACCCAGGACAAGAAACTGATGGTTATTGTGCTGATGCAGGTGAGCAAGTTGCAACGTGGTTTGGTGGTAATACTGAACTTCAAGCTGAAACAGGTGATTCTACAACGGTAGGTTTCGTTTGGGATGCAGTTGAAAACCTTTCGCTTGAATTAACATATTACTCAATCAATTACGATGATAAAATTGATAGTGTAGATAATTCTGAACTTCTTCGCCTTGAAATTGAACAAGGTGGTTTAAACTCTACTCCAAATGCAATTGAGCGTAGTGCTGATACAGGTAAAATTGATTACATGTACACTGGTTACGTGAACAAGAGCTCGCTATCTACTGACGGTATAGACTTTACAGCTAGATACCGTTTTGATACTGACTTTGGTAACTTTACGAGCACATTAAATGTATCTCGAGTTTTATCATTTGAAGAAGTAGCTGATTCAGAATCTGATGCATTTGATTACGCTGGCTTACAAGATTATCCAGAATGGAAATCAGATTTAGCGGTTAACTACGCTTATGAAGACTTCTCAGCTACGTGGACTATGTTCTATGTTGGTACTCAAGATTCAGGTAATGAAGAGTACGGCGTTGATTACTATGCTGATATTCCTAGCTATTTCAAACATAACGTTCAAGTAAGCTATGTTGCACCTACAAATACCAAAATTGCTTTAGGTGTAAATAACTTATTTGATAAAGCTGCACCTAGCTTCTACGATGGCTTCCGTGATTACCGAGACTCTAACTGGTCTCTATATGATCAAACAGGTCGTTCATTGTACTTACGTTTAGAGCAGTCGTTCTAAGCATTATCTAATTTAGTTACAAAGAATAAAGCCCTGCTATTTAGTAGGGCTTTTTTATTTACTAATAAGTGAAGTCTCTCTCAACAAGCTGTTGTTAGTAAGCACTTAATTTATTTGGAAGTATTATGTCAGCAATATTTAAGTTAATAGTAATTTCTTACTTGTGTATTATTTCTTTTGAAATCAATGCTCAGAAGGCACAACCAAAAATTGAAGATTTTTTTAAAAATCCTAAATTCTCTAATCTTCAGCTTTCCCCAAATGGTAAGTATTTAGCAGTACTATCTCCAATAAATGAGAGAAAAAATATTGTTATACTTGAAACTGACGGGTTAAAAAATGCAAAGGCGGTAACAAAGTTTGATGATCAAGATATTAATGATTTTTCATGGGCTAATGATGATGAAATTGTTTTTAAGCTTGATAGTGATGGAAATGAAGCTTTTAGCCTTTATAAAATCAATGTAAACGCTAAAAAAGCGAGAGTTATTGAGTTAGTTGGCTCTAAAGTAGGAGCCTCAGGTATCCGTTCTGCAAGCATTGTCCATATGCTACCTAATGATCCAGAGCATATTGTTATTCAATATAATGGAAGAAATATTAAAGCTCCGGATCTTTATAAATTACCTCTTAATAGTAAATGGGATAGAAAGCGAGAAAGAAATTTTAAAATGACGATTCTGGCTAAGAATCCAGGTGATTTTCAGGGTTGGCTTTTAGACCATGATGGTGAAGTGAGAGGTGCTGTTGCTATCAATGGCTTAAAAGGTAAGTTTTATTATAAGAATAAAGGTGAAAAAGAGTTTCGTATATTACGTGACTATAACGTTGAAGAAGAAAATATTACACCTCTGGCTTTCGATTTTGATAATAAAACACTATTTGTAGCTTCAAATATTAATAGAGATACGTCAGCTATTTATTATTTTCATCCTGATAAAAACGAGTTAGGTGAATTAATCTTTGGAATGCCAGAAGTTGATGTCTCTAATTTAATGTTATCGACTAAACGTAAAAAGCTAATCGGAGTCAGGTATTTAGATGAATACCCTGAAGTAGCTTATTTTGATAAAGAAACCGCCGAGATGATGGCCTCATTGAAGAGCGCTTTTAAAGATAAAGTTGTTAATGTAGTTAGCAGCTCAAAAAATGAAGCACTGAACGTTGTATATGTTGGTAGTGATACAGATCCTGGTCATTATTATTTGTTCAATAAATCAAAAAATACGCTCAAATCATTAGTTTCACCTATGGGCTGGATTGATAAAAGTCAGTTATCACCTATGAAACCAATTAAGTTTAATAGCCGTGATGGTTTAACTATTCGTGGCTATTTAACAATACCAAAAGATAGCAACGGTAAAAATTTACCTTTGATTGTTAATCCACATGGCGGCCCTTATGGTATTAGAGACGCATGGGGTTTTAATTCTGAGACGCAATTTTTTGCGAGTCGGGGCTATGCAACAGTTCAAGTCAACTTTCGTGGTTCAGGTGGTTATGGGCGAAAATTTCAACAAGCAGGCTATGGCGGTAAATGGGGCGCCGAGATGCAAAATGACTTAACCGACGCTATTGAGTACTTGGTAGATGAGGGGGTTATAGATCCAAAAAGAGTATGTATTTATGGTTCTAGTTACGGCGGTTATGCAACTATGGCCGGTCTTACTTTTACTCCAGAGCTTTATAAATGTGGTATTAATTATGTAGGTATAACTGACGTTGAGTTACTTTTTGACTCGCTTCCTAAGCATTGGGAACCACAAAGAGAGCTTCTAGAAAAGCAAATTGGTAACCCTGATGATAAAGCTTTAATGAAAAAAATGTCTCCACTTCATCATGTAGATAAAATAGTAGCGCCATTAATGATTGTGCAAGGAGCCAAGGATCCTCGTGTTGTAAAAAAACATGCACTCGATTTAAGAGATTCTTTAGAAGAGCGCGGAATTATATTATCTGACGATGAGTGGATTATGAAAGATAACGAAGGACATGGATTCCAAAAAGAAGAGAATAAAATAGAGCTATATACTAAAATTGAAAAGTTTTTAGCTAAACATCTATAGTTATTTACCATTTTATTAATACATGTATATAAAGTTAAATAATTTTAATATTGTGATTTTTATATGCATGTACTATTTAATAAATAGGCTAAATATGAACTTAGAGTTTTTAGCCACGGTAAAAAAGGGTAATCTCTAGTTATTGAGTCTACTCGGTTAAAAGTATTGCATTGTCATTTTATAGCCTCTAGATTTGATAATTATACTATTGTAAAAGTATTTTTTTATAAAGCTTAAAGCAGCAGGTGTCTTTGAATGGTAAAAATAACTACTTGGCATTATACTAAGTAGGAATAATTAAATAATTCCAATCACACAATTTAGCGAGATATAGATGAAAGAAGTCCGATCTTTTATTAAAACAGCATCATTAACAGAGCTTGAAAAAGCTCAACAGCTTATCAATGATGCAATTTCAAAATATACCCAGCAGCAAAAAGCGAAACAGGAAGTTTTGGATCTTTTAAAAGAAAAAGGACTTACGCTAGAAGATTTACAAGATGGAGCATCAGACAAGCGCACCAAAGTTAAGCCTAAGTACCGTATGGAACTTAATGGTGAGACTATTGAATGGACTGGCCGTGGCCGTCGTCCTAAAGCGTTTGAAGGTGTTGAGCTTGAAAAGTTTTTAGCTTAAAGCTAAATATAAGAGAAGCTTCGGCTTCTCTTTTTTGTTTACCCCTCAATAAAATATAATTAAAGTTTAAAACTCCCAGCTATTATTTGCTAAAATCTCTTCACTCGAACCTATTTGTTTTCCCATGAGCTATAAACTAAGACCTTACCAACAAGAAGCCGTAGAACGCACCGTTTTACACTTTAGAAAGAGTAATGATCCTGCCGTTATTGTACTACCAACCGGCGCAGGTAAGAGTTTGGTTATTGCTGAACTTGCCCGTATAGCTAAGCAAAAAATATTAGTGC
The DNA here is from genome assembly GCF_014164325.1 of Pseudoalteromonas sp. SG43-4. Lineage (NCBI taxonomy): Bacteria > Pseudomonadati > Pseudomonadota > Gammaproteobacteria > Alteromonadales > Pseudoalteromonadaceae > Pseudoalteromonas > Pseudoalteromonas sp. SG43-4. The sequence goes on along the minus strand of NZ_JACJFB010000029.1, from coordinate 37,234 downwards.
TTGCTCATGTAAAAGAGCTGGTAGAGCAAAATTCACAAAAATATAAAAGTTTTGGCTTAGAGGCGAGTATATTTTCAGCAGGCTTAAAAGAAAAATCATTAAACCATCAAGTAACCTTTGCCAGTGTGCAATCACTTTCTCGTAATTTAAATAAATTAAATGAGCATTATTCATTACTTATTATTGATGAATGCCACAGGGTAAATGGGGATAAAAAAAGTCAGTACGGTAAAGTAATAAACAGTTTAAAAGAGTATAACCCTCAGTTAAAAGTATTGGGTTTAACAGCAACACCTTATCGGTTAGGAATGGGGTGGATATACCACCACCATTATCATGGTTTTGTTAAAGGTACTCAAGAAAGTCCGTTTAAAAGTTGTATTTTTGAATTGCCGCTCAGGTATATGATCAAACATAATTATTTAACGCCGCCTAACGAAGTTGATGCAGCAATTAGCCATTATGATTTTTCGTCCTTAGATAGCAATGCATTTGGGCAATATACGACTGATGACATGAATGCGCTTTTAAAAAACAGTGAGCGCGCAACGCAGGCTATATTACAGCAAGTAATTCAATACAGTGAAGAGCGCGAAGGGGTTATGGTTTTTGCCGCCACGGTAATGCATGCCCAGGAAATATTAAGCTACTTGCCAGCTCATCAAAGTGCACTAATCACAGGTGATACGCCAAACACTGAGCGCGATAAAATCATTAAGCAATTTAAAGCTAAGCAATTAAAGTATTTAGTTAATGTTTCGGTATTAACTACAGGGTTTGATGCGCCACATGTCGACTTTATAGCTATTTTAAGACCTACAGAATCAGTTAGTTTATATCAACAAATTGTGGGGCGAGGTTTAAGGTTATCTGAATCGAAAACAGATTGCTTAGTAATAGATTATGCTGGCAATGGTTTTAATTTATTTCACCCAGAAGTAGGTGATAAAAAAGGCGATAGTGATAATGAACCTGTGCAGGTACTTTGCCCAGGTTGTGGGTTTGCGAATATATTTTGGGGTAAAACAGACTCCACTGGCAAAGTAATAGAGCACTTTGGCAGGCGTTGCCAAGGCCTGTTAGAAGATGATGATGGGCATAAAGAGCAGTGCGATTATCGTTTTAGGTTTAAAGAATGTGAGCAGTGCGGCGCCCAAAATGACATTGCGGCACGTAAATGCCATGATTGCGGCGCGGTAATGGCCGACCCTGATGATAAGTTACGCAATGCATTAAACTTAAAAGACGCACTTGTGCTTCGATGCAGTGGGTTATCGGTAACTCTAATTAAAGATGAACTTATTAAAGTAACGTATTTTGATGAAGATGGCGCAAGTTGTGATGAGGTATATAACCTCGCAAATAAGGGCGGGCAATTTATATTTAATAAGCAATTTGGTCTACGAGTAGGACTTGGACAAACACCTATTAATTTTAAAACTGCAGCGCAAGTAGTAAGCGCACAATTTGAATTAGTACCACCAGATTTTGTTATTGCACGAAAAAGCAAAAAGTATGGTTGGAAAGTAGCTGATAAGCTATTTGACTATAAAGGCAATTTTAGGAAGGCAAATCAGTTAAGCCGTTAAGCTTAACTGATAGAGTGCATTGAACTAATACAATTAAAAGGTAACTAAGCCTCGTCACCGTCCATTAATCCCCAGCCGTCACCATATCCATTAAAGCTATTAGCAATGCTTTCAATGTATTGCTCAGCTTGGCCTAAAAGGGTGTGCTCTGGCACCATTTGTACTTGAGTGATTACTTCCCAAACGCCAGTGTCTTTACATTTTTCAAGCTCAGCCTTTTGAACTAATGCATCAGAAACTATTTCTTTAGCAAATTTTTCAGCATCGGCTTCTTGTTCAAATAAAATAAAAAAATCGACTTGGTGCATTTTATTTAAATCAATGCCAGCAGCGGCTATTTCGGCTAAAAGTTGGCCGTTATCATCATCAGGGAATTGCATTAAAAACTCATTTAAAATTAATTTTTTATTCGTAGGCACTATTGTAACTAAAATATTGTCTTAACGCGTACTAATTTTAATTATGCTGATACTTATTCAAAGTTAAATTTACGCATTAGATTGTCATTAAGTTAATGTGTTGCTCATTATGGCTATGCTAATATGCGCGTAATCAGCCAGTTTTATGTAAGATATTAAAAGTAAGGATATTTACTTGTTTATTAAGTTTTTACGTTGCATGTGTGTTGTGAGCGCTTTAATTGCGACAAGTAGCTATGCGGCAGAAAAAGTCATAGAAGATTACGAAATTAAAGGGTTAAGTGGCGATTTAGAAAATAACGTAGCCCTTTATCTCAAGCAATTAATTGGTGAAAAACCAACCCGTACACTTCGTCGTTATGCCCAAAAGCAAGTACAAAATAGTATTAAAGCACTTGGTTATTATAGCCCGACCGTCGAGGTTATTTATGATAAAGACAACAGCGAGCTAATTGTTAAAGTTGAGCGAGGTCCTGCAACACGCATAGAAGCAATTAATATTACGCTAAACGGCGATGGCCAAAATGATACTCAATTACAGGCATTAATTAAAAATACCAACTTAAAACAAGGTGATGTTTTAAATCATGGTAGATATGACTCTGCTCATAAAAAAATAGAATCTATGCTATTGGAGCTTGGCTATTTTGATGCAAAGTGGCCAGCGCGCAAATTAGAAGTGTCACTTAAGAAAAATAGTGCTGTTATTACTTTTGTAATTGATACTGGGGTTAGATACCAGTTTGGTGATATAAAAATAGCTAGTAATACGCCTGCTGAAAAATACATACGCTCGCTTGCGCCTTTTACTCAGGGTCAACCTTATAAATCAACACATATTGCTGACTATAATTTGGATTTATCAAGCACCCCTTATTTTGCAAGCGTGCGCGTTTACGCCGATATTGCTGCGCGTAAAAATAGCCAAGTACCTATTAAGGTAGATGTGTTGCACAAGCCTGCAAATAGCTATGAAATTGGCGGCGGTTTTAGTACTGACTTAGGGCCCAAAGTGCGTTTTAAATGGAGTAAACCGTGGATCACAGAAGACGGCCATTATCTCGAAACTAATTTAAATGTGGCGCAAAAGCAGCAAGATATTTCCATGGCTTATACCATTCCAGTTGATGATCCGAATGATGATTTATGGCGTTTTTCTGCTGGATATAAATTAGAGGATGAACTAACAAACGATACCTACAGTGAAATACTCACGGGGCAAATTCAGCGCCAATGGTTAACCGAAAATAAGTGGGTGCGTACTGCATTTTTACGCCGCGACCAAGAAACCTACCGCATCGGTGATGAAGAGGAAGAAAGCACCGAAATGTTAATGCCGGGCATTAGCTACGCCCGCAAAAAATCAAAAGGCGGCACGACTCCATACTGGGGAGAGCAGTGGCTTATATCTGCTGAGTTTGGTTTAGATGATGTGCTTTCGAGTACTAATCTGGTTAGGGTGCAAATGCAACATGCGTGGTTACGTACATACTTAGATAAGCATTTAGTGTTTTTAAAAGCAAATGTTGGTGCAATGCTTGTTGATGATATTGAAAACGTACCTTACTCACTGCGTTTTTACGCAGGTGGCGATCAAAGTGTTCGTGGTTTTGCGTACCAATCAATATCGCCAGAAAATGATGATGGCGATCTCATCGGTGGTAAATACTTACTAACCAGTACAATAGAGTACAACTATCAGTTTGCTCAAAACTGGCGCGCAGCTTTATTTGTTGACGGTGGTACAGCAACGAATGATTTTTCTGATGACTTTGAAGTAGGCGCTGGTTTTGGTTTTCGCTATTTAACACCCGTTGGCCCAGTGCGTATAGACCACGCTTGGGGATTAACAAAAGAAAGTAAAAGCACACGTTTAAGTATTACCATAGGGCCAGAAATTTAATGTCAGTATTAAAAAAGATAACAGCCGCCGTAAGTGCTATTTTTGTCACGTTAGTTGTTGCACTATTTTGTTTGTTATTTACCGCACCCGGTAATCAATTTATTGCTTATAGTGCAAACAAAGCGGTAGATGGACTACATATCGTAATTAAAGATGGCCGTTTTATTTATAATGATGCCTTTAATGTGCGCTTTACTAGCAACGGATTGGATTTTAATGCACAACAATTGAAAATTGATTTGTTTTGGTGGCAGTGCGATGGAATTTGTATAGATAACTTAAGTGCTAAATCTATAAATTTAACACTACCAAAAACTGCAGAGTCACAAGAAGAAGCCGCTGCAGAGCCGCTTGAAAAAATCAGCTTACCTTTTAATATTGCTTTAAAAAACATTGCGATCAATAAATTTACTCTAGAGCATCCAAGTGCAAACGTAAGCGTTAATAACTTTAAACTCTCAGCAAAAGCAGAGGGTTCAAAGCTGACGGTTAAAAGCCTGAATATTCCCACCATACTTGTTGCTTTAAAAGAGCAAGAACAAGATGCGAAAACACAAACGGCGCAAAATACTCAAGCGCCTTTAACGCACCTACCCGCATTACCTAATATAGAATTTACTTCGCCACTTGACTTAGTTGTTGAAGACTTTGAAATAGCTAACATTACGATAGAGCAAAACGAAGCCCAGCATGTTATTGAAAACATCTCACTGCAATTAAGTGTGGAAGATGCTTTTATTAATTTAGAGTCATTCTCAGCAAAGTATGAGCAGTGGCAGCTTAATACGCACCTTAATGCTGAGCTTGCAGGAAATTTGCCCATAAAAGGGAATGTTGTTTTACAAAGTGATGAGCACCAAGCCAATTTGCAGTTGAATGGCGACTTATCAAATCTAAACTTAAATTTAGAAACGCAGGGACAATATCCGCTTAGTTTAACGGCAACGGCAAATTTAAAGCAAAAAAACTATCCGTTTGAGTTAAATGGCAAAATTAAACAGTGGCTTATTGATGCACAAAGTAATGAGCTTAAAGTGCGAAATGTAAGCCTCAATGCACAAGGTAATGCCGACGATTACCAGCTTAGCCTGCAGGGGAATAGCCAATTAGGCGCGTACCCAGCTGTTGACTTAAATACCCAATTAAAAGGCAGTCTCACCAAAGCAACTTTACAAGCGCTAAGCATTAAAGCGAACGAAAGCAGTGCAACTATACAAGCCAATGTTGATTGGCAAAAAGGCATACAGGCTAACTTTAATGGCACGCTTGCTAACTTAAAAGCGCAGTACTTAACTGATGCCGCTACCAGTGATATTTCAGGACAGTTTAAAGGCTCGTTTAATGCAGCTGACGACAAGTGGCAGCTACAAATGAATAATACAAAGTTAAGCGGATTACTTAACGACGTGCCACTAGAATTTGCCTCAAACTTTAAGCTAGACAACACGTTAAAAGCGAACATTGATAGCTTTTATTTAAGTAGCGGCACCAATAAATTAGCACTAAGCGGGCAAGTTGATGATACTTGGCAAGTTGATGGCAAAGTAACGCTTAAAAGTGATGAAAAAGCTAATATTCCATTTACTGCCGATGGCAACGCAAATTTAAAAGTAAGGGGGGAAAGGTTAACGCCCTCTGTTGATTTAGCGCTAATACTCGATCGCTTTATTTTTGATGAAATAAACATTAATAAATTATCAGTAAGAGGGCAGTTAGATACCGCAGCCGATTGGCAAACCGATGTTTCGGTAAGTGTTGGTTCGGCGCTTGTAGCCGAACAGCAAATTAATAGCGTTAAAATTGATATTAGCGGCGACAAAACAGATCACCAACTTACGGCATCTGTAGATGCTGAGCAAGGCAGTGTAGAGTTTGAAGTTAATGGCAAAATTAATAATACCACTTGGAATGGCGAGCTTAGTAATGTAACGCTCAGCGATAAAAAGCTTAGTTTTAGTAATACTAAAAATATTGCCATTATGGTTAATACGCAAAGTGGCGACTTTGATGTAAGTGCACATTGTTGGGCATCTGAGCAAAGTAAATTGTGCATAGACACCTTAGCCCAATCAAAAAACCTCGGTCAGCTAAATGCTAAACTAAGCAATTTAGCTCTTGAGGAGCTTAAGCACTTTTTACCTAATAGCATTCGTACTCGCGGTAATATAACTGGCGATGTAGCGCTTAATTGGCAAAGTGGTGCGCTTAAAACATTACGCGCAAATATCGATTCTAGCGACTTAGAAGCGGTGCTTACCTCGGAAGAAGATCGTTTTAAATTACCAATCGAAACTCTAACTGTTAGTGCATTTTCGGACTCTCAAGTTGGCAAGCTTGAAGCTAATTTAGAATCAAGTGTGCTTGGTAAAATAAACACACAAATTGATATTGACGACATACAAAATACGCAAGCGCTTAACGGCACTATTAATATTGATAAAATACTCCTTTCAGACTTACAACCATTTCTTGAAACCCTTGAGCAGTTAAAAGGTGATATTAGTGGAAAAGTCGCATTAGCAGGTACGTTAAAAGATCCATTATTAAATGGCGAGCTTAATGTGAGCGATATTAGTTTAGAGGGCGAGCAATTGCCTATAGCGCTGCAAAAATCAAATATAAACGTATTGTTTGATAAAACAACAGCCACAATAAAAGGCAACTTAAACGACAACCAGGGCGGTAAAATAAACCTCACCGGTGACGTTGATTGGCAAGGTGCGCAACCTGCTGTAAATGTGGCGGTAGTTGGCGATCAGTTTTATGTACGCGCGCAGCAAGGGGTTACTTTTAAAGTATCGCCGGATTTAAAAATAGGCTTGGCTAATAATGCACTCAAGCTTGCTGGTGAGGTAGTTGTGCCTTACGGTCGTATAATGATTGAAGAGCTTCCTGAGGGCGCAGTGCAAGTTAGCGATGATGAAATTATTGTTGATCAAAAAACCGAGGCCACAGAAACAGTTCCATTTGATTACGACATAGATTTAAAAGTGATTGTTAAAAACGATGTAAAAGTAGAATCGTTTGGCTTGGAATCAAAAGTTGCGGGTGATTTAGCGATAAAAATGAGTCAAGGTGCGCCAATTATAGCCACAGGTGAGCTTAACTTAATTGAAGGTACTTACTTAGCCTTTGGGCAAGATTTAATAATCAGCACCGGGCAAGTCGGTTTTAGCGGTTCAATTGAACAACCATTTTTAAATATTAAAGCAATACGTAACCCCGATACGACTGCAAATGGTGTGATTGCAGGGGTTACGCTCACAGGTAATGTTGAACAACCAACGCTCAAAATATTTTCTGAGCCTGCGATGGATCAAGCTCAAGCACTCGCATATTTACTTAATGGCCAGCCTTTAGGTGATGGAGAAAGTTCGTCAAGCGATGCTATGCTTACACAGTTATTACTTTCTCAAGGGGTTAGCCGCAGCGAAGGGGTTGTTTCTAAGGTAGGTGAAACCTTTGGTTTGTCAGATGTAAGTTTAAGCTCATCAGGTAGTGGTGATAGTACCAAAGTAGAAATATCAGGATACGTAGCACCCAGTTTGCAAGTTAAATATAGTGTGGGTGTATTTGATTCGCTCAGTGAAGTGGCTGTGCGTTATCAGTTACTTTCTCAGTTATACATAGAAATAACGAGCGGCCTATATCAAAATGTTGATGTGCTATATAAGTTTGATTGGGAATAACCAAAACTATAATAATTATAAGGATATAAGCGATGAGGAAAATTATATTGCCAGCTCTGCTTAGTGTTTTATTGAGCGGTTGTGCTCAACAACTTGGTAATGGTGTTGCTAAACAAGAGCTACCTTTATTGAGCGCGAGTGAGGTAATTGCTAGTGCAACAGATAATGACTGGCGAGTAGTGAACGCCCAAAATATTTTAAAGATAACGCTGCCAACGGGCGATGCGTATATTGAGCTTAATGAACAACTTGCCCCAAAGCACGTTCAAAATATTAAAAAGTTAGCACGAGAAGGGTTTTATAAAAATACCAGCGTTTATCGGTTTGTTGAGGGTTTTGTAGCGCAAGGTGGCGACAGCTTGGGTAAAAAGTTAATTAAAACTGCGGATAAAACAGTCCCTGCTGAGTTTTATTTAAAAACAAACAAACCACTTTTAATTACTGAGCTAAATGGCGACGGGTATGCACCAGTTACCGGCTTTTTAAACGGCTTTGCAGTAGCTCAAAACTCAGCACATACGCAAACATGGCAAGTGCATTGTAGTGGCGTGTTTGCAATGGCGCGCGACAACGATATAAACAGTGCGAGTACGGAGTTTTTTGTAACAATAGGGCAAGCCCCGCGCTACCTTGATAAAAATATTACGGTGTTTGGTCGATTGCTCGAAGGTATAGAGCATTTTAACCGTTTAGCGCGCACACCAACTGAAGGTAAAGCATTTAACCCAATTACCAATATACAAGTACTTGGTGATGTACAAAGCGATAAAAGTATATTTAAAGTGATGAAAACAAACTCATCGGTGTTTAAAAACTTAATAAATGCTCGTAAAAACCGTATTGAACCATGGTTTGTTAAATCACATAACTACGTTGATGTTTGTGGTATGCCTATACCCACTAAGCGCGAAGTTATACCAATTCCAATAAATAGCTGATCTATTTTACTTGCTAAAACAACCCATTTCTTTGTTGTAAATTTCGCAAAGGGAACAACCATTTACATCAATTTACGCCTAGAACTGAATTATTTTTTCGGCGTAAAATTTAGATCACATACTTAATGGAATTGGTATTAATTAAAAAATGTAAAAAGGAGCCTAGGCTCCTTTTTTAATACTCATGTTCCAGTTTAAAATAACCTACTGACGATTAATTTTAACTGCAAATGGCGTATCGTTATAATGCGTAGAGCGATACGGGTTTATATCAAGCCCGCCGCGACGAGTATAACGCGCGTAAACCTCTAACTCTTTAATATTAAGTTGTGTTGTTAAATCGCTATAAATACGCTCAACACACTGCTCATGAAATTCGTTATGTGTTCTGAACGAAATTAAGTAACGCAATAACGACTCACGACATATTTGCTCGCCTGTGTATCGTATAATGACACTTGCCCAGTCAGGCTGGGAGGTAATTAAACAGTTCGATTTAAGTAAGTGGCTATAGAGCGTTTCTGTAACTACGTTATCACTTTTTGCTTTAAGTGAATTAGCATCAATGTCGTAATTATTAATCTCAATATCTAAATCATCAATACATTCACCTGGCAGCGCCGTACACGGTAAGCAATTGTAATCATCAGGATTATATAAAGTCACTTTGACAGGGCTGTTAACCGCGTTTGATAAATCATCAATTAAATGCTGTTTTACTACATCAATGCTTTCAAATCGGGTTTGGTTAAAGCTATTCAAGTAAAGCTTAAACGACTTTGACTCAATAATATGGCTGCTTTGGCATTCAAAGGTAAATAAGGCCACGGCAACTTGCGGTTTACCTTTAGTATTTAGCCATGAAAGCTCGTAACCTGTCCAAATATCTTGGCCTTTAAATGGAAGCTCTGCTTCGTCAATATTTAAAGCATCACGATTTAGTTTGCGCGCAATAGGGAAAAGCAAGCTTGGCGTGTACACATCTACATACTCAGTAGATTGGCCTAATACGCTACCTTTAAGGTCTGGAGAATTGCTGTAATCTGTCATGTTTGCTCTTAAATAGTTACAATGGGGACATTATATCTAATTTAAATGAGTTTCACAGTATGTCTGTTGCATTGCTTATAGAACAACTTCATCAAAAATTTAGCGAAAATACCCTTAAAAACACTGCAAAGTACCCACTTATTACACACGACGATCAATGGCCAAGCCCATGTGAAGTTGGTGAGGTTGACGAGCAAGGAAACATTCAATGGCAGGGCACGCGTCAGCAACCTGCAGGTTCGCTTAATGATTTAGCCAGTGCACTTGAGCTTGAGTTTCCAAAAGAGCTTAGCGAGCTATATGGGAATATGTACGGTGGAAGCATTTCAGCAAGTATTGATGGGCATAAGGTTGAATTACTACAAGCATGGAACGAAGAAGACTTTAATTTGTTACAGCAAAATATAACGGGTCACGTTTTAATGAAACGCAAGCTCAAGCAGCCAGAAACAGTATTTATTGGTTTAACAGATCAAGATGATTTACTAGTAAGTGTATTGGTGCACACTGGTGAAGTATGTTTAGAGTTTGTCGGCAAAAAAACACACCATGTACTTGCACCTAACATTAATGCTTTTTTAAAGGCATTAGAGGTTTAAAACGTATTTAATAAATCAGCTTAGTGTCATCACTAAGCTGATTTTTAGAGCCATTACTAGGGCGTGTTGACCTTTCGTGGTTGATTTTGCAGCTGTATGTTTGGTTTTTAGGCAAGGCAGAGCCTATGTAGTGTGGTACTCCCCATAAATAGGCGATAACGAAGCATAAATGCCAAACATGCGCTGCCCTTTGGGTTCTTTCTAGGGACGGTTTACTCTTTGTTGCCTACATGGATGTAGGTAAGGGGCGTGAGCAGGACGCGGAAGCTTTGCTCGGTTTTTACTTATTCTTACATGGATGTAAGCCAGTAGGGTAACGCAGGAGCAGTTACCGAGCCCACTAGGTTACAAACCTCGCGCCGCGATTAAATCGTCCCTAGATTGAGCAAATTTCAATCCACAAAGGTCAACACGCCCTAATGGTTACTGAAAATCCCACGATATATTAGACACTAAGCCACATGGCTCACACCTAAAGTCGAATAACCCAAACCACGATTCAGGTAATTTCCAGTCGCCATTACAACTAGGGCATTTTCGTTCAAGTTCAGACGCTTTATCTACGCCGCCTACACGGTATAAATAATAATAGGTTGGTTTTTTAGTTAAAAAACTAATTCGCTTTGTTATGTCTTTTCCGCGTCTATATAAGTCGCTTTGAATACTCGATATTTCTTCAAGCGCCGGAAATTCACAACGGGTTGCGCCATTAATTTGAATTTGATCGCAGGCTTGCCAATCTTCTTGCCATTTTATAAGCGTTTTATAGTCACCATTAGCAATTGCCGGAATACGAAATAGCGGCACAGGCAAAAAGTCATCACCACAATAAAGCGGGCTGCACGTATGCACATAGGTTGTATATAAAATATAACTTGATGGTTCTTTGCAGCAATCAGCGCCGTTGGAGTGAATATCTTGTCCGATCACTTTTGCTTTTGGCGCAAGTAGCCCTGCACTATGTAACTTTTCGATACTGTGCTTAACAAACGGGCTGTTATTTAGCGGGTGCATTGCATCTTCAGTAGGGCACATTACGCGGGTAATAAAAAATCCATCTTTTAAAACGGTTGGAAATTCTTCCCCCATTATTTGACCATTAAAACGCAGTGCATTTACTAAGCGATTTATTGCTTGTTCGGCTTGTTCTAGGGTGGTGTCTTGGTAGCAATCAAAAGTTAAATCAACAACGAACATTTATAGTCTCAAATTATTTTTGTTCTAGCAGTGCAAGAAGTTTATCGAGTTTTTGCTCAATTCTATCTAATTGACTTGTTTTAAGCTCAGTATTATCTGACTGCTGTGGGTTTCTCATGAAGTTATTAATTGAATCAGGATTGTTTTTATATTGGCTTACTGCTGCAATAATCATCGGCATTGGAACCGGTTGCGCCAAACGGCTTTTAGTTAGTGCTACAGTAGGGGTTTTGCCTTCATCGAGAAGGGCTTTGATTGCATCAAATACAACTGAATTCATTAGATATATAACTCTTTAATAAAATAAATACGCAGCATATAAATGCTGCGCAGATGCTATGTTAGCAATAAATAAGGGAGGGTACATTAAATAAAATTACTTACTTTGACGAATGCGTACATCTAACTCGTCAATTACTTCACTCCAATCTCCGTCTTGTGCGAGGGATTCAGCTAAAAAGTGTTGTTGTGCCTCATCCCAAAAAGAAGCTTCTTGGAGTAGTGTTGTGTCTTCTAATTCATGTGAGGCAATAAATGCATCTATTTGCTCATCACTATTTGGTAATCCAAGCTGTGCAAAAAGTGTGTTAATGTCGTGTTTTGTCGTATCCATGATATTGCTCCTTTAAATGAATGAAAATTCATACTAGTACCTAACTGTACCTCCTGCTAGTTAAACTCTCGCTGAATTTACGGTTAATAATTTTAGGTATATAGTTAGGTTTAAAGTTAAACAGCCTATAGCTAAAATAATAAAGGAAATACAATGAGTGTAACCACACCAGCTGATACGTTCAGCGTACAGTATTTAGCTGCAGAAGATATTAGTACTGCAGCGAGCCTAATTTATCAGGCTTATCATGACGATCCTGTATTACTAAACATGCTTAGCTACAATGACGAAAATAAAACAGTTTACGAAAAAAAATTACGATCATTAATTCGCGAAGAGCTCAGTAGTTTTTGGCAAGAAAAACAGCCATTAATTGGTTTATACCGCAACGATAAATTAAAAGCAGTAGCGTGTGTATTTGAATCTAATAGCCAATTACAAGCGCAGCGTTATTGGCACTGGCGTTTAAAATTAATGCTGAGTGCGGGATACTTACAAACAAATCAATTAATAGATAAAGAACAAACAATTAGAGACGCCCTTAAAGAGAAAGGCAATTACTATTTTTTAGCTTTTATTGCCGTAGATCCGCATTTTCATGGACAAGGCTTTGGTCGTTACTTACTACGCGGGCTTGACGACTTAGTTAAATGCAACGCTGAGTCAACAGGGATGGCTGTATTTGTAACACGTAAGGAGCACATTGAATTTTTTAAAACTGAAAAGTTTGAAGCATTTAAACACCTTACTTTTAACCAAGTAGAGGGCGAGTTACTGTTTAAATCAATAATTGAGCCAACTATTTAAAATTATAATGTAAGCCAATGCGCCCAAACGGACATAAGACCGTGAGATATATCTCACATCATCGTAAGCATTGTCACTTAAAGGCTACTAATAAGTAGCCTTTTTTGTTCTAAGCTATTGTTCTGCAGTATTTATTTTGTTTTTTCATTTTTGTGACGTTTATTTATTTAATGTTAAGTCCTATTTCTCTCCCCTGATTGCTTTAAACTTCTCTTTGTCAAGACGACATAGCTCAATGATTGAGTTACTGCCAAGGATAAGGAATAGGCAACATAGCAGACGCTAGCAGGAAGCATAAAGGACAAGCTAAAATGGATACAAGGAAGAATAAGGAAGTGCATGAAGCACTTAGTAGCTAGGAGTTACTTTAGGATAATCACGGATGACGCTACAGGAAGTAGCAGGAGCGTTAGTTTACGCAGGACTGCCAAGATGGCAAGTGGACATTGCAGGATGCAAAAAGTGGCAGGAGCTACTTTAAAGGATTACCAGGGATGATGCTACGGGACGTAGCCAAACGATAGATTTCGTGGGTTTGCCAAGATGGCTATGGATATTGCAGGATGCAAAAGTGGCAGGAGCTACTTAAAAGGATTACCAAGGATGATGCTACGGATGTAGCCAAACGATAGATTTCGTGGGTTTGCCAAGGTGGCCATGGATATTGCAGGATGCAATGTGAGGGTAAACAAGGTTGTTTACTCGTTCAGGGGATGATAATACGGATTTAAGATAATGGATATCTAGCAGGATGCAGTCCAATTGGGGCGTAACTTTAGTTACGCCTTAGTTTTTTGTGTTGAATTAAATTTATTAATTTAAGACACATACTCTTAAAGTATATTAAGTTTTATATTTTATGCGGTGGAACAACCACACTTTTCAAAAACTCATTTTCCATAATCAACACACCTTGATAAGCATTTTCACCATCGCTTGAAAATTCAAATATAAATTCACTTTTAATGCCTGGCTTGCCGTTCTTTAAAAAACCAAAGCGGCGTTTTGTGCATGCAACACTCATCAACTGCACCTGCAGTTGCTCACTTTGACGTTTAGCATGAACGTTCGCCGCTTCAGCAACCTTTCGGTTAAGCCAAAATAAGTAAATTACACTACCAATAAGTATGAACGTCCATAAACTTGCCATTTAAGAGAATAACCTTCCAATTGCACGCGCGAGGGTTTCGCTACGATTTTCTTTACGTAATAAGCCTAATAAATGCGGGCGAATAGTTGGTATTGCAACTAAGTCAGCAAAAATACTTGGAAACAATTCTTCAATTTTTTGATGATGCGCGCAATTATCCATAAATACATGTAAGCGTTCAGGGTTTTCTAATTGTTTAAAACACCGCCCAGCGATTGTTAGTAACACGTCAGAGTCGTGCTTCACTGGTGAGCTTAGTACAGTATCAACTAATTGAGCGCATAACCCTTGAGCTTGACCTTTTGAAGCTGATCTTAGTGCTGCGGTTATAGCTAATGTATCGTTATTACTAATTGCGGTCTGTGTGTAATCAACAAGTAACTCACTCATTGATGTTGGTATTTCAACGTGTTCAAGCATGGCACTGAGTGGTTGTAGTACTTCAATAGGTAAATGCGCCCATGCTTTTTGCAGATTACTTAAGTTTGTATCGCTGTCTAAGCGTAGTGCAAAATCGGCAATACCCTGTAGTGCAACACTTTGCCAATTATCAAAACCAATTTTACCGCTAAAGTACAATTGTGCATGCTCGTAATACTGCGATGCAGGCTGTTTTAATAGTACTTTTACTTGGGCGTTAAATGCCGCTAATTTATTTGCGTTTGGTGTAAAAACATAAGGGTTATTATCAAGCTTTCCATCGGCTTGCTCGCCTGTAATTTCAGTGCCTAGCGCTTGAATAACCATATCAGCAAAGTGATCGCGACTAGCACTTACCAGCATACTTTGCTCATCAAGTGAAAATTTTAAAAACCATACATACGGTTCTTTACTGGCTTTAGTATCCCAAAATTGAATAGCGAGCCATGCATGACCAGCAAGTGGATAAGGGTAAGGCACTTGAGCTTGTTCAATAGCTAAAAATTGTTTTTTATCAAGCTTAGTAATGTGCCTGCCAATATCAAAAGCACGCCACTGAGTACCCGCACCATCTAAAAGTTGACCTAATGTAGCTATTTGATCACTCATTGTTTTCTCAACTGTTTTTACTGCAAAATTACATTAATTATACGTCATAGCCGCTTGTGAGGGAACAGGGTATAATTGCATTACATATATAAAAGAGGGTGGTTATGTACCAGCAAACCCAAACTTATTTAGTGCAGCTAATGGCACTTTTACAAAAACACGCGCTTTGGCAAAGTGAGCCAATAGACGCTGAGGCACTGCTTTCAAATACTCCTTTTTGTCACGATACAATGGCATTTGAGCAGTGGTTACAATTTGTATTTATTGAAAAAATACAGCAATTAATAACACATAGGCAACCACTGCCGCGTAACTTTGCTATTGCCCCTATGGCGCAAATGACACTTGTGAATAAAGCCGGAAGCGATGAAATTATTGAATTACTAACAGCCCTTGATACCTTTTTAGGAGAACCAAATGAGTGAGCGTCCAGCGCCTATTGAATATGGCGAGCTGACTATTTTGTATCAAGATGAAAACTATGTGGCTATAAATAAGCCTTCAGGTTTATTAGTGCATCGCTCGTTTTTAGATAAACACGAAACCCAGTTCGCTATGCAAATGTTGCGCGACCAGCTAGGGCAACATGTATTTCCAGTACATAGGCTCGATAGACCTACGTCGGGCGTATTGCTGTTCGCACTGAGCTCTGAAGCAGCTCGCGATATGAACCAGCTATTTATTGAAGGCACCATTGCTAAGCGCTATTTGGCCTTAGTGCGCGGCTTTGCGCCAGAATCAGTATTTTTAGATAAACCGCTTAAAGAAGAACTTGATAAAATAGCCGATAAGTTTGCAGATCAAGATAAAGCACCTCAAGAAGCGCAAACCCAGTTTAATTGCTTGCACCAAGCTGCATTGCCTATTCCTATAGGTAAGTACCCAACAGTGCGTTACTCGTTAGTGGAGTGCTTTCCAAAAACGGGGCGCAAGCATCAAATTCGCAGACACTTAAAGCACTTATCACTGCCTATCATTGGTGATGTAAATCATGGTGATAACCAGCATAATCAATTTTTTAGAGAGCATTTTGAGCTAAGACGCTTAATGTTATTTGCAACAGAGCTTAGTTTTGTGCACCCTTATAGTAATGAATCAATAACAATTAAAGCGCCACTAGGTGAAGACATGCTTGAAATATGTAAGCAGCTAGGTTGGCCAGAGCAAGAAAAGGATTATTAATGGCACATATTAGTATTTTTGTAGGCAGCGTTAATGGCGGTGCAGAGCGTTTAAGCGATGAAGTTGCAGCCACAATAGAGCAAGCGGGTCATACTGCTACAGTAATTACAGAAGCATCGCTTGATGATATAAAAAATGCATCGCATATTTTAATTGTTACCTCCACAACAGGCCAAGGTGATGTACCGAGTAATTTGGCCGGATTGTACTTTGCAATGAATAGCACTTTCCCAATGCTTACCGATAAACCGTTTGGTGTAATTGCAATGGGTGACAGATGTTACGGCGATACATTTTGTGGCGCAGGGCGAAGCTTTGACGAGCTACTTCGTGATTTACAAGCAAAGCCTGTGGGCAACCGCCTAGAAATAGATGCATGTGAAGATTTTGAACCGTGGCCGGTAACCGAGCCTTGGTTAAAAGTATGGCTAGAAAAACTACCTGCTTAATCCTTTAATTTTAAAGTATTAAAAAAGGAGCGCATGCGCTCCTTTTTACTTTTAATATAGTTTTATAAATTAACTACTTCTGACATCTACTTTAAGTTTTAGCTTTTGGCCAGGTTGTAAGTATTTTTGACCGGCTAAATTATTCCACTTAATAATTTCGTTAACGCTTAGATTAAACTTAGACGCAATACGTGCAAGTGAGTCACCACGGCGTACTTTGTATGTAATAGTACGGTTGGTACTTGCCGTTGCTTGTGGTTTATTAGCTGACTTATACACAGTAAGTTTTTGATTTAGGCGCAGTACAGAGTTTTTCTTTAGCTTATTCCATTTAGCCAACTCATCCATAGTTACGTCATATTCGCGGCTAATGTCCCATAACGTGTCGCCACTTTTAACTGTGTGCGAAAGCTTTGTGCGAGTTGCTTTATTAGCAGCTAAGCGCATCTGCTTTGGTAAATGTTCGCTATTTATAGCGCCATCAGTAAGCGGGACTAATAATTCTTGGCCTACTTTAATCGTATTTGATTTGAGTTTATTAAGCGATCGGATTGCACTTGAGCTCGTTGTAAACTTTTTGGCAATTACTGATAAGCTGTCGCCTCGAGCCACAATATAACGTTGCCAGCGTAATCTGTTTTTAACATCAGTGTTTGCTAGTTTTTGGCTAAATTGCTCTGCTTTATCTACTGGCAGTAACAAAGAATGTGGGCCATTAGGATCAGTTGCCCAGCGGTTAAAACCAGGGTTTAATCTGTATAGCTCAGTAAGCGTCATATCGGCCATATCAGCAGCAAGTGCTAAATCTATTTGCGAGCCAACATCAACCACTTCAACCACTTGTGCATTAATTACTGGTTGCCATGTAACGTTAAAATCATCTGAGCGTTTTAATAAATCGGCAAGTGCTAATAACTTTGGTACGTAGGCTGTTGTTTCGCTAGGTAAATCAAGAGACCAAAAATCGGTAGGTAAATGCTTTTTACGATTCTTTTTAATAGCGCGCATCAAGCGCCCTTCACCTGAATTATAAGCAGCAATCGCATTTAGCCAATCGCCTTCAAGTGTTTTATGTAAATACGACAAGTAGTCAAGTGCTGCGCGAGTCGACTGCACTATGTCGCGACGACCGTCGTACCACCAGTTTTGTTTTAAATCGAATCGCTCACCGGTTGCAGGCATAAACTGCCAAATGCCCGATGCGCTGCGATTAGAATAACCAAATGGGTCAAATGCGCTTTCTACAATAGGCAGTAGTGCAATTTCGATTGGCATTTCGCGCTTTTCTACTTCTTCAACAATAAAGTGTAAGTAAGGTTCTGCACGTTTAGAAATACGATCTAAATAGGCTTGGTGGCGAGCGTAATAGTTACGTTCAGTAACAACAGGGCGGTTTTGCGGTATTTCGATAGAAAGTTGGTAGCGAATTCGCTCCCACACATCATCAAACACGGGCGCTTCTTGCTCATCAGAGTCAACTTGCTGATATTGTGCGTTTACCATCAATGCATTGTTAATGTCGTTAGGACTTGCGCCTTCGAGTTGTTGGTTTGCTTGCGTGGCAACTTGAGAGTCTGACTCTAATGTTGTCACAGTTTGACAACCACTTAGCGCTAACGCCAAGGCTACTAATAGGGGAGATTTATTCATAAATACCAATACATCGGGTAAAAAACTCGGCGAATACTACCTGTTATGAGTTAACATTGCCACTTAATGACTTTTTAAAACGCAGAAATAGAATCATCACTATATCTTAAGTTAATGATTCTAATGAAATAAATATTAAAGCATTAGTTTTTGCATTAAAAATTGTCTTTGAACTGTCTCAGACTCGCAAAGTTTCCCCAAGGTTCATTGTTTTTTGTAACCGAGATAAATTTCTCTGGCACTAACTCTATAATGGTTGGCAAATCGCTACGCATAAATGGATTTATTTTTAGCTCCTGTCCAATAGAGGTCGGTAGAGAAATTTGATTATTACTGCGTAATTCATCTACTTTTTTACTGTACTCAAGGAGTTCTGGATTGCGTGGTTCAACTGCTTCGGCAAAGGCAAGATTAGCTTGCGTGTATTCGTGCGTGCAATAAACAACACAGCTTGCAGGCAGCTCTCTTAGTTTATTAAAAGATTTCCACATTTGCTCTGGCGTGCCTTCAAATAAGCGCCCACATCCGCCGCTAAATAATGTATCGCCTGTAAAAGCAAGTTCATCATTTGTGTAACAAATATGATCAAGCGTATGCCCAGGAGTTGCTAAAATAGTAAAGTTAATATTAAGCACACTGATGCTTTGTCCATCAGTGAGTGCGTGAGTGACGCCTTTAAATGGACTATTTGCAGGGCCATAAACCGATATATCTGGATAGGCGTCAACTAATTCAGCTACGCCATCAGTGTGGTCGTAGTGATGATGCGTAATTAAAATGCCACCAAGCGTTAGTTTGTGCTCAGCTAAGTACGTTAATACGGGATGTGCTTGGCCTGGATCGACTACCCATGCTTGGTTACTGTTATCGGTAGTTAAACACCAAATGTAATTATCAGAAAAGGCTTTAATTGCTTTGACTTGCACCATGGTAAATTGCTCTATAAAGTGACACTTATCGCATAGTATAACGAGCTCAAAAAATGAAACCAGCCCTTAGTTTTCAAGAAGGACCCAAACCACTGTCGTGGCAGCAGTTTCCTCATGGGGATTATTTACGCACAGATATTGAACGTAAAATGGAGCAATGGCTTCCGCGTATGTTTGGCTATCATATGCTTAAGTTGGGTAATTTAAGTGGCGAATTAAACACAAGTATAAGTACGATTAAACACCAAGTGTGTGTTGCAGAGCCTGGGCCTTACACTGGGGTAGTTGCTGACATAGATGAATTGCCATTTTACGAGCACAGTATTGATGCTTGTATACTAAGCCACTGCTTAGAGTATCATTCAGACCCACATCACATTTTACGAGAAGCACATCGCACGCTTATTCCGGGCGGTTATATACTAGTGACTGGTTTTAATCCGTTTAGTTTGTGTGGGCTTGCACAAATGCTGCCTTTTAGTGGTCAGAAGTTACCATGGACGGGGCGCTTTTTTACCCCTGCGAGGGTTAAAGATTGGCTAAATTTATTGGGTTTTGAAATTGTAAGTGACGAACGTTTTATTTATTCATCACTGGCAAGAGGTAACAGGTTATCAAGATTTGAGTTTTGGCGGACTTTTGCAAAACAGTATTTAAAACCAATGGGCAGTGTTTATATGCTGGTGGCACGAAAGAGAGTTGCGCCACTTACGCCGATAAAACCTAAGTGGCATGCTAGGCCGCAGTTTGCACCAGTAAAAGGGGCAGGGCTTAGACAAACGTCAAAGCAACACTTTAAATCGTGCGAGCAAAAAAATAATACCAATTGCATTAAATAAGTGATCTATCATAGCGCTAAGAAAATAGCACATTAACAAGGCGAAAATTGTGACATATAGTTGTTCTATATGAATAATTTTTAACGCAGTTAGTGAGTTATTTAATGCGATAGAATGAACATGTTTTTAATAAAATTGGTATAACAACTAGCTTAGAATAAATTTAAGGCTGGTAGCCTACATCTTCTAGTAAATCTTTACTGCCAGCGGCATCGCGCGCTAAATCGTCAACTATTTCGTTGTATTTATTGCCGCTATGCCCTTTAACCCACTTCCAAGTTACATTGTGCTCGCTACAGGCTTTATCTAAGCGTTTCCATAAATCGACGTTTTTAACCGGCTTTTTAGCTGATGTTAACCAGCCACGTTTTTTCCAGTTAGTGATCCACGATTCAATGCCTTGCTTAACATATTGGCTATCGGTTGTTAGGTTTACATCGCATTCTCGAGTGAGTGATTCTAGGGCAACAATAGCCGCGAGCATTTCCATTCGGTTATTTGTTGTGAGTTTATAACCTTGGCTCATTTCTTTTTCGTGGCCGTTATAAATCATAAAAATACCATAACCGCCGGGGCCTGGATTACCTAAACATGAGCCGTCGGTGTAAATCTCTACGGTTTTTTGCACTGTTTTACCTTGATCTTATGTACAATAAAGTGATTATAGAAAGATACCAGAATCAGGCTAAATTCGATATGGCACGTAGACAAATAGTTTTAGATACAGAAACCACCGGCATCGACCCTAAACAAGGGCACCGTATTATAGAAATTGGTTGTGTGGAGTTAGTAAATCGCCGTTTAACAGGCAATAACTTTCACGTTTATATAAACCCACAACGCCCAAGCGAAGAAGAAGCAATCGACGTTCACGGTATCACTAACGAATTTTTACGTGATAAACCGTTATTTCATCAAATTGCCCAAGAGTTTTTCGACTATATTGAAGGGGCAGAGTTAGTTATTCATAACGCGCCGTTCGATATTGGCCATATGGATAATGAATTTGCACTACTTAATCAGGGCTATCCTAAAACAGAGACTTTTTGTCAAGTTCTCGACACGCTTAAAATGGCGCGTGACTTGCATCCAGGTCAAAAGAACAATCTTGATGCATTATGTCGTCGTTACGATGTAGATAACGCAAAGCGAACACTTCACGGCGCGCTACTGGATTCTGAAATTTTAGCCGATGTTTACCTTGCCATGACGGGTGGTCAAACAAAGCTGAATTTGAATCAAAACAAAGATGACGGCAGCGAGCAACAGAAAGGCGGTATAAAGCGTTTAAATAGCGATAGAGCCCCATTAGTTGTATTGCGAGCAAGCGACGCTGAGCAAAGCGCACACGAAGCACGATTAGATCTTGTAAACAAAGAAGGCGGCCAATGTATATGGCGCGCAGAATAAGGCGATTTAATGAAAACGATGTATTTTGTAACAGCGTTATGTGCCGCTAGTTTATTTACTGGCAATGCATATGGCGTAAAACAAGTAGAAGTGCTCAAGCGCGATGGGCATCAAAATGAGATCCCTTTACTTGATAATCGTTTTCGCATAGATAGCAAAATAGATGAAATAACACTGCTGTTTTTTAGAAAATCAGGTGCACCTGCTGTTATTTTAGTGCGGCCCGATGGCAGTAAGTACTTTGCTACTGACTCAGTTAAAAACCCTAACTTAGATTGGTTTGACGAACTCAGCTACGATTTAGTTACCATAAAAAAACCTATGGCGGGTCCTTGGCAAGTAATAGGCAGTATTTTACCCGACAGCAGAATAGTTGTATTAGGCGAAATATCTCTTGAGGCAGAGCCTCTTCCTTCAATGTTGTTTAGGGGGGAGACAATAAAAATCACCGGGAAAATACTAAACGACGGTGAGCCAATTAACACAAACCTATTTAGGGATGTTGTGAGCCTTAATGTTGACTTTGTAAGTACCAACAATGAAAACTTTGCTAACTTTGGCGCAGGCATTCAAGAAGTAGCGGAATTTAAAGACGATGGACGTGGATTTGATGAGCGTCCTAAAGATGGTGTGTTTACCGGCGAGTTTACTTTAGATTTTCCTGCGGGTGAATGGACACCAGAGCTTTACGTGGCAACACCTCTGCTGCAGCGCCGCATTGTGCAAAATACAATAGAAGTGCACGAGCCACCTTTTATAACCGAAGTCGCGTTAGCAGAACAAGACACAGACGAGCATCTGTTAACTATAAATATAGACCCAAGTATTGTTAAGCCAGAGACAGTCATCATCCAGGGAAAAATCTACTATCCCAATAACGAAGAGCAAATGTTTACCATAGATGCTGCAGCTAAAGACTCACGTCAGCTTAGTGTTAAAAATTATGATTGGGGTAGATATAGTGTTGAACTGTCTGTTTTTGGCACTAATATTAATGGCCGTGAATTTATGGCAACGCTACCAACGTATAAATTTGAGATAGAACGACCTATAGAAGCGGTACCCGAAATTGATTCGGCAACAATTATTACGCCAGATAAAATGATTGAGAGTGAGCCTGTTGAAGAAAAAATGGCCACATCGGCAATTATTAGTTTAATTGTAGGCTGCAATACGCTCATTTTATTACTCGGTTGGTTGTTAATTCGTATATTTGTTCAGAAAAAACCGATTAAATTTAAAGTGAAGCTGCCTTTTTTAAAGAAAAAGAAAACAAGTGAAGCTGGTGTTGCCGACACAGAAAAAAATCAAGTCGGTAAAAATGGCTCAAAAAATGACAGATCAGGTGAAATTTTAAACCTTTCGATGACAGATGACTAAAAAACCTATAAAAAAACAAAAAAGCCCTTGACGAAATAGGGGTTGGTTCGTATTATTCACGCCGCTGTCAGGGAGACCTAAACAGCAACGAAAATATGGAGTGGTAGTTCAGTTGGTTAGAATACCGGCCTGTCACGCCGGGGGTCGCGGGTTCGAGTCCCGTCCACTCCGCCATTTTCGTAAAACTTGTAAGTAAAAGCTGGAGTGGTAGTTCAGTTGGTTAGAATACCGGCCTGTCACGCCGGGGGTCGCGGGTTCGAGTCCCGTCCACTCCGCCAACACTTACACAACGTATGGTTGTAAAACATATTCTTATTATGGAGTGGTAGTTCAGTTGGTTAGAATACCGGCCTGTCACGCCGGGGGTCGCGGGTTCGAGTCCCGTCCACTCCGCCAATAAGAAAAAATAACAGTTTAAATATGCGCTGGAGTGGTAGTTCAGTTGGTTAGAATACCGGCCTGTCACGCCGGGGGTCGCGGGTTCGAGTCCCGTCCACTCCGCCAACTATTTAAACAATGTTATATTACAAAATTTGTATGCTGGAGTGGTAGTTCAGTTGGTTAGAATACCGGCCTGTCACGCCGGGGGTCGCGGGTTCGAGTCCCGTCCACTCCGCCAACAAATTAAGTAATAACAAGTATAATGATATCTCTGCGGAGTGGTAGTTCAGTTGGTTAGAATACCGGCCTGTCACGCCGGGGGTCGCGGGTTCGAGTCCCGTCCACTCCGCCATTTGATATCATGATTAAAATTAGTAAGTGCATTACCCCATGCACATACCACTGCGGAGTGGTAGTTCAGTTGGTTAGAATACCGGCCTGTCACGCCGGGGGTCGCGGGTTCGAGTCCCGTCCACTCCGCCACTTGTTATTTCCTCAATAACAAGTTTATACTTGAAAAACACTCAAAACACTCAAAACACTCAAATAGTTAACTTTTTTCCTGCGCACCGTTTTTGATATTGATTTGTATTATCATTTGCTTTAATTTGTTTTAATACTATAAAAATTATGGCTTTCTATGTCTGCACCACAGGGCTATCAACGCAACAAATTTGATTTTGATATTTTAGTTGTTGAAGACGATACATTACTTAATGATCAAATTACTGAATTACTAGCTAACCAAGGGTACTCTGTTACACAGTGTTTTGATGGTGATCAAGCGCTTGATTTAGCGGTTGCTCAACGTTTTAGTCTTATTTTATTAGATGTTATGTTGCCGGGAAAAGACGGTTTAGCAGTACTTAATATTTTACGTAGTTGTAATAACACCCCTGTAATAATTGTATCGGCAAAACATGCTGAAGAAGAGCGTATTTTAGGTTTATCAGCCGGTGCAGATGATTATTTAGCAAAACCGTTTAATGGCCAAGAATTATTACTACGCGTAGATTCAGTACTAAGGCGCGTTTTTAAACAAGACACAAATACCCCTTACATTGCTAATATTGATGGACTTGAAATAGATAGCCTACGCCAGCAGGTTTTTCTGCATTGTGAGCTATTAGCTTTTACGCCTATTGAGTTTGCCTTGCTGCAAATTTTAATGAAAAACCAAGAACAAATACTGTTAAAACCTTTTTTATATCAAGCGGCGCTTAACAAGCGTTTCAGTCAGTACGATCGTAGTTTAGATATGCATATGAGTCGTATACGAAAAAAATTAAATAACGCCGGCTGGGATGGCAGCCGTTTACACACTGTGCATGGGCAAGGGTACTGTATTAAATGACACGACGTTTATTTTGGAAGCTTTGCTTAATTATTGGTACTGGTGTTGTTGCGATGTTTTATTTAATTAATGTCGCGGTTAATCATTTTGAAAATGATATGAGCATGCTAAGTGACTCAAGCCGAGAAGAGTTAATTAATTGGCAAAAAAAGGCTGAGGTTGTATTTGATCAAGGTGATATGAGCGAACTTGAGCGTTGGGTTGATGATTTACAACAACAAGAAAATATTTGGGCTGTAATTGCTAAAGCCAATGTGGTTGAGTTAGCAGGTAATCGCTCTCATCGTCATGAGTATACAGGGTATAACTTGGGGCGAAGTATTGATTGGAAAATCCATCTGTATTTTGAGCATGCCCCCGTTATGCAATTACCCTTTAAAGATGGTGCAACTAGCCTTGTTGTGCAGTTGCCGCAAAGAATGCGCCCAGGATCACTTTGGAATTTAACACGTTTGTCGTTACAAGTTTTATTGCCAATGCTGATATTGGTGTGTTTATCTATTGTGTTATATCGCCATATTATGCATCCTATTAAAGAACTCGACTTAGCAAGTAGGGCATTTAGCAAAGGAGACTTTAGTGTCAGAGTTCGAGAGCAG
Source organism: Pseudoalteromonas sp. SG43-4 (assembly GCF_014164325.1). Classification (NCBI taxonomy): domain Bacteria; kingdom Pseudomonadati; phylum Pseudomonadota; class Gammaproteobacteria; order Alteromonadales; family Pseudoalteromonadaceae; genus Pseudoalteromonas; species Pseudoalteromonas sp. SG43-4. The sequence continues at coordinate 12,078 of NZ_JACJFB010000029.1, read as the reverse complement.
CTGGGCTCACGCAATGATGAACTATCCCAGTTAGCTGAAACATTTGATTTAATGGCAGAGCGGATCAGTGATCAGATTATGCATCAACGTGTATTACTAACTGATCTGTCTCACGAGTTGAGAACACCTTTAACACGCTTAGATATAGCAACTGACAATTTACTCACTCACAGAGAAAAGGGTGTAGAAGACACGCAAATCAAATTAGAGCGTATTCACAAAGAGTCACAGCACATCCGTAAGTTAGTAGATGACACGCTTACTTTATCTTGGTTAGATAACGAGTCACCTCAGTTGCGCATTGAATCTTTGGATTTAGTCGATTTACTCGAAATCCTCATTGAAGATGGGCGTTTTGAGTATCCAGATAAACTGATTTTTGCTGACTTACCTAATCAAGCCTATATTGAAAACAGTAATCACAGAGCATTAGGTCAAGCACTGGAGAATATACTTAGAAATGCACTACGTTACACACCCATTAATAAAAAAGTACGGATTAGCCTCATTGATTATAAACATGAATATAAAATTATTATTGCAGATCAAGGTCCAGGAGTACCTAAAGAGCATTTAAATACTATTTTTAGACCTTTTTTCCGGATTGATTCAGCTCGCTCATGCAACAGTGATAGCTTTGGTTTAGGGCTTGCTTTAGCACAAAGACAATTACATGCGATTGCTGCAACAGTATTTGCTAAAAATGATACTGCAGGTGGTTTAGTAATGACTGTAACGGTTCCTAAAGGTGTATAAATTACATTTCATATTGTTTGCTTGTAAAACTGAGCAACGCTTTCTCGTCCTGCTCACGCCGTTACTTACATGTTTTTAGGCAACTAAAATAGATTGCACCTAACACGTCTTTGTATATATCCTAAATGTAACAAATGTAAAGTTGCTATACTTTTCATTAAAAGAAAATGATAATTCTTCTTATTTGTAATTGAGAAGGAGCGTCCCCCTTGAAAAAATTAGCCCTAATGAGTGCTATTTGTGCATCATTTAGTTCACCTATATACGCGCAAGAACTTGCTAAAAATACAGCGTCTGTTGAAAAAATATCTGTAGTTGGTTCTGCAACTAATTTGAGTATTACAGCTGAAGAAATAGAACAATATCAAGCAAGTGATCTGGCTGACATTTTTCGACATTCACCTTCTGTTAGTGTGGGTGGCTCGGTAGGCGTTGCACAAAAGATCTATATTCGTGGTGTTGAAGATTCTTTATTAAATATAACGGTTGATGGTGCACAGCAAACATCAACGTTATTTCATCATATTGGTCGTGTAACAATAGATCCAGACCTACTGCAACAAATCGATGTGCAAGCAGGTGCCGGCGAAGCAACAAGTGGTCCTGGTGCGATTGGCGGCTCTATCCGCTTTAAAACTAAAGACGCGCAAGACTTACTTAATCAAGGTGAACAATTTGGTGGACGTGTTAAAGCAAGTTACTTTTCAAATGACGGTACGCGTTTAAGCACCAGTGTATACGGTAAATTAAGTGATACATGGGGCGTACTAGGGTATTTCAGTACTGTGGATCGCGAGAACATGGAAGATGGTGATGGCGATACTATTTATGGTACGGCCGCCGATCAAGATATGATGTTTATTAAAGCCAGTGGTGAGTTAGCAGATAATCATCATTTGTCGATAAGTATTGAAAAACGCGACGAAGAAGGGGATTTTTCAGCACGCCCTAACTGGGCGGTACAAGAAGGTGATGCTTTGTATCCAAGTGAAGCAGAGCGAGAGACTTACGTTGCTAATTATATATTTTCTCACAATAACTTATTGTATTTAGAGGCGACAGCATACAAAACCGAATCATCTTTTAATGGCGGCCGATTTGCTTGGCTTGCTGACATTGACACATATGGCTTAGATATTCGTAATACAAGTATTATTGATGAACATAAATTTGTTTATGGCGTTGATTATAGAAATGATGAAGTATCGAGTGGGTCTGCAGCAGGTGCAAAAGAAAATTCAGAACAAGGCAGTGTACTGGGTGTTTATGCACAAGGTTATAGTGATATTACTCCACAACTTTTACTGAGTTATGGGGTGCGTTTTGATAGTTATAAGTTTAAACAAGACATCTTATTAGATGAATATTACGGCACTGCAATTACAGAAAGCGCATCGAGTTTAGATGACAATGAACTGAGTTTTAATATCGGTTTAGCATACGACATTAATGATGCTTGGACAGTAGGGCTTGGATATGCTGAAGCCGCGCGTGGTAAGCAAATAGGTGATGGCTTTACCATTGATGGATATTTATATGACGGTTCAGATATTCCAGTAGCGGATGAAAGTTTAGTACCTGAGACCGTAGCTAATATTGAAGCATCCATAACGTACACTAATGAAAATTTATCCGCTAAGGCAAGTATTTATAATTCGTCTTTAGATGATGTGATATTTGAAGGGTATGAAGGAAACTCGGTTTATAACAATATAGGCACGTTAGAGACTAAAGGATTTGAGTTTGACCTAGCATATCGTTTAAATTCATTTGATTTCTTCATTGGATTTTCAGCTACTGATACAGAGCTTGACCCACGTGATGGGTTGTACAGTGTAAGTTATGATGCAATTGATATTAATGGCTATGAGTTTGTCGGTTTAGGGAATAGCAGAGGCAATACATGGGTTGCTGGCGTTGATTACGACATTAACACTGATGCAAAGGTTGGTTTTAGTGTAACTAAAGTCGATTCACTCGATATTAATACTCTTCATCAAGCTGTTGACCTTGGTTGGACCGATTCTTTATATACCCTAAATAAACCAAGCTATACCACTGTTGATTTATATGGGCAGTGGAATGTGACGAATGCATTATTATTTAATGTTGCTGTTACTAATTTATTTAATGAGTTATATATCGATCATTCAAGTGTGGGTGATTACAGTGAAGTATTTGGCACTGTTGTTGGTCCATACGAATCTGGGCGCGATATTCGCTTATCGATTTCTTATCAGTTTTAAGAATAAGTAACTTATTTTATGTTCTTAAAATTGTTTAAAAAGTGGGTCTTTTGGGCCCACTTAATTATAGGTCTAATCGCCGGTTTATTTATTTTTAGCATGTCGTTCACGGGTTTTCTATTAACCTATGAACGACAGATTGTTGAGCTAGATGAAATGCGATTTACTGTAAATAACACCTATGTTCAACAGCGACTATCGACTGATGATGTTGTGGATATTTTGCGAAAATCGCATCCGAGTCAATCACATATTTATATTCGTTGGGTTAATCGAGAAGGGGCTGCCATTCCTGCCTGGGCTGGAAAGCATAGCTACTTATTACACCCTTATACAGGAGACGTGCTTCGTGAAGGAGAGGGGTTAGCGGCTGACTTTTTTCACGTTGTAACTGATATACATCGTTATTTATTACTGCATGGCGCTTCGCAGGTGATTGGTAAAAATATAAATGGCTACGCTAATCTATTTTTTATCTTTTTATTACTATCGGGTGCTTATCTGTGGTTACCAAAGCGATTTAACCGCTCTGCATTAAAAGGATATTTATTACTAGCAAAGAGTTACAAATCATCACATCATCGAAATAGGCAGTGGCATTTAGTTTTTGGAATTTGGTGTTTACCGGTTTTACTCGTTTTGTCATTAACGGCTACTTTGTTTCATTTTGATTGGGCAAATAAGGCACTGTACGGCGCATTTGGACAAAGTGTACCGGAGCGTGAAAAGCATCTACCAGTATTAGATTTATCGGCTGATGAAGTACTGTACGATACTTTATTTCAACAAGCTAAAGTACATGCAATTAATAATGGTGCTGCTGATTGGTATTCAATGTGGTTAGAATTAGGTGACAAAAAACACGAAGCACGTTTTTATATTGATACCAGTATCGGGAATCGCCAAGAATATGCGTATTCATTATTTTTAGATACTCGCACTGGTGATGCAATTAAAACGTTAAAAAAATCGGATTGGACGCGAGGCGATCAAGCATGGGGAACATCTCGATTTTTACATACCGGTGAATACTTTGGTTTTTTAGGGCAAACATTAGCTGGTTTGGCATCATTGCTCGCATGTTTTTTAGTGTATACAGGCATAGTTTTAGCTTGGAAGCGATTGATAACTAAGCGCTAATTTACACTTATCGTCGAGTATTTGATTGATATGTGCGATTTGATATATAAAAATTTATTTTACACAAAAAAGCCAGCGCATTAGGCGCTGGCTTTTAGTATTCAAATGCTTACTTAGTTAATTAAGCGGCATTAGCTTCTTTTTTAACGCTATTACGCGCGGCTTTGCCTGCAAGTAAATCAGCCGGGTCAAAGTCATCAACGTTAATAACATCTAAACGAGATTGCTCAACAGCAGCTAGTTTATCAGCCTCTGCTTGGCTTAAAATACCTGCTTCAAGCCCCATTTGCGCTACTTTATCAAGCTGAAAGAATGGCAGTTTAAGGCCTTTTTCTTTACATACTCTTTCAAATAATGGCTCAACATCAAGGACGTCTTTAAGCGTTTGCTCTTGACGACCTACAAGGTTAAGCGGCTCATTTGTTAGGTATACGTAGCTTGCTAAACGGTTACGCGTTTCGCTAGGTACTTGTAGTAGTTGTGCTAGTTTATGCTCAAGTTGGTCAGTTGGTTTACGAACAGGGCGACCAAACGGGAATAACAATACTTTTAACACGGCGCGTAGTGGAGCCGAAGGCATGTTATTAATTAAATCAGCAAGTGCACGTTGGCAATGGTAAAGGTGATCTTGGCAACTCCATTTTACTAGAGCAAAATCTTCTTTTTTACGGCCTTCATCGTTGTAACGCTTAAGCGTTGCAGATACTAAGTATAGGTAACTAAGTAAGTCACCTAAACGTGCTGAAATACGTTCTTTACGTTTTAGTGAGCCACCAAATACTGCCATGCTAATGTCAGACATAAGTGCAAGTGATGCACTAAAGCGTGACGCTATACGGTAAAATTCAGCGGTTTCGTCGTTGTACGGCACACTTGTAAAACGAGCGCCGGTAAGAGCAAGCCACTTAGTACGTACAAGGTTCGACATAGTAAAACCAATGTGACCCATTAGCGCTTTATCAAATACGTTAAGCGCCTCTTCGCGGTCTTCAATTTCGCACGCACCAAGCTCGGTAAGTACAAATGGATGACAGCGAATCGCACCTTGACCATAAATAATCATATTACGGGTCAAGATGTTTGCACCTTCAACGGTAATGGCAATAGGTGCACCTTGATAGCCACGACCTAAATAGTTATTTGGCCCAAGCATGATGCCCTTACCGCCAAGTACATCCATTGCATGAATAGTTGCATCACGCATTTGCTCTGTCAGGTGGTATTTAATAATGGCAGAAACTACCGATGGCTTTTCGCCTAAATCAACCGCACCCGTAGACATACTAACCGCAGCATCAGAGCTGTAAGCGTAACCAGCAAGTTTTGCTAGTGACTCTTCAACACCTTCCATTTTACCAATAGGTAAACGGAACTGACGACGAATGCGGCTATACGCACCCGTTGCAACGGCAATCATTTTAATGCCACCGGCAGAATTTGACGGCAATGTAATTGCACGACCAACCGATAAACACTCAACCAGCATGCGCCAGCCTTGACCAGCCATATCTGGACCACCAATAATATAATCAAGTGGTACGAAAATATCTTTACCGCGAGTAGGACCATTTTGAAATGGTACGTTAAGCGGGAAATGTCGACGACCAATTTCAACTCCAGGAGTGTCCGTTGGAATAAGTGCACAGGTAATGCCTGGCTCTTTATTGTCGCCAATTAGCCCATCTGGATCTTGTAACTTAAACGCAAGACCAAGTACGGTAGCCACTGGGGCAAGTGTAATGTAACGCTTATTCCACGTTAAACTAACACCCACAACTTCCTCACCATTCCATTGCCCTTTACATACCACACCGTAGTCTGGAATTGAGCTTGCATCAGAACCCGCTTCTGGCGACGTTAATGCAAAACATGGAATTTCTTGACCGCTCGCTAAGCGCGGTAAGTAATGATCTTTTTGCTCTTTTGTACCATAGTGTTGTAATAATTCACCTGGGCCTAAAGAGTTTGGTACACCAACAATTGACGAAAGTAATGTTGATTTACTCGTTAGTTTTTGAAGTACACAAGACTGTGCAAATGCAGAAAACTCTAAACCGCCGTATTCTTTTTTGATAATCATGGCAAAGAATTTATTATCTTTTAGATATTGCCATACATCTTGAGGAAGGTCGGTTAGTTCGTGCGTTGCTTCCCAATCGTCCAACATGCTACATACTACTTCAACAGGGCCATCAACAAAGGCTTGCTCTTCAATAGTAAGTTTAGGAACTGGGTATTGGTGAAGTTTTTTCCAATCTGGGTTACCGCAAAATAAGTCAGCTTCCCACCACGTCGTACCGGCATCAATAGCTGATTTTTCAGTATCAGACATGCTTGGCGTTACTTTTTTAAACGTAGCAAAAATAGGCTTGATGATATATTGCTGACGAAGGCCAGTAACAGAAAGAGGAACCGCGATGATCAAAAAGATCAACCAGCTAATTAAACCAAAAGCACCCGCAAAGGTACCAATTAATAAAGTTATAGCCGAAACACCAAGTGCTGTGTTCCAACTTGCTCTGTGGTAAACCGCAGTGCAAAGCAACGCGATTAGAACCAGTGTAAATATGAGTGTCATTTTTATTCCTTAATAGAGGTCAGACCACCTCACTTAGAGTAGCGCTAGTAACAGTAATTTTCAAGTACATAACGATGTTAAATTGTAGTAGAAAGTAACTTAAATACGATATTTAATTACCCGACAGAGGAACGCTCAATAACTATCGTATAGTCAAAGCATTAGCCGTAAGTAGTGTTAACGTAAAAATAAATAAATCTAATAGCAAAATGACACTTTTTAAGTAAGTATAGCCGTTATAGCGGGCTGCAATTTAGTGTACGCTTAATACACAAATATTCGCTATTTATTTTAATGTATGGTTTTTAAGGGTTATTTTATTAATGTGTGAATTACTTGGCATGTCAGTTTTTAACAATGTCATTTGTATCAACTAGTATCAATCCTATATATTACTGAGTCTTTAGATTTTAAAGCTGTTCTTCTTGTCTCTTTAAGTTAGTATTATCTCAGTCAAAACTGCGACCAAAACTGTGACCTGTGTGTTGGTCACAGTTTCAATGGATGAGATATGAAATTTACAGACAAGTCTATAAAAGCACTTAAGCCTAAGCAAAGTCGGTATGTATTAACTGAGAATGGTAACTACGGCGAAGGGCGTTTACAAATACGAGTAAATGAAACCGGAACTAAAACATTTAGAGTACAGTATCACTTTAATGCCAAACGTAAAGTAATGGGTATTGGTACTTATCCTGCAATTGATTTAAAAGCAGCGCGTAGTAAACATGCTGAAATATCAGAACTACTCAGAAAAAAGATTGACCCACAAGAAAATAAATTAACCCAAGCAAGTATCGCATTTGAGTCAGCAGCTAAACGAACAATACACCAAATGCTTGATGATTTTAATATTCATATAAGTACACGTTGGGCAGAGTCAACTATAGACAGAACTGAAAAGCTAATTAAAAGAAATCTCACCCCATATATCGCGCCTGATTTAATGCCAGAAGAGTTCACAATCGATATGGCACGCGACATTATTTACCGTGTCTATAATCGTGGCGCTAAAGAACAAGCCCGTCTAGTACGTAGCGTATTAATGAGCATACTAAAATTCGCCATAGATTTTGATAACTCACCAGAGCAATACAAAAAGCCAAACCTATATGATATTAAAATCAACTTCATAAGAGACATTAATTTTGAAACGCCAAAAAACAAAGGCGAGCGCTGGCTAAACGAAGATGAACTAAAAAAAGTATGGAATGCCGACGACCTACCTTATTACACCCACCAATACATAAAACTGGCATTATTACTTGGTGGCCAACGAGTAAACGAGGTTTACGGCTCTTATGTAAGTGACTTTGACCTAGAAAATAAAACGTTCACCATTCCCGCTAGCAGAATAAAAGTACAACAGCGTGGCGATCACATAGTGCCATTATGCGATACCGCAATAGCTATAATACAAGAGCTAACGCAGCAGCAAGGCAAAGCAGGACAAATGTTTCCGCATCGTGATAACCCAATAGCTAGCGCTCATGTATCAACACTTCGCATGGCAATAATACGTTGGTGTGAAAAAAACAAAGTACCAAACTTTAATCCGCGCGACCTGCGACGCACGTGTAAAACACTCATGGGCAAAGCGGGTATTGATAAAATAAACCGCGACATACTCCAACAACACAACAAGTTTGACGTATCAAGCGTGCATTATGACAGGTATGACTATATGAAAGAGAAAATGCAAAGCATTGAGGTGTGGGAAAACTTTATTTATTGTGCCATAAAGTAAGCTTAGTATTTTTAAAGGTCTGGAAAGAGCGAAAACCGGAAACTGAAAAAGTTAAATTTATTACTAGCTGTTTTAATGACTTGTTTACAAAGGTAATTATTGGTGAAATTATCAGGGTATATAATATACACCATTTTGGTGTGTTATAAACCACCAAAATGGTGTTCAATAAGCTGTTAGGCTTTTCTAAAGGTTAGAGTTAATGAATAGTATCCAGACTATATTAGATCGCCCCATTATTTTTAGGACAGTAGATAAATCTGTCTACGATTCCACTTTAACAAGTGGCTCTTTATGGTTGCGTTCAAGTCATTATTATCGAAATATCGAGGATCAAACAAGAGCTGATAAATCAGAAGGTATTAACGGGACACAATGTAGTTTCCCTCTACATTTTAAACCATTATCTGCTCAATCTTTATCATTAGAAGGTAATGGAACTATTGGTACTGAAATTATTCCTCATTACATAATCTCAATGCACGGAACAAGTATCGCAGATAAAGTCAGGAAAGAATTTGGTGGATTTACTATGGGAGTCAGGTGTCTCGCAGATCTAAGTGCTGAGATACTTTTTCAAGTTTCACAGCAATTACCTGTAACCTCATATAGATTCGGTCAAGTAACTTATCAACGTACAGCGCTTTCTATGTCTCATAATCTAAATAGTGCAGCACTTAAACTTGATGGTAGCCCATCGATAGCAGTTAAATCGATAAATACAGATGTTTTACGTAAAGATCCAGTTGAACCATTTATATTGCAAGACGAATGGAGAATCGCTATTTTTACACAAGGGTATTTAAATAATGATCCCAATGAACCTCTAAAAATTAACGTCAACACTAAGCATTTTTACGAGTACATAAAAGCCTAACTAGCACTTTAAACGGAACAAAAAAACAGTTGGTTAGGTTTCGCTTCGTTTCACATTTTAACCAACTATTTTTGTCCGCTTAAGTGGGCGTTATAAGCCTTCAGAGTATTTTAATCGTTATACGTTACTAATTATATTGGATATTACTATGACAACTAAAGATAGACCTGCGATACCGGAACCTATAAAAAGGGAAGTAAGACAACAATGTTTTTTTGGTTGTGCGATTTGTGGAATGCCATTCTTTCAATATGATCATATTGAGGAATATTCAGAAGTCAAAAAACACGAAGCTAATAATTTAATTTTATTGTGCCCCAATCATCATGCCGCAAAAACAACTAATAAACTTTCAACCGAAAGAATTATTGAGGCTAAGCGAGCCCCATTTAATGCTAACCGCTCTTTTACATCGCCTTTTACAATCGAGAAATCTAAAGAAATAAAGATTCTATTAGGAAGCAATGAGGTTAGTGGATGGTTTCCTAATGAATACGGAGAACATCACGCTATATGGATTAATGGGAAAAGCTTTTTTACTATTCATGCCGAAAATGAATGGTTGTCAATTTCGCTAGTTTTAACTGATTCTAACGGTAAAGTTTTATTAGTTATAAATAGAGGTGAACTTCACTCTTCGACAGCCCAGTGGGACTATTTGTATGAAGGTGACAACATTAAAATTAGAGCTGGATTAAGAGATGTATTATTAGATTTAAAGGTGTCCGATCAAAAAGTAGAAATATTGAAAGGAGGCTTTTTAGATTCTGGGTTAGATGGTTATCGTGTACAGAATGGAATGCTAGAAACTTTATTTCAAGGTAAATCATGTGGTATTAGCATTGGTAATTCAGCGCGAGACAATGGGTTTGGTGGCTGGGGAATTTTAAATTCAAATAAATACCCAGACATTAAAAAACAGGGTGGATTTGGTTTCTTTCGCGGTAGTTAAGTCTATATTCAAGGCTTATAACAAAGCGTTGAGGCTGTAGAATTACTTATTTTTAAGAGAAACAGCCTGTTTTATGGGTTCAAAATGCATTACATAATGCTTTAAAAACGCTTAGAGTTAATTACAGGAGCTCGTTTTTTAATTGAATTTGGCTGTTAGAGTTATTCTACAGTCTCGTTAGCTTTTTGGAGGTGTTTTGAAAAATATTTCAGCGGTAGTAAGCGATGTTGTAAAAGAACGAATGAAGAATACCTTTCTAGGCAATTTTATCATTTCTTGGGTTTTGGTAAATCACGCACTGATCTTATATTTTATTTTTAGTGGGGATGATGCAAATAAAAAACTAAATAAATTAGATTTACTAGAACTTAGTATATTAACTGACTTAGTTTACCCTTTGCTTTTAGTTATTTTGTATTTGTACATATTACCATTAATTAATCTGGCTCTATTGAGTGTGAAATTAAGATTTATTGAACCATTATTGTCTAAATATAAGAATGGTGAACAAGAGTTATTATTAGATGCGAAGTTGGAAATAGAAGATAAACGTCTAGATTTATCATTTCGTGAAAAAGAGCGAGAGGTAAATATTGAACAAAAAAAATCGGAATGGCAAAAACAGCAATCGTTATCAGTTGAAGTAGAAGCAAACGCTGCTAAAAAAAGACAAGAAGCAGAGCAAAAAGAAGCAGAGTTTACAGCTATTAAATTGAAAAATTTAGAAAAGATTATCAAATTAGAAGATATATTGGAACGCGAGAAATTAATTAATAACCGTGAAAATGACTTAAGAAAAAGACAGCAGTTCTTTGAAGATAAATTACATGAGTTTGATTATCAGAGGCATTCAGCTCAATGGGTGGTTTTAGATAAAGAGACTGCTACCGGAGACCGTGTCACCCTAGATTTTGAAGGTTCAATTAATGGTGAAATTTTTGAAGGTGGAAAAGCTGAATCATTCTCAATTGAAGTTGGGAGCGGTAGAATGATACCAGGATTTGAGGATGGTTTATTAGGTCGCCGTTCTGGAGATAAGTTTAATATTCCGGTTAAATTCCCTGATGATTATCATGCTGAAAACCTTAAAGGGAAGAGCGCGCAATTTGATATAGCGATACACAAAGTAGAGTCATTAATGGTTCCTATATCTGAACAAAAAAGCTAATAAGTTTCTTAAACAGAATAAAATACTTGGCCATCGCTTCGCGATTATAGCCAACCATTTTTATCCGCTTAGCAAGGTGTTGAGGCTGTAGAGTTACTCGTTAAAAAAAACAGCCTGTTTTATGGGTTCCAAATGCATTACCTAATGCTTTAAAAGCGCTTAGAGTTAATTCCAGGAACTCGTTTTTTAATTGAATTTGGCTTTTGGAGATATTCTACAGTCTCGTTTCCAATGTCCGCTCATGGTACTGAGCCGAACTTCGGCAAAGAGCGAGAAGCGGTCATTGAGGTTGGCTAAATATCGTCGTTAATAGATTGGTCAAACTGCTTTTTGCGCATATATTCATGAAAATGAGCGCTGCGCGCATATTGATTCGTTTAACTTTACCTAAAAAATTTAGAAAACTTAGTGATAGTAATGCCTTAGGTAATTTGTTAAAACTATATAAAGTAGATAAATGAGCGTGGTGTCGGTAGAAATATGCGCGACGAGCGCACTATTAAATTGTTATGTTCTAGGAAGAGAATGAATACTCATAGGATTATTTTAGGAGCTTTATTTTTCGTAATCGGAGCTTTATTTTTCATTATTGTCGGTATGACCTTTGTAAATAA
>NZ_JACJFB010000028.1:0-42191 GCF_014164325.1 Pseudoalteromonas sp. SG43-4 | reverse complement strand
GTGTAGCATTTGCTATGTGAAAGTAGGACATTACCAGGCTTCAAATTGTAGAGAGCCCGACTAGAAATAGTCGGGCTTTTTTACGTCTGTAGAAAAGTGAAATGCGCGCAATTAACATACACTCATATCGCGACACAAAGATAGTGTAGCATTTCACTGTGGCTCTCCACCGCTGTGGGCACTACGACATTACCAGGCTTCAAATTGTAGAGAGCCCGACTAGAAATAGTCGGGCTTTTTTACGTCTGCAGAAAAGTGAAATACACGTAATTAGCATCCACTCACAGCATCACCCATCACGTATGTCGGGCAAGCGCAGCGACTCCCGACGCAGAAATCACAGAAAAATCCCTTAATATCTCAGTCGGCCAATAAAGTAGTATTTGCTACGTGACTTTCTACCACTGTAGGCACTACGACATCCTACTGCGTAGCGCACCGACTTCAAATTGTAGAGATCCCGACTAGAAATAGTCGGGCTTTTTTACGTCTGCAGAAAAGTAAAATACGCGTAATTAACATCCACTCACATCAACACCCATCACGTAGATCGGGTGAGCTTAGCGACTTCTGACATTAATTTAATTTTTTTATTTTTTATAAAAGCTAACTACTTTCATTTCCTTAGATAACAAATTTAATTTTGCTTTGTTACTGTCTTTGATTTAGGATCAAATCAGTTTAAAACCAAGAACTAACAGCCTGTGTATAGATTATTAATTAGCGCCATATCCTTTTTATTTTGTTTTTCTGTGTCGGCAGTTGAAGTAACTGATCTATATCAAGATATTTTAAAAGTGGATGACAAAACACGAGATACTCGATTAGCTGCGAGCCGTAAAGCTTTGCTTAATGTTTTAGTGAAAGTAAGCGGTGATGAAACTGCAGATCAAAATAAATTAGCGCAGCAACGTACTAAAGATATTTCTGATTATATGCTTAAGTTTGAATATGACGAGAGAGCAAATGGACAATTGAAACTCGTTGTTAAATTTGAAGCTCGAAAGATCAACGCGCTAATCAAAGAGTTAAACTTACCTTTATGGGGAGTACAACGTCCATTAGTCGCAATATGGTTAGGTATTGAAGACAATTGGCGCAGAGAATTGGTAACACAAGAAAGTTACCCGCAGTTAGAGCAGTTAATTTATGACAAAGCAGGGCGTCGTGGTTTACCTGTCGTTGTTCCATTACTTGATTTACAAGATCGACGTCTAGTAGGTATTCCTGAGGTGTGGGGTAACTTTTCAGAACCAGTAGAAGAGGCCTCTAGACGCTACAGTGCTGAGCGAAGTATTACAGCAAGAATGTATAAAGAAGCTGATAGCGAAAATTGGATTTTAGATTGGCGTTTTACTAATGACGATCAATTTGATTCAAATAGATTAACGGGCGATAAGCAGCAAATAGTGAGTCAAATGATTGATACCTTAGCACGAGGTCTTGCAAGCGAGTATGCAATTGACCCAAATGCTTATTATGAACAAGCAACTGCTACGCTCACGCTAAAAGGCACACAAAGTTTTGTTGATATAGAATTAGCGAAACGAAGATTATTGAGCCTAAGTGTTGTTACGCAAGTCAAAATTGTTCGTAAAACACCGGAATTTGTTGAATTTAAATTAAATCATACTGGTAACTTGAGTGATCTTAAAAAAGGGTTAGGGCTAGACTCTTCATTTAAAGATTATGAGGATCCACGCGCATTTTATCATGTTGTTGATAAAAATAGCTTAGAGTATCAATGGGTAACACCATAATGCTAATGTCTGAGCCGATGCAAATGGCACTACCGGTTACTTTACCGGATGACGAAACATTTGCATCGTATTTTGGGGGAGAAGACTCTTTGGAGGTTAATCACCTAAAAGATAGCTTTTCCAAATTAGCAAAAACGTTTCAGTATACATACCTATGTGGTTTAGGTGATTCGGGCAAGTCTCATCTTTTATATGCAACCTGCATAAAAGCACAAGAGCGTGGCTTATCTAATATGTTGCTGTCTATGCGCGAAGTAATTGACTTTGGACCTATGGTATTAGACGGTTTAGAAGCACTTGATGTTCTATGTATTGATGACGTGCATTTAGTTGCAGGGAATGATGCGTGGGAAAAAGCACTATTTAACTTTTTTAACCGATTTAACGAACCCGGTAAAATGTTAGTAGTAACTGCTGATTTACTTCCTAGCATGCTCAATATATCTCTGCCTGATTTAGAGTCTCGTTTAACGTGGGGAACAACCTTTCAAATTCGTTCTATGAGTGATGACGATAAAGCACAAGCACTTGTTAAGCGCGCTCACATGCGCGGCCTTGAATTAAGTGATGAGTGTGCACGCTTTTTATTAACCCGTTTAAGCCGTGATATGCGAGCTTTATTAGATGTACTCGACAAATTAGATCATGCATCTATGGCTGCACAGCGAAAATTAACTATTCCTTTTATAAAATCAACGTTAAAGCTGTAGTAGGTCTAGAATCTAGACCCTGCTTTCAGTTATCATAAGCTATTATCAGAGCGTGTTTACCTTTCCTGATTGGAATTTGTTTAATTTAAGTGGGCTTTAATCGCGTCGTGAGGACATTAGCATAGTTTTTATATGCAATACCCGAACAACAAAGAGAGTAGCCACAAGATAAACACTTCGAACAACACGTGTTTGGTCTTTATTTAGGGTTATTGCATGACTTATGTAGGAAACTACAGCCGAATGCTTAACCTTATTTAATAGCCAACCACACAGTTGAGAAGCAATCTTGAAAGGCCAACACGCTCTTAAGCAATCACCTTCTGTGAAAGATCAGGTATCGAATGAACTTAGAAAACATATTAGCGCAAGCACTTGAGGCGGTAGCCAGTGCCAGTGAAATAGCGCAGTTAGAAGATATCAGGGTTAATTACCTTGGTAAAAAAGGCGAAATCACTAGCTTACTTAAAACGTTAGGTAAAATAGCACCTGAAGAACGTAAAGAAGCAGGCCAAGTTATAAACCAAGCTAAACAGGATGTGCAAGCTGCTATTAACGAAAAGCGTGAATTGCTTGCAAGTAAAGCACTTGAAGAAAAGCTAGCTGCTGAAACTATAGATGTAACTCTGCCAGGACGTGTTATGCCTACCGGCGGTTTACACCCAGTTACGCGCACTATTGAGCGTATAGAAAGCTTTTTTGGTGAGTTAGGTTTTGAAGTTAAATCTGGTCCAGAAATCGAAGACGATTTTCATAACTTTGATGCGCTAAATATCCCTGAGCACCATCCAGCACGTGCTGATCATGATACCTTTTATTTCAATCCTAAATTAGTACTACGCACACAAACTAGTGGCGTGCAAATTCGTACTATGGAAACTGAGCAGCCACCACTGCGCATTATTTCACCTGGACGTGTATACCGTAACGATTACGACCAAACACATACACCAATGTTCCACCAGGTTGAAGGTTTAATGGTTGATAGCGATGTTAGCTTTACGGAGTTAAAAGGTATTTTGCATGATTTTTTACGTAACTTCTTTGAAGAGGATATGGAAATTCGTTTCCGTCCTTCATTCTTCCCATTTACAGAACCTTCAGCTGAAGTAGATGTTATGGGTAAAGACGGTAAGTGGTTAGAAGTACTAGGCTGCGGCATGGTACATCCCAATGTACTTAAGTCTGTGGGCATTGACCCAGAAAATTACACCGGCTTTGCCTTTGGCATGGGTGTAGAGCGTTTAACAATGTTGCGCTATGGCGTAAACGATTTGCGTGCATTTTTCGAAAATGACTTAAAATTCCTGAACCAGTTCCGTTAAGAGTGAAACAATAAAATGAAATTTAGTGAAAAGTGGTTAAGAGAGTGGGTTAATCCTGCTATTGATTCGCAAGCTCTTTCGGAACAGCTTTCAATGGCTGGTCTAGAAGTTGATGGTGTTGAGCCTGCTGCTGCCAAATTTAATGGCGTAGTTGTTGGTGAAGTTGTTGAATGTGGTCAACACCCTGATGCAGATAAACTTCGTGTTACCAAAATTAACGTAGGTGGCGATGAGCTACTTGATATCGTGTGTGGTGCACCAAATTGTCGTTTAGGTATTAAAGTTGCTGTTGCAACTGTGGGCGCTGTACTTCCTGGTGACTTTAAAATTAAAAAAGCCAAACTACGCGGCCAACCTTCAAACGGAATGCTATGTGCTTTTGTTGAGCTAGGTATTAGCGAAGAAGGCGACGGCATTATGGAATTGCCAAGCGATGCACCAGTAGGCACTGATTTACGTGACTACCTAGGTCTTGATGACAATATTATAGATGTTGACTTAACACCAAATCGTGGTGATTGTTTAGGTATTAAAGGCCTTGCTCGTGAAGTAGGTGTTTTAAATAGCATTGACGTAAATGTATTAGATATCCCAGCGGTTACGCCAACAATTGATGACAAAGTATCAATTGAGCTAGTTAACGAAGATGCATGTCCTCGTTACCTTGGCCGTGTGATAAAGGGCATTAACCTTGATGCTGAAACACCACTTTGGATGGTTGAAAAATTACGTCGTAGTGGCGTACGTTCTATCGATCCTGTAGTTGATGTTACTAACTATGTATTACTTGAACTTGGTCACCCAATGCACGCGTTTGATTTAAATGCGATTGAAGGTGGTATTAAAGTTCGTAGTGCAAACGCAGGCGAAGAACTTGTTTTATTAGACGGTAATACCGCTAAATTAAACGACACAACACTTGTGATAGCCGATCATAATAAAGCACTTGCAATTGCGGGTATTTTTGGTGGGGAGCAATCAGGTGTTACAGATAAAACATCTGATATATTACTTGAAAGCGCATTTTTTAATCCTGTAGCAATTGCAGGACAAGCACGTAGCTACGGTTTACACACTGATGCTTCACACCGTTATGAGCGCGGTGTTGATTTTGCTCTACAACACGATGCAATGGAACGTGCAACAGCACTTCTTCTTGAAATTGTGGGTGGTCAAGCAGGTCCAGTAGTTGAAGCTGTTGCGGCTGATAAACTACCAAAAGTGACTGAAGTACGTCTTCGTCGTGCACGTTTAGACCGTGTTATTGGTCATCATATTGAAGATGCTAAAGTAACAGATATTCTTACGCGTTTAGGTCTTGATGTTAAAGTAGAAAATGAAAGCTGGAGTGCGGACGTACCAAGCTACCGTTTTGATATTCGCATCGAAGAAGATTTAATTGAAGAAGTAGCACGTGTTTACGGTTACAACAGCATTCCAAATGTTGCACCAACTGCAAAACTTAAAATGACGACACATAACGAAGCAACTATTGCGCTTAGCAAGTTCCGCAATACGTTAGTGACTCGTGGTTACCAAGAAGCAATTACGTACAGCTTTGTAGACCCTAAAGCACAAGCTATTTTACACCCAGAGTGTAAAGCAATGGTATTACCGCATCCTATTTCAATTGAAATGTCAGCAATGCGTGTAAGTTTAATGCCGGGTTTATTAGCGTCTGTAGCGTATAACCAAAATCGCCAACAGCCTCGTATTCGTTTATTCGAACATGGTCTTAAATTTATAAGCGACGAAAGTGCAGAAAATGGTGTTTACCAAGTACCGGTTATTGGTGGTGTTATTACGGGTCTTGTAAATGGTGAACATTGGGTTGAAGAAAAACGCAATGTTGATTTTTACGATTTAAAAGGTGATGTTGAAGCCTTACTTGCAATTACCAATGACATTACTCGCTTTGAAATTAAAGCCGAGCAGTCAGATGGACTTCACCCTGGTCAATCAGCAGTAATATATGTTGATGGTAAAAAGGTTGGTTTTTTTGGTGCTTTACATCCTCAAGCTCAAAAGTCGTTAGATATCAACAACGCAACTTTTGTTTTTGAAATTGAAATGTCAGCAATAGAAAAAAGAAATTTACCGCAAGCCGAAGGGGTGTCTAAATTCCCTTCAAATCGCCGCGACATCGCGATTTTAGTGGCAGACAGCGTTAAATCTGGCGACATTTTAAGCGTGATCGAAAAAGTTGGCGGAAATCAATTGGTTGACCTAAACTTATTCGATGTGTATAAGGGCAAAGGTATTGAGCCAAATTATAAGAGTTTGGCGATTGCTCTAACACTGCAAGCGGTTGATAGAACACTCGAAGAGAAAGATATCAATCTAGTAGTTGATAACGTGGTGGCCGAATTGGCCGAACAGTTTAATGCATCGTTGAGGGACTAGATATGGCGCTTACTAAAGCCGACATAGCTGAACACCTATTTGAAAAGCTCGGGATCAATAAAAAAGATGCCAAAGATTTAGTTGAAGCGTTTTTTGAAGAAATCCGCTCAGCGCTAGAAAAAGGCGAGCAGGTTAAGCTCTCTGGATTTGGTAACTTTGATCTTCGAGACAAAAAAGAAAGACCAGGCCGCAACCCGAAAACAGGCGAAGATATTCCTATTTCGGCACGTCGCGTGGTGACTTTTCGACCAGGTCAAAAGCTTAAAACCCGCGTAGAAGTGGGCACAAGCAAAGCAAAATAAAAAAAGGCAGCGTAAGCTGCCTTTTTATTTGCCTGAATAACCTAGTTATTAAATTATACCAACCTGCATAAATCTTTGATCAATTTAACGAACTAAATAACACTATAACGTCGTTAAAATATTTTTATCTAGAACAACTAGATACAAAATTTTTGCCTAGTTCTAGCGTAATTTCCTTAACGTTAAATAGACCCCATACATAAGCAGATTGGTATTAGGTTATTTTTGCGCTTATAAATTAAAACTCTCGAGGAGATACAAAATCACCTGCCATTATTTGCTGAAATGTTTGCTCTGCAAGTACATCTAGGCTATCTAAGCTTTTACCATTTGCGACTAATTTCTGCTCAATTTCAAATACATCAATATTTTCAATCCCCGACATTTGCGCTACTTTAGAAAATATATATGCGTGCTTAAACTTATCATGTTTATAAAAAAGACTAATAAGTGATGTATACACTTCCGGATTCGGTATGTTGTCTTTTTTATTGAGCTCTAGAGTTTTATAAAGTAAATCAATGGTTTTTTCATCATCAAATTTAATATAGTACGATGCTAAAAAAAATTGCATTTCGGCACTTTGCGTTACACTTTTATCATTTTCTATAGCCAATAATTTAGTCAACGCACTTTGGTTGTTATTTCGTGACCATTGGTAGTAGAGCAAACCTGGGTGGTTTGTATTTTGGGTATCTTGATATAACCGAGTCATTTCTTTAATACTCGTTAATTGACCATCAATACGTGACGTTTTTTTAGCTTTTAACTTAATATGTTCAATTTTAGCGGCCAAAGTTATGCATTGGTTATAAGATTCAAAGTCCTTGAGTAATTGGTATTTATTTTCATCAGTAGGGTCTTTGTATTCTATGTAGCGTTTGATAATTACATCAGAACGCTCATCCTTGCAGTGACTGTCTTTGTTTAAGTCGCTACAAAAGCCAGCTGTTTCTTTGCACACTTGTGCGAGTGTTAACGGCTCTTCACACCCTGCCAATGTTAGCAAACCCAATAGTACACTTGCTTTTTTAAGCATTCCTTAACCCCAAATGAATATTTACTTTGTTATTCTAACGCAATCATTTAATGCCTAACAGTAGAGAATAACTTCAGTTTAAATTAGAATAGCCCTGCCTGAAGTGCATTACTCTCAAAATATAGTGCATTTTTAAAGGCTATCCGTTCAAAATGATAAACTTAGGTAAATAAAATGACCTCATCTCACGAGTTAGAATACACAAATAGTTGGCAAGAGCGCCAAGATTACGCAGAAAGCATGCAACCAATTATTGGTAAGCTTTACCGTAATCGTGGTATCGAAATCGCTGTATATGGCCGTCCTCTCGTAAATGCCAGTACTATCGATATTATCAAATCTCACAAAACCGTTGCTCAGTTTGAAGGCACTAAATTACGTTTGCGCGAAAGCTTCCCATTTTTAGAAGCTATCAGCAAAATGGAATTAAACTCAGCACGTATTGATATTGGTAAGCTTGCATATAGTTATTTGTTCACTGAAGCCGCAAAAGGTCGTTCAGTAGAAGAGTTTGTAAAAGATGAACTTGCAGAAATAACAGACTCACCAGCGAAAGAGCCACGCGATGTAGTATTGTATGGTTTTGGTCGTATCGGTCGTTTATTAGCGCGTTTATTAATTGAAAAATCAGGTCCATATTCAGATTTACGTTTGCGCGCTATTGTTGTGCGTGGTGGTAAAGATGGGGATCTTGAAAAGCGTGCAAGCTTACTGCGTCGTGATTCAATTCACGGTCCATTCAATGGCTCAATCACGATTGATAAAGAACGCAATGCAATTAAAGCTAACGGTAGCTACATTCAAGTTATTTACGCTAACTCTCCTAGCGAAATTGATTACACTCAATACGGTATCGACAATGCATTAATTGTTGATAACACCGGTATTTGGAAAGACGAAGCGGGCCTTGGCCAGCACCTAGAGTGTAAGGGCGCTGCCAAAGTATTATTAACAGCTCCTGCAAAAGGCAATATCAAAAACATCGTATATGGTGTTAATAACAAAGATATTTTACCTGAAGATAAAATTGTTTGTGCAGCAAGCTGTACAACCAATGCAATTACACCAACGCTTAAAGCATTAAACGATAAGTTTGGTATCAATAATGGCCATGTTGAAACTGTACACTCGTACACGAACGATCAAAACCTTATTGATAACTACCACAAAGCAGAGCGCCGTGGCCGTGCCGCAGCACTCAATATGGTAATTACTGAAACAGGTGCTGCAAAAGCGGTTTCAAAAGCATTACCAGAGCTTGAAGGCAAGTTAACAGGTAACGCAATCCGCGTACCTACACCTAATGTGTCGCTAGCTATTTTAAATCTTAACTTAGCAACAAGCACATCAGTTGAAGAGCTAAACGCATTTTTACGCGACACAGCACTTCATTCAGACTTACGTGATCAAATTGATTACACAGCATCAACGGAAATTGTATCTACCGATTTAGTAGGTAGCCGTTACGCAGGTGTTGTTGATTCACAAGCAACAATTGTTGAAGATAACCGTATTGTTTTATATGTATGGTACGACAATGAGTTTGGTTACAGCTGCCAAGTAGTTCGTTGTATGCGCGATATGGCCGAAGTGTCATTCCCAAGCTTACCTCGCTAATTTATTTGCAGTGACTTAAAAGCCAGCATGTTGCTGGCTTTTTTGGTCGTGTATTATTTTTAAAGCGTATGCCTTGTGATAGGCTTTAATTAAGAAAGTGCACATTCGTTTTACTATTTATAAAATAATGTCAGTTCTGTGAATTAATAAGCAGATAAACTTATTCAACCTAAAGGTTTTTTCATGAAAATCAGCAGCAATTTCGACAGTGGTAATATCAAAGTTATTGAAGCCACCGATCCTTTAAATATTCAATTAGAAATTAATAAAGATCACCAGTCTGAATTTTATCAGTGGTTTCACTTTCGTCTTGAAACAACACCTTACCAATTGCATAAGTTAAATATTAATGAGCTTGATAAATCAGCTTACCCAGATGGTTGGGAAGGGTACCAAGCCGTTGCATCATATGACCGCCAAACATGGTTTCGTGTACCATCAAGCTATGAAAATGGCACATTAAACTTTGAAATTGAACCAGAGTGCGGCAGCGTATATTTTGCTTACTTTGCGCCATACAGTTACGACCGCCATTTAGATTTATTATCTTGGGCACAAAGCCAAGGCGCTTGCCAATTAATAACGCTTGGTGAAACACTCGATGGCCGCGATATGAGTGTGCTTAAAATTGGTGAGCCAAGTGAAGACAAGAAAACCATTTGGATCACAGCACGTCAACACCCAGGTGAAACAATGGCAGAGTGGTATGTTGAAGGTCTACTGCACAAACTTCTTGATGACGAAGACCCACATGCAGCTGCGCTTCTATCAAAAGCAGTTTTTTACGTTGTGCCTAATATGAATCCAGACGGTAGCGCACGCGGACATCTTCGTACTAACGCTAAAGGTGTTAACTTAAACCGTGAATGGCAAACACCAAGCATGGAAAATAGCCCTGAGGTTTACTTAGTGCTTAATAAAATGCGCGAAGCTGGCTTAGATATGCACTTAGACATACACGGCGATGAAGCTATCCCATATAACTTTGTGGCAGGTAGTGAAGGTATTCCAAGTTACGATGAACGCTTAAAAGGTTTAGAAGATAGCTTTAAAGCTGCGCTTTTAACTATTACACCTGAGTTTCAAGATGAGCATGGCTATCCAAAAGATGAGCCAGGTCAAGCTAACCTAACGGTAGGTTCATCAGCTACGGCTGAAGAATTCAAAGCATTAACGTACACAATTGAAATGCCATTTAAAGATAACAACGCTTTACCGGATCCAGATTACGGCTGGTCAGATCGTCGTTCGTATCAATTTGGTCAAGATACATTAGCGGCTATTGTTAATGTTGTTGATGATTTAAGATAAAACGTTTATCTAAAAGGGTATCAATAGTTTTGATACCCTTTTTGCTTTTAATAAAACCTCTTGTATAAAAAAATAATAATCATATAGCAGCTTTATTCTTAAAACGTTTTCAACGCTTCTTCGCTGCGTATCATCACCGTATCGGTACAAATCAATCTACTTTCATTTAAATACTACAGATGTAGTGCCTTTCGCAAAGCGTGTAATTATATATTTTGAAAATTAAGTGTTAACAAAGTTAGGTTACTTAAGTTAAGATTAATTAAATCATGAGTCGGGACGGGAGAGGTAAAACCTTATTTCGTAAAGCTTATGTAGCGTAGTAGCTAAAGCAGAGTCTCGTAATTAAAAATAATAAATATAACTATAGAGGATATCCATGGAAGCTTTTGTAAGTGCTGTTAATGATGTTGTTTGGAGTAATGCACTCATCTATTTATGCCTAGGCGCAGGCTTGTTTTATTCAGTATTAACTCGATTTGCTCAAGTTAGACATTTTAAAGAAATGTGTAAGTTATTATTTAGTCCTAACACGTCTGATAAAGGTATCTCATCTTTTCAAGCCCTTGCAGTATCGTTGTCTGGACGCGTAGGCGTTGGTAATATCGCAGGTGTGGCAGCAGCTATCGGTTTTGGTGGGCCAGGTGCTATTTTTTGGATGTGGGTTGTTGCATTTTTAGGTGCAAGCACTGCATACGCAGAGTCTACTTTAGGCCAAATTTATAAAACAGAAGAAGACGGGCAATACCGTGGTGGCCCAGCGTATTATTTTGACCGTTGTTTAGGGCAAAAGTGGCTAGCTGTTTTATTTGCTGTTTCGGCGATTATTGCCTGTGGTGTATTTCTACCTGGTGTACAAGCAAATGCAGTAGGTAATGCGTTTACCCAAGTGTTTGGCAGTGGCAACATGGTTACTACTAGCTTTGGTGACGTAGGTAGCTTTAAGTTAGTCGCTTTAGCAATCATCCTTATTGTTTTAGCGTTTATTATTTTTGGCGGTATAAAGCGTATTGCAAACTTTACGCAAGTAGTAGTGCCATTTATGGCACTGGGTTACATAGTACTGGCATTAATCGTGGTATTTTTAAATTTAGATAAAGTAGCTGATATATTCTATTTAATTATTAGTGATGCATTTACTGCACAGGCTGGTTTTGGTGCCGCTATTGGTTGGGGCGTAAAGCGTGGTATATATTCTAATGAAGCTGGCCAAGGTAGTGGGCCTCATGCTGCAGCCGCTGCAGAGGTTGATCACCCAGCTCAACAGGGTTTAGTACAAGCTTTTTCGGTTTATGTTGATACCATTTTTGTGTGTACTGCAACAGCATTAATGATTTTAATAACGCAGCAATATAATGTTGTGGGTGATTTACCAGCAGGACAGTTTATTGTACAAAATGTCGATGCAGCGACTGAAGTAGGCTCAGCAGCCTTTACTCAAATGGCTTTATTTAGTGTATTTGGCAGCTTTGGACAAGCATTTGTCGGTATTGCATTATTCTTCTTTGCCTTTACCACAATACTTGCTTATTACTTCATTGCAGAGACAAATATTGCTTACTTAAATCGTTACTTTAAAGGCAATATCCCGCTTGTCCTTGTGAAATTTGTGATTATGTTCATGGTTGCATACGGTATGGTTAATAATTCAGGTTATATCTGGACTATTGGAGATATTGGCGTTGGCTTAATGGCTTGGATTAACATATTGGGTATTTTAGCTATTTTCTTTGTAGCTAAGCCAGCTTTGTTATGTTTGAGCGATTATGAGGATCAGAAGAAAAAAGGCGGAAAAATCACATTTGACCCAGTTAAATTAGGGATTAAAAACGCCTCGTTTTGGGAAAAGCGTTTAGAGAAACAGTCAAAAGACGCTGAGTAATTAAACTTAGTGGGCAACTTAGAAAATTATAGCCCCTAAATCAGTTGTTGGTTTGAATTCAAAAAAGACAACGAGAAATAAAACAAGTACAATAAAGGCGCCGAAAGGCGCTTTTTTTATGCGTAGTATGGAGAGAAGTATGGCGATTATTCGTTGCCCAAAATGTGCAAAATCAATTTCAGATAAACATAAGCAATGTCCGCATTGCGAAAGCAACATTGCAGAGCTAAACGACGAGCAAGTTTTACAACTTCAGCGCGAACAGCGAATTAAAAAAAAGCAGATGTTTATAAATCACTCCTTTTTGGCGCTTATCTTATTTTTAGGTGGTTTTTTCTGCTTGTACTTTTTACAACCGCAAGAAGAAACACTTCAGTGGTATGCTTACACTGCCGCGATAGGCATAGGCTGTATTTGGTACCTTGTAAATCGTATTATTTTAGTGACTCTAAAAAAGAAAAAATGACATGAACATCGACAATCTTGTACAAAATATTACTCCCGAATTATTCGAACGCTTACAATACGGTGCTTCTACTGGCAAGTGGCCAGACGGTACCGTTTTATCAGATGAACAAAAGCAACAAACAGTGCAGTTGGTTATGTTGTATCAAGCAAAGGTGGCTCAATCAAACGAGCAATTTACGATTGGTGCTAATGGTGAAATGATCCAAAAGACAAAAGCTCAACTACAAAAAGAATTCAAATCAGACAACGAAATAGCTAGGTTTAGTGAACATGATCTTTAAGCACCTTTTTACACCTAAGTGGAAACACCCAAAGCAACAAGTACGTCTTGATGCTATCGAAAAATTAGACATTGAACGTGATGCAACCATATTAAACACGTTAGCACTTGAAGATAGCTCAGCTGAAATTCGCCGTAAAGCGCTGCAAAAGGTAAACAATTTGCCGCTATGGTGGAAAGCGTATAAACAAGATCAAGCATTAAAAGATATAGCAGAGCTGCAAATATCTAATGCTGTTTTAAATAGCGAAAGTACACTAACAGCGCAAATCAAAAGTGAATACATAGAGCGTTTTGCACCTGTTAAAACACTCGAAAAGTTAGCATTTGCAGAAAAAGAACTGCAAGTACGCGTTAAATTATTAAAACGTTTAGCAAATCCAAAATTAGTAGAAAAAGCATTTAAAGAAGGTAGCGAAGAGCTACAAACTCAGTTAGTTGAACTTGTTATTACCCATCAATTAATTAAGCCATTAGTAAAACATGCAAAAGGTGATGCAAAAGCAGCACTTGAAACGCATATTGAAAATGAGCGTTTAGCAATTGAAATGCCACTTCAGGTTGAAAGTGCAACACGTGTTATTTTAGCTAAGTTAAATGCTTTACGTGAAAAAACAGATTTTGGTGTTGTAAATTCACAAGCCGGCGAATTAATGGCCCAGTGGCAAGCACTTGAGCTCAAATGGTTAAGTGATGAACGTGTAAAGCTTCTTGATGAAAAATATATTTCTATTACGACTAAGTTAGATGCACACATTGAACAGCTAAAAGCGGTACATGACAAAGAGCAGCAGCAATTAGCGCAACAACAGCGTCAATTATTAGCACTTGCAACACTTGAAGCTTTGGGTGAAGAAATTGAAAATGCCTTACAGCTTGGTCTTGAAACTCCAGAGCAAATTCAACAAGATTGGCTTGATGCAAAAGTAGCGCAAGCTAAGCAAGCTATTAGCGAAACAGAACTTGCTAATAATGCACAATCAAAACTCGCTGTAAGCAAGTTAGAAAAACTATTTACTCAAGTTGCTAAATTACCCGAGCTAACAACGGCTATTAAAGAGTACAAACTCGCTTTTGTAGCATTATGCGAAATTAAGCCAGCAGAAGATTTAGCACAATACGATGCAACTCTAACTGAATTTAATAATGGCTTTAAAACAGCGCGTAATCATTTGAATATTTTAGATGGCGCACTGCAAAGTACCTTTAAAACACAGTTAAATGGGCATAAAAAGCAATTTTTAGCACCAATGAATGAGCTAGTTAAGCCACTTGAAAAAAACCAAAGCCAAGCAAAGCGCAAAGCTCGTGATGTTAAGCGCCTAATTGAAGAAGGTCGTTTTAATGTTGCTTTTGGCGTATTTAAAGGCTTTGAAGAGTTATTTAATACACTTACTGAGCAATATCAGCAGCCACTTGTGAACATAAAAGCAGACCTTGAAGCGCAACTTGCAGATGCGAAAGATTGGCAAAAATACGCTGCAGCACCAAAGCGTAAAGCTTTATTAGAAGAAGTAAGTGCATTAGTAAGCGAAGAGTGTACAGACCCACAACAACGCGCAGAGCAAGTAAAAGCGCTACGTAAACGTTGGAATGAGTTAGGTCGTTTAGATACAGATGAAGAAAAGCAACAAGGCGTGCAGTTTGATGAACAGATCGAGCTGTTATTTGCGCCTTGCCGTAGTTACTTCGCAGAGCAAGAAGTGCAACGCGAAGCATCAAAAGCACAACGTGAAAGTATTATTAACGACATGCATGCGCTCCATTTACAGCCAACTGCTGAGGATGACTTTGATTGGAAACAATATGAAAGCCAATACAATCGTTTAAATAAAGCGTGGCGCAGTGTGGGTAAAGTTGACCCTAAAACATACCGTACACTAAACGATCGTTATAAAAATGAGCAACAACAAGTACTGGCTTTATTAAACGCATTTCATAAAAGTAATGCAGCACTTAAAAATGAACTAGTAGAAAAAGCGCAGCAATTATCACTAAGCGATGATTTAGCCGCTGCTTGCCAAGAGTTGAAGCAAATGCAGCAGCAATGGCAAACCATTGGCTTTGCTGGTTTAAAAGCTGAAAATGCGTTATGGCAAAAGTTTCGTCAGTATAACGATGAAACATTTACTAAGCGTAGTAGTGAGTTTGAGCAGCAAAAACTCGAGCAAAACGAGTCAGATAAACAAGCAATTGCAGAACTTGCTGAGCTTGAAGCAGCACTTAGTGATGTTAATCAAAGAGCGCAGTTGCACGACCTAGAAACAAAAGTGAAAGGGTACACGCAATTTAGATCGTTAGCGCCAAAGGTTACTAAGCTACTAGCTGCTATTGAAGATAAACTTGCATTGCTTACAAGTAAATCTGAGCAAGCTAATTTAGATGCATTAATTACTGCACTTGAAAACAATGAAGCGTTACCAAGTCAGTATCAAGCACCGCTTAAAACAACATTAAGTAAAGAGCAACTTATTACTCGCATGGAAATACTAGCGAACGTAAGTTCAACCGATAAGTCACTTAGAATGGCAGAACAAGTAGCCATGCTAGATGACAAACATCGTGGCGATCATGCTGATTTAAACTATTATTTAAAACAGTTATTAGCGCTCAGTGACGGTTCAGTTGAACCTGACACACTAACGCGACTTAAAGCGACACTTGCAGCTTAATAAAACCAGCACAATATGTGCTGGTTACTATTTTACTAAGCCGCTTTAATAGCGGCTTTTTTATGTATCACTAATTCATAAACAAAAGGGTTCTCATGAGAATTTTAGTTATTATTGCAGCGTTATTTTTAACTGCCTGTAATACCACGCAAGGCATATCAGTATATTCATTTACCAACTCTGAGGTTGAATCTGTACTGGGTAAGCAATTACCAAAGTTAAGTGAAAAAGTAAGCTTAATGGGTTTACCCGTTCAGTTTGATGTAAACGACTTAAGTGTCAACATTGGACCTGATAACCGCGATGTTGTTGTGCTTGGTGCCGATTCTAGCGCTGAAATTAATGCATTCGCTCTTAAATACCCTGTGCGTTTAAAGCTGCAAATTGAAGGTAGCCCATTTTACGACAGTGAGAAAAAAGCAGTGTTTTTACGTAATATTAAATTACTTGATTCGAGTGTAGATGCCGGCGGTTTTAAAGGTAATTTAGGTGCGCTTGATAGCCAAGCAATGGATGTTATTAATGCTTTTTTAGCGGTTAACCCAGTTTATACTCTAAACATGGATGACCCTAAAATGATGCTACTTAGTAAACTTCCACTTGATATGAAAGTGGTTGAAGGCGCAATTAAGCTAGTACCTCGTCTATAAGTAGATCTACCTACTTACAATATACGTATTAATTAGCCTGACTTTCAGGCTAATTAGGTTTTAATATTATGGCGACTCCTCGTACTGTCCCCACTTCTCGGCTTTCTCGATTTGCAAAATTAGGCTCACTTGCCACAGGTGTTGCTACCAACATGTTAGTTGATGGTGCTAAGAGCGCGCTAACTGGTAAAGGTTGGGATAATAAAAGCTTACTGCTACAACCTAAAAACATTGAAAAACTAGCCACACAGCTATCACATTTACGTGGTGCAGCAATGAAACTGGGGCAATTGCTTTCAATGGATGCGGGTGATCTACTTAGTCCTGAATTAGCTCAGTTACTTGCTTTACTTCGCTCAGACGCGAACCCAATGCCTCATAAGCAGCTTGTTGAAGTGTTAAAAGAGCAATGGGGGGATGAGTGGCTAGCGCGTTTTTCTCACATTGAGCTAAGACCTTTTGCAGCGGCTTCTATAGGGCAAGTTCATTTAGCTTATAAAGAAAATGGCGATCAGCTTGCTGTTAAAATTCAATATCCTGGTATTGCAAAAAGTGTAGTAAGTGATGTCGATAACGTTATTTCGTTATTAACGATTTCTCGGTTATTGCCAAAAGATCTTAATATTAAACCACTTATTAATGAGGCTAAGGCGCAGTTATTAGCCGAGGCTGATTATAAGCGGGAGGCTCAGTACTTAATACGTTATAAAAATGCATTAGCAACTAATCCCCACTTTAAAGTACCCAACGTATATCCAGAGCACAGCACACAACAAGTGCTAACTATGGAGTATATAAAAGCAGAACCTATTGAGAGCATTACAGAGCTACCTGATAGTCAAAAAAGCTTTGTTGCAGAGCAACTGATTGATTTGTTTTTTAAAGAAATGTTTGAATTTAAATTAATTCAAACCGACCCTAATTTTGCCAACTTTCATTATCAGCTTGATACACAAAAAATTGTTTTATTTGATTTTGGTGCAACGCGAGAAATATCAACCGAGCTTAGCTTAGCGTACTTAGCCTTATTTAAAGCGGGTAGCGAAAACAACCGAGAAGGTGTACTTAAAGCGGCATCACACATAGGTTATTTTAAAAATGACTTAGTTGACGAGTATAAAAACAACGTCATTGATTTATTTTTAATGGCGTGCGAGCCGCTAAGAGCAGAAGGGGAATTTGATTTTAAAAATAGCGAACTCGCGGTCAAAATTAAAAATGCAGGGCTTGCTCTTAGTGCACAATCTCAGCAATGGCATACACCGCCGGTTGATGCGTTATTTATTCACCGAAAACTTGCAGGACTTTATTTAATAGCCGCAAGGCTAGGTGCAAAAATAGATGTAAAAACGTTATTTAAGCACTATTTATAGCGTTTTAATTTACGCGTAAGTGCGCTTTAAGTAATGAGTGCACTTAGCGTATAAAATTGCCATAATGCTCGCGATATTTCGCGAGGTGCATTTATGATAAAACAATTTTTAAACGATCCCAAATTATTGCTAAACGCCGTAGGTGAGGGCATATACGGTTTTGACCTATCGGGTAATGCGGTATTTGTTAATCCTGCCGCTGAGCGCATGACAGGTTGGTGCGCTGAGGAACTATTAGGTAAAAAAATACACCAATATCATCACCATACTCATGCTGATGGCACACCTTATCCCGCTGATGAATGCCAAATTTACTGCACCATGTTTGATGGAAAACGTCGTGAAGTTAAAAATGAAGTTTTTTGGCGTAAAGACGGTAGCTCATTTGCAGTTCAATACACTTCAACACCGGTTTATCAAAATGATAAGTTAATTGGTGCTGTAGCGGTATTTCGCGATATATCACTGCAACAGCAAACACAAAATGCACTGCAAGAGGCACTTACTCAAGTAAAGCACTTAAGTGAGCAGCTAAAAGATGAAAACAACTACTTAATTGCAGAGCTCAACGAAGACTGGCAAGACTCAGGGCTAGTTGGACAAAGCCATATATTTCAAACCATGTTAGATCAAATAAAACTGGTAAGTGAAACCGACAGCACAGTGCTTATACTTGGCGAAAATGGCACGGGTAAAGAATTAGTAGCCCGTAATTTGTATCGACTAAGCAAGCGTAGCGAACAAGCTTTTATAAAAGTAAATTGCGCCGCATTTACCCCAAGCTTGCTAGAATCGGAATTGTTTGGTCATGAAAAGGGCGCGTTTACAGGTGCCAATGACCGCCGTAAAGGGCGCTTTGAACTTGCTGATAAAGGCACCTTGTTTTTAGATGAGATAGCAGAGCTTCCACTTGAGGCGCAAAGTAAATTACTGAGAGTCCTGCAAGAACAAGAGTTTGAACGCGTGGGTGGCAGCAACACGCTAAAAGTAAACATTAGAGTAATTGCAGCGACTAATCGCGACCTGTGGGAAATGGTACAAAAAGGCACGTTTAGAATTGATTTGTATTATCGGCTCAATGTATTTCCTATAAAAGTACCTGCCCTTAAAGATCGAAAAGAAGATATTCCTTATTTATGCGCTAATTTGATTGCGCAGCTAAATAAACGGCTCGGGAAAAATTTAAAAGGGCTAAGTAAAAAAGCAATTACGCAGCTGCAGGCTTACGATTGGCCAGGCAATATTAGAGAGCTGCAAAATGTACTTGAACGCGAAGCTATTTTATCTAATCAAGCGGTACTTCAGCTAAGTCAGCCTTTGCAAGCGGGTGGTGAAGTAGTTATTAATCCTTCACTTACGCTCGATGAAGCGCAAAAGCAGCATATAACCTCTGTTCTTGTGTTATCGCACTGGCAAATATCAGGTGATAAAGGAGCGGCAGTTAAATTGGGCTTACCTGAGAGTACACTACGCTCAAAAATGCGAAAGTTAGGGATTGCTAAAGATTCGTGATATATCGCGAAGTGCGTTTAATGTCGCGAATTTTATTTTATTGCTTTGAAATAAACCGTTTAATATCAATAATGTAAATAAATTTTCAGCTTGGTCTGAAAGTTGCAAATGCTTGCGTAATACCCGTCATTATGAAGCAAGTACTATGAAGTTTGATATTAAAGAAGAAGACATGATCATTAAGCCCTATAACACCGAAGGGCCAATTTATATCCGCGAGCAAAAAGGATTTTTTCAGCGCATACGCCGTAATTTAGGTTGGCTGTTAATGCTAACTTTTATTGCAATACCGTGGATCCAATATAACGGTCAACAAGCTGTGCTGCTTGATGTGGCAACGCAAACCTTTACTATTTTTGGTTTAACACTCCTTCCTCAAGATTTTATGATTTTAGCCTTGCTATTCATGGTGGGGGCTTTTGCGTTATTTTTTGTAACCAACTGGCTTGGTCGGGTTTGGTGTGGATACACGTGCCCGCAAACAATATGGATGCTCATGTTTTCGTGGGTAGAGCAGCGCATAGAAGGCACGCGAAATCAGCGAATTAAATTAGATAAATCTCAGTGGACGCTAAGTACTTGGCGCAAAAAAATAACTAAGCACAGTGCGTGGATTATTATTTCAGTTTTAACCGCCACCTCGTTTATGGCGTATTTTATTCCAGCAAAAAGTTTGTATATGGAAATGCTTACATTTGAATGGTCAGGTATTACGAGCTTTTGGGTGTTTTTATTCGCTTTTTGTACTTACGGTAATGCAGGGTTTTTACGCGAAAAAATGTGCACGATTGCTTGCCCGTATTCTCGTTTTCAGGCTGTTATGTTTGATAAAGATACGTTGCTTGTTACCTATGATAGCAAGCGCGGTGAAAGTCGTGGACCGCGTAAACGCAAAGCCGATCCAAAAGAGCTTAACTTAGGTGACTGTGTAGACTGTAACTTATGTGTAGAGGTTTGCCCGGCAGGTATAGACATTCGAAATGGCTTACAATATGAATGTATAAACTGTGGCTTATGTATTGATGCTTGCGACGATACCATGGAGAAATTTGGTTATCAAAAAGGCTTAATTAAATACGCCAGCGAAAAACAAATGGAAGGCAAAAAAACCAATCCATTTAGATTAAAACTAATAGGATACGGCGCATTAACGGCTTTGTTAATCATTTCTATGTTTGCATGGATGCTGCAACGCACACCAATAGAAGCCTCAGTACTACGCGATAGGAATGCGCTTTATAGAGTGAACTACGAGGGCCTGGTAGAAAACCCTTATACACTTACTATTATTAATAAAACGCAGCAAGCACTGCATTACAGTATTGCCATAGAGGGCTTGCCAGAAGCAACACTCTCAAGTCCAAGTTCTACACTTATACAGCCAGGTGCAATGAAAAGAGTCCCCGTTACTGTAACAGCCGATGGTTACAATATTGCGCACAAAGTGAGTAAGTTACAATTTATAGTAACAGCGCAAGAAGATGCCAGCATTACTATAACCAAAGACAGCCAATTTTATAAAAATTAGTACACTATATAAGCTCTATATAAACAACGATTTGAGCTCTACCTAGCTCAAGTCATTGTTTAATTCATTTAAAATAAAATGCTTTGCAGATTCTAGATTATCAAAAAGACAATCTTTGAAAGTAACGTCTCTTTTGGCGTTTTGCATTATTCGTTGCATTTGGCTTATAGCAATAGGTGATGTAAGCACAAACGCGCTAATTAAACAGTTGTTTTGCTGCATGCTGTGGCTTATGGCTACCATTTCTTGCTCGGCCTGTGGGGTTGCAGCTACAACGTTTGATGAGTCACTTATATAACCCCATTTTTCGCCTTTAAATGATTGAATGGTTTCAAAAAGCGCTGTTTTAAAATTACTTAAAAGCTCAAGTTCTAGGTTTCCGCTAAATTGTGCAATAACTATATTATTTTCAAGCGATAAATTAACGTGTCCGTTTTCATTTTTGTATTCCATTAATACCTCCTAAATTAGCTTTTTATCTAAATTTAGTTTAGCAGCCAATAGGGTACAAGCGGCTGCAAACTTATTAAAGTGCTTTAATATAGTTAAGGGCGCTTTTAATAACCGCTACTTGCGCCAAAATACATTCTTCATCTGTGGTTGTTGGACTATCAGGGTATACCTCTGTTGTGGTTACATAGGGTGCATCTGTAAAGCCCATACACAAACCTAAATCGCGTGCTGCGTAATTAATAACGCCAAATTGCTCTTGAGGGACGCCTATTAACTGGTTATTTTCATCACTCGGTGCAATGTGCGTGACCTTTGCTACATCTTCGATAATTACTTTTTGAAATTCAGGCTCAGGCTTATTGGTATCGGCCACTAAATAAAACCCATCAGGTATGTTCCAATTAGTGTTTGTTGTGCCTTCACGGGCAGCAAGTGCGGGTCTAAATTCACTGTTATCGCTGTCGGTTGTTTCGTGTAAATCAATATGAGCAACTAAGTCTACATTGAGTGATTTTACAAACGCCATAATAGCTGCTGACTCTTGTGCTGGGCTGCCTTCGTAAAATGAGCGGTTAGGATCAATAGCATCAGGGTTCCAGCGGTTTATTGTTTCATATCCCCAAGGGCTAATGCAGGGCGCAACAACAATATTAAACTGCTCAGAGTGTTGCATAGCGGATGTTTTAGCAAATCTAAGTGCGCCATGTACGCCACTGGTTTCGTAGCCATGTACACCACCTGTGATTAAAACAGTTGGTTTATTGGCATTAAAGTTAGGCGTTTTTAATATATATAATGGGTAAGTACCAGCGGCGTAATTAAGCTCGCCGTATTGCTCTATATCTAAGGTGCTTTTAAGGTCATTAATTAGCGTTACGACTTCGTTTTGGTAACTGCGTTTAATGTTTTGGCGTGCTAACCACTGGGCTTTATCGTTGTTATTCCATTTTTTGCCTGGTGTGCCAATAGGGTATGTGCTGTTAGTCATAATAAACCTTTATATCAACTGTTATTTGTTCTCCTATAAATAAGGAGGGCAATTACAATTGGTAAAATTACTTAATAAAGGCGTAGCTTAACGCTGAGTAAATTAGCGTGCAAATTAAAACGTTAAAGTCATATTTTTAATAGCGCGTGATTGCTGGGCTTTAATATAACTTTGGTTTGCGAACTCACCCGAAATACTACCTAGTCGTTCACGCTTTACACTAACTGTTAAACTACACGTTTTACTTTGATCTACTTGCGAGCTGCTAAACATATCTAAGCTTTGCAAATCTATTTCAAGGCGCGAAGTACTAAGCGCAAAAAGCATTGATTGTAAAAGTGTTTCATTATTATTGTTAGTGCAGCTACTGCTAAGTTCTACTTGACTAGTACTATTGGGATCAGTGCCATCTAACTGAACTGTAAGGGGACTATTAATACTAAAAGTTTGGTTGTTACTCGGGGTTAAAATAATAAAATTTAAAGGTAGTTCCACACCTGAATTCGCATTTATGCCATCGTCTCGTTTAAATTTTATATCAAACTGTTGGTTATCATCAGTAGCATTTATATACGCTTGGTAATCAACGTCTAAAAAGTCGGTATCTTTTGTAAGTACAATAGCAGTGTTATTAACAACAGCTTGCAATGAGTCGCTATCGCTTAAAATAATGTTTGAGCCATTAGCATCTCCCGCATTTAGCTCTGCGTTAACACGCGTGCGGTTACCGTCAGAAATCAGTTCAAAGCCTGCCCAAATTCCTTTTGTTTTTACTAAATTCGACTCTGTTTCTGTTGTACAGGCGCATAATAATAAAATTAAAGCAGTTGTGGTAATGCACTTTTTAAGCATGTTAGCTCCTTTTAACCACTGAATTAGCTATAAGTAATTGTTTAATTGCGGATATACCTGGTAAATATATTAAGTGTATTTGTGCATTGTTACACAACACACTATCTGTAAATGTTTAAAATTGTTAATGGTTGTGAGTAAAATGATAACATTAAGTTTTAAAAGTCAGCCTGCTAAGAGGTTGCTTGATAAATGACTACTATTTAGCGTTAAATGTAATATAAAAGAGTATGTTACAATCAAGCCAAAGCATATCTTCATATTGAGTATTATGGCGCAGTATATTGCTACTCCAAGTTGGCTAGGCCGTTTTTTTACCCGTATTAAACACGTAACTATTGAACAAGAGCGCCTTGTTGTGCATTTTAGAAGTGCTCCCGCACGGACATTTTTAATTAAAGACTTTGATAATTACTCAATACTTAAAAATCGTTTATTTAGCGCCAAAATTAATTTGTGTGATAGTAGCAATACATCAATTAGTTTTTTAAACAAAGCACAAGCTAAGTCTTTAAATACCGCCCTTAATACGCAATTTTCAGCCATGCTTGAGCAAAAAGTAAATAACGCCAAGGCTTTGCTAAAGCGTTATGCTTTAGATGAGTTTTTACGTGATAGTTCCATGAAAATACTTAATAACGAAGTATTTTTACTTGCTAAACAATACGCTCAAAGTACAAATACATGGCAACAACACTTATCGCCAAGCAGTATTAAATTTTTAAATATACTGAGCTCCACACCCAATACTCACGATGCAATCGCACAGCTGCGCCATAAATATGAAAAAAAACAGCTAACTCTTAAAAATGACTTTTTTAATCAAGTAGAGTCAAATCCATTAACAACAGAGCAGCGCTTAGCGGTTATACGCGATAACGATAAAAACCTAGTATTAGCGGCAGCAGGCACAGGTAAAACATCTGTGATGGTCGCAAAATCGTTAGATCTAATAGCGTGTGATATTGCCAAGCCTGAGCAAATTTTGGTGCTGGCCTATAATAAAACAGCAGCAAATGAGCTTAAAGAGCGCTTTATTAAACGCGCCACGTATGCAAAATTGCATACCAAAGCACCGACTATTTTAACGTTTCATGCGCTTGGGCTTAAATTATTACAAAGTGCTAAAAAGCCAATCGAATTGTCAAAATTTGCAACCGACCCAGTTCAATTAAATAGTTGGTTAACTGGGTGGGTAAGTAAAAAAATACAAACCGAGCCACAGTTTTTAAAAACATTTGTAGATTTACTCCATGAGCCGATTGATATATTTAGCTTTAAAGATAATGCACAGTACGAGCGATACGTACGCGATAACGAATACCGTAGCCTTGCGGGTCATAAAGTAAAAAGTTATCAGGAAGTGCTTATTTCAAACTGGCTACATTTGAATTGCGTGGCGCACAGTTATGAGGTGAATTATCACTTTAATCAAGGCGCAGAGCTAAGTGGGCAATACCAACCAGACTTTTATATACCTCAATACGATATTTACTTAGAGCACTTTGGCATTGATAGGCAAGGGAATACTCGTGCCGATATAGATAAAAAACACTATAACGAGCAAATTGCATTTAAGCGTAAGTTACATAAACAAAATGGCACCACTTTACTCGAAACCTTTCATTACAACTGGGTAGAAGGAAAGCTAGAGCAAACTCTCGCTAAACAATTAAAGCAGCATAATGTTGAATTAACATCTTTAAGTAACGACGAAATATTTCATACTTTAAATAACTCAGGACAGTTACAGCAAGGCATTGATAAGTACATAAAATGCTTACAAGCTATTCGAGTGGAGCAACTAAGTAATAAGCAAATAGCGCAGCGCATCAAGCAAAGTGGTATTAAAAACTATCAACAATATGCAAACTTGTTAGTGCAAATTCATGACGCTTATATAAATGAACTAAGCACGCAAAATGCCATTGATTTTGACGACATGATTATTCAAGCAACAAAGGCGATAGTAAGCGGAGATTTTAATATTCCATGGAGCCACATTTTAGTTGATGAGTTTCAAGATATATCAAGTGCGCGTATGGTTTTTTTAAATGCCATATTAAAATATGGCAAAGGAATACGCTTTACTGCGGTAGGTGATGACTGGCAAGCAATTTATCGGTTCTCGGGTGGTAATTTAGCGCTTACTACACGCTTTAATGAATTAGTGGGCAGCCACTCACTTACTATGTTGCAAAAAACATTTAGATATAACAATAGTATTAGTGATGTAGCGGGGCGCTTTGTAATGCAAAACCCTGAGCAATATAAAAAGCAGATCAGCACACATACGCAAGTAACCACACCACAAGTTATTTTGTTAGACGATTTATACCAAGGCACTAAATCGATAGAAATAAAAGTACAGCAGAGCATAAGCACTATTCAAAAAAACGATGCATCAGCGAGCATTGCCATACTTAGTCGATACCGATACATGTTAAATAGCGTGCAGCAGCATTTAAAAGATAAAAAGCATACAAACCCTCTTTATTTTTGGACATTGCATAGCGCTAAGGGGCTTGAAGCCGATTACTGTATTATTATTGGTTTTGAACAAGGTAAATTAGGGTTTCCTAGCGATAATCAAAATAACGTCCTGGTGGAGTCGTTATTACCAGTGCAAGATGAATTCACTCACTCAGAAGAAAGGCGTTTGCTTTATGTAGGTA
This sequence comes from Pseudoalteromonas sp. SG43-4, assembly GCF_014164325.1. NCBI lineage: Bacteria > Pseudomonadati > Pseudomonadota > Gammaproteobacteria > Alteromonadales > Pseudoalteromonadaceae > Pseudoalteromonas > Pseudoalteromonas sp. SG43-4. The sequence continues at coordinate 16,391 of NZ_JACJFB010000028.1, read as the reverse complement.
TTACGCGCGCAAAACATAAAGCGTATTTAATTGCAGACCCTTATGCATGCTCAGCGTTTGTAAAAGAACTAGTAAATGACGATTATCCTATTCAAATCGGCTCCACGTTGTTTAACAAGTCGCAACTAAAGCAAAGAGAGTGTAATACGTGCAGCGACGGATTAATTGTGCCAAAAACGGGTCAGTATGGTGATTATTATAGCTGTACTAATACGCAGATTTGCGTAACTAAACTACGAGTGTGTAAAAGCTGTAGTAGCCCATCAGTTGATAAAAGCACGTATTCACAATGTGTGAATACAGAGTGTAAAACGCAGCATCCAATTTGTGAAAAGTGTGGTCGCGAAATGCGTAAACGTAAATCTAAGCACGGTGAATTTTTAGGGTGCAGTGGTTTCGCGCTTAAAGAGGATAACTGTAAAAACACTCGAAAAATGAATGTTTAATGGCTAACGAGCAGGTTTACACCTGTCTATTTTATAGAACAATGTAAATAGAAATTATATTCATTTGATTGATTTTAACAAGTTATCAATGTCTAATAGAAGAATGAGCTTTAACTGTTGTTTATTATGCATTTTTTCAATAGGTTCTTTTTATTAAACGATCACTATTCAGCCCCTGATCAGGTTGCTAATTGGCGAGTAAGTGCACTGCGCATTATTCTATCATTAGTAATGGTGTTATGTTTTGCTGTGGTGTGCCACACGTACGCAAGCGCTATTGAGTTTAACTTAATTTATATTGTTGTATTAACAAGCAGTTTTTTTGCGACTGTATGCGGTTTGCTTATAGCAAGTAAGCGTTTTTATCACTTCAGCGCTCATGTACTTTTAGTAGCCATTGTAGCTGCTAGCGTGTCAATGAACTTATTTTTAACAGACCTAGAGCTTGCTAAAGTGGGCTCTATGTATATGTATTCCTGCCCAATAATAGCACTTATGCTACTTGGTTATAGAACAGCCCTTGCTTATGGCGTATTAAATATTGTACCGTTTTATATGATCATCAATAACGTTGATGTATCGGGCTTAACTGGCATTGCTCAGCAACTTCCCGATGCCAGCTTATACATTACAGGGCTAATATTCTTATTTTTTAACATTTGTATTCCCCTTGCTGTAGCACGCACAATTGTGGCTGCTAAGCGTTTAAACAAAACAATGATAAGCGCTAATACACACCTTAAAGATAAAAATGAGCTTTATCGAAGCCTGTTCACCGAATCAAATAAAGCCAAAATTATTGTTGACGAAAATCTTGTCATTACTGATTTTAATCAACACGCTATTGATATGTTTGGTATAAAAAAAGAATTAAAAGAAGAATGCGTTAACCTTTCTCATTTATTTCCTACTTTAGTTTTTGACGCCCCTAATGCTCAAAATAAAATTGTGAAGTACAAAAAAAGCTATTTTAAAGCCTGCTACCAACAAATAACAATGAGTACTAACTACCGTGTATACGACTTTTACGATTGCACGCAAGAACAGCTCATTAAACAAAATTTATCGATGATGGAACAAGAAAATAAACGTTTACGCTTTAGAGACTCGCAAACAAAACTACCTAATAGAGAATGGTTTGAGCTACAATGCGACAGATTAACAAGCAAATACCAAAAAGGTTTTTTTATCGTTGTTACCCAAAGTGCAAATAGTGAATACTTAAATTTAAAGCTCACTAAAGCCGACTCTCAAGCATTACTTATTAATGCGTACAAGCGTTTAAAGGCGATGGCAGATGGGCCGTTGTTGTGTGCCCATATAGGAGTAGGAAAGCTTGCTTTTATAATTGGCGCAAACTCGCAAAACGAGCTTGAAGATAAGCTATTAATGCAAATAAAAAATACATTAGATAAAACTTATAATGTGTTTGGCACTAAGTGTCAGCAATCATTTTTATTTGGTTTTGCAAAGTATCCTGATCACGGAAAAAACAGCACAACAGTACTTAGCAATGCGTGCGAAGCACTTAAAGTTGCAAACTGTAATATGCCTCTAAGTGGTTATAACGAAAAACAATCACAAGCTTTTATCGAAAAATACGAAATTTCGATGTTATTAGATGAAGCGCTTCAGCAGGGCGATTTGTCGGTACACTATCAACCTAAAGTAGATGCAACGGGTAAATGTATAGGGCTTGAAGCTTTAGCGCGTTGGAACAGTCCTATACTAGGTAATGTGTCGCCAGTGGTATTTATTCCTATTGCCGAAGAATACAGAATGGTCAGTAGGTTAACCGATCTGATTATTCAAAAAGTCTGCGCTCAAATTTCCAATTGGACTAAGGCGGGTTTACCGAGTGTGCCGGTGGCAATAAATATATCTCTAATTGATTTTAGCCAAACCGATTTTATGTCAAAACTGGTTAAATACCTTGCCGACTTCAACGTAAAGCCACCTCAAATAGAGTTAGAACTGACTGAAACTTCTCTTGAGGCAAACCAAGCGCATTCGCTAAAGCTTATGCAAACACTGCAATCGTGGGGTTTTACTATTTCGGTTGATGATTTTGGAGTGGGGTATTCTAATATTGCACGCCTTGCCGATTACCCTATTAACAAGCTCAAGTTAGATCGCTCATTAATCAGCCAAGTAACAAGCTCTACGCGTCAAAAAAGTTTAGTTAAAGCGGTGCACGTTATGTGTGAAGAGCTTGATATTAAGTGTGTAGCCGAAGGAGTAGAAACCCAAGAGCAAGTAGCAATAATGGCGCAAATGGGGTGTAAAGAATTTCAGGGCTTTTACTTTGCGAAACCAATGTCAGCCGAAAATTTTGCAGAGCATGTTAGCCGCCATGGCTTAGTGTTTAACCCCAAAGAGATGACGGCTCAACTTTAAATGTATAGCAGGTATTTTATTACCTAGTTACAGAGCTGTTGGGCGTTTATAGTTATTTCGCACTGATGAATAACTCCTGCTCCCCAATGCTGTATATCTGATTGAGCAGTACAGCCTGCATCTTCAATTAAAGCAGTATTGGCATCACATAAAAGTAGCACTGCGTTATCATCTTGTACGTTTACAATAAGCGTGTATTCCCCAAAAGGTGCAAGTTTGCTTAAATCGTTATTAACAGCGGCTTTTAATAACTCATCAGTTGTTGAATAGGATGTTTCACTAAATTTTAGTGTGCCATCAACGGCTGTAGCAATATCTTTTAATTGTGAGGCTAAGTCGGCCATCACTTCTGGATTGTTTTTTTTAGGAGTGTAGCAACCGCTAAGTAATACTATGAGGCTTATATAAAGTAAGTGTTTCATTTTATTGGCTCCATACCGTCATCGTGTTGTGTTCATCGTAGCCTGTATCTAGGTTCCAATTTTTAATTGCACTGTAATCAGTATCTAAAAATACGGCATTGGCAATAATGGTTATGTAGTGCTGAATGTTACTAACGGCAAAGTCAAAAATATCGTTGTAATGCATAGGCTCGTGCGGCGTTTTTAGATGTTCAATAAAAGTGGGGTCTACTTCGTTTGGGCGAGGATAAAACAAGCCTAAATTAGCAGCAACATGGCGTGCACAGGCAAATAATCGATAGCTTTCTTCAACATTATTTACTACAAGCTGAAAACCGTTATGCCATGAATTAAAGTTAGGAGCGTGTTGTGCTGCGTAGCTTGGGTGAACCGTTAATAAAGCATGCCGCCAAATTTTTGCAATATCGGTATCAAAATTATCGTCTTTGTTAGTACAAGATCCAATATTTTGTTGCACGCGGTCAGCATAACCTAACTCACCTAAGTTTAAACGTTGCCAAATAAACGCGTCTTGATTCATTTCGCAGGTACGGTGCGCCGTTTGGTTTTGCGCGTAAGGGCCTACTTTTAATTCAACAACCGGATGCACTGTTATATCTGCAGCAACATGGGCCATATAACCGCATAACCAGGAAAAACACTTTTCAAATGCTTCACCTTCAAGTGTTTTACAGTATTCAATCATTGCTTTAAGTAAATCGCTTGTGTGCTCATAGTGCATTAGGTCGGCCCACGCATTTTGGCCAGGCTGCGCTACAGCTAAGTAAGGATAATCGGGGGCTACACAGCCTAGTTCAAGGTATGCTTGGCGTTGGCTTAAAATAAGCTTTGCTTTTTTAGGCATATCCATTTTAGCGAGTGACTTGGTTTGCGTTGCAATATTAACAGCAGTGATGTGCGCAAAAGCACCTGGCATTGTCATATCCTTATGATTTATTAATAAGGGTACAGATTAACATTGAGAGGGGGTTAAATAAAGCCAACTAAATGCAAGTATAGCGGGGTAAACACCTATTAAATTAGCTGCTCAACTAATTGTCCATTCTCGTATAATTTAGCATGTTGACGCTTATGTTCTTCAAATAGGTAAGCTCTTAGTTGCTCTTGACCGCTATGAATTTGCGTTATTTTAGCGGCTATACCTTGCGTGCTTTGCCTTACGGGTTCTATTTCCATCGAAATACTTTGTTTGTTAGGTAAAATAAATTCCATGTGCTGTGATTTATTTAAATGGTTACCTTTTCTGAGGGGTTTTAAAAACATCCCCGTGTTTGATATTGATTCAATTTTAAACCCTTGGCTTTTAATATTTAGCTCACTCCAGCGCCAACTGCGCAGTGTGCCTTGTGTGTCTATTACTTCGGGGGCGGTTAAAATCGGTTTGATTATACCGGCGCTATCAATTTTCAAGTCCAACGGAAACCATAACTGATAGTGTGCAACCTCTGCGAGCAGGGTTAAATTAGCGCTACTAAGTAAGTGAGCAATATTGGCTGGTACTGAACTTTGTAACGTTAAAACGTGACTGTTGTGAGCATGTGACTTTGTATTGGGCTTAAATAACTCAGCAAAAAAATTTATCTCTTCATTAGAAAAGTCCATATTTCATCCCAGTTACATAAAATAATTCACCACCGTAATTTAAACAATGAAATTGGTCAATAAATGCTCCGTTTAAATTTGTTTAGATAATATTTACAAAGCCAGAGGGGCAAACTAAACAATGTATTTAAATGCAGTGCTTAACCCGAACGTTTTTCAGAGACTTGAATTATTTAACATTTATAAAAATATATTTAGGCGCAAGTGGCTAGCTGTTAAACTACAGCACATTAGTTTTATTATTTATATTAGAGTTTACATTATGATATGTGCATTTTTACGTGATCAACAGCCGAAGTTACTGGGTATGGTAGTGGCATTGTTCGGTGCCGGTTTTTCAATAAATGCAGTAGCTCAAGAGCAAAGCCAAACTTTAATTTTAGTGGGGTCAGAGCTTACTACCTGTACTAGCGCCAAGCTTAATAATTGCCAAAAAGAGGCTGTTATTGATGGTAAGTCACATAATTTATATACACTTAGCAGCTCTCAAATAAAAAACATCGCGCAGCATTGGCCTAATAATAATGTTGAGGCAAAAACGGCTGTATTAAAAACACTTAAAACCATACAAAGTAAATCGTCAAATAGCGTATCAAAAACAGATTTACTCTGGCAGTGGCGCGATATAAATAATCAGCAATTAGAAAGTCTAACTCAGCAAGAGTACAACTTTGTATTTGATATGCTAGAAGTACCGCTACTTAATAAAAACGGTGAGCGTGTAAAAGAGCAAGTAAATACCGATTTTAATAATGAGGTTGCGACTAATAATATTTTACAATTTGTGTCGGGCAGTTTAAAAGTTAATAACGCAAAACCAACCATGCTTGCTATTACGGCTTCGAGCCGCGACCCTTATGAGTCGGCAGATGTAGCGCAAAGTCTTTTGGCACAATCAAATATAAACACTCAATGGTTAGCACTAACGCCAGCGCTTGCTAAAGCGATTACGAGTAACTCGTGCGATGAATTACCAGCGCTTAGAAATACATTAATGAATGTGTATAACCGTGAAGTGATTTATCCCGATCGCACAAAGGCCGAATACGCTTTATGTAAAAATGGCACTAATGCACTTGTATCACTTATTAAAAATAGTACCGGTGTGATGTTTAATAGCGGTAATGCAGCATTAACTCATAAGGTATTATTTGATCAAAACAATAACCCATACCCGTGGACGCAAGCATTGCAAACTCGCCCAGTAATTGTAGGTGAAGGAGCCGGTGCTGCAATCCAAAGTAAAGTGACGGGCATGCTTACAAATACGACAAGCCTTGAGGCACTTCGTAAAAGTGAAAATAACACTAATGCTGGTGGGCTGGGCAGTTTTAACTTTGGTGTACTAGATATTCAATTTAGCGAACAAAACCGTACATTTAGGCTTGCAGCAACGCTAAATAAAAACGAAGTGAAAAATACTAAAACAGAGATTCAACATGGATTTGGTATTGATGAAAATACAGCCTTAGTTGTTATTAAATCGCCAGAAGGTAGTTTAATAACCGTAATAGGCAAAAGTGGTGTAGTGCATTTGGCTAACCAAGGTAAAGTCCAACCTGAGAGTAAGAGCTATAGCTATTCGTACTGGCCTACAAGCAGTGTAATTGAAATTACCAATAACACGTTTACCTTAAGCGCACGCACAATAGATGAAGCGTTACCCGCTATAAAAATACCTCCACTGCCAGTGCAGCGTTTTGGCTCAATTTTAACAAATTCAAAACTGCGTTCACTTACTCAAGCTATGTGTTTAAGCCAAGAGCAAAGTGCGGTAGCCCAACAAGACGAGTTTATAATTAGCCTTACAGCAACGAGTGACACGCAGTATCATCGCATCAATGCAAAAGAGTTTGGTTGTGCGCTAAGCAATTTAGAGTTAGCTATAAAGTCGATTTAGTGACTAACCTGAGCCAAGGGTTTAAGTTTTTGGCTCTTCTATATAAAATAGCCACCATAATGATTTAAAAGCCTTACTAAAAGAGTGTCAAAATGAATAAAGAAAATGATGTAATTTCTAGTCTAGCCGAATTAGAAAGCTTTTTATTAAATGTAGAAAACGGCGGTCTTGGCCTTAAGGGTGTTTCGGGCGTTGGTATGGCAACAAACAATAGTGATGGTAGTCGTTTTGTAGCCGTGTTTGACGACCAACAAAAGCTGCTTTTAGCGCGCAGTATTACAGAAGATGTATTCCAAACAGGGCAAGATATGGTACGTAATGGTGTAGGGCGCAAGCACTAGTACTTTAATAAAAAAGCGCTTAGAGCGCTTTTTTATTTTAATTTCAATAAATTGAAATCAAATGCCTTCATATAGATTCCACAAAGGCCACTTCAAGTTAATAACAATTAAATACAACCCCCATCAAAAACCACAAAACTAGCCAGCTAAACTCAGTTTTATTAAGTGCGCTTAGTTAAATAAGATAGTGCTACGGATAAATTGTAGAATCAAAACAGATGGATTTTGGCTATATTTTGAAGAGAAGTTTAACTTATTGATATAGAAGGGGTTTATACCAATTCGCTTAATTAAGTGATCTATTTTTAGGATGGAAAAACGTGTTGATAGCTAGGCAAAAAATTCGCTATTTAGTTGTTCTAAATGAGAATTTTTTAACACAGGTAGCGACACGTTTAGCCCCGCAAAATGATTAAGTATTATTGCGGATTGGTATTAATGGTCGGTATGGAGAGATTCGAACTCTCGACCCCTGCCACCCCATGACAGTGCGCTACCAAGCTGCGCTACATACCGACGTTGTTTGCAATAGTACGTGTATTTTTTTAAAAATCAATAAGCGATTGTTTGTTTGGGTGTTTATTACGCAAGAGGCCTAAAAAGGCGCCCTTGCGGTGTATTAATTAGCTAGTCTTTATTTAGCCACTTTTTGATCGAGTCATACATCTCATCTCGTATTAATGGCTGAGCTTTTTTGTTAGGGTGTAAACTATCGTTTTGCATTAGATCAGATTGGCTGGCAATATCTAGCATAAAAAAGTTCATTAAATGCGCATTTGTCTCTTCGCTAACGCGCGAAAAAGTGTCAGTAAACATTTTACTGTAACGCGGGCCGTAATTAGGGGGAATGTAAATCTCCATTAAGGCGGTCATCGCATTAGCTGCTTGGCTTTTTTGAATAAGAGACGTTAAGTTAGTTTGCATTTTTTTAACTGGGAAACCACGTAAACCGTCATTAGCACCTAGCTCAATAAGTACATGAGTGGGTTCGTATTGCTCAAGCAATGCATCTAAACGGCGTAGGGCTCCACCAGATGTTTCGCCACTAATACTGGCGTTGATAAGTTCAATGTCGGCTTGTTCGTCATCGTATTTATCTTGTAACAATTTTACCCAGCCTTGCTCTTGTTGAAGTCCGTAGGCTGCGCTTAAACTGTCACCGAGTATTAAAATCGTGTTTTCGGCTGCTGCGCTCAGCGGTTTGATAACTAAAAATAAAATGAATACTAAACGAAGGATTGAATGAGTCATATGTCAGCGCTTTCTCAATTAAATATAATTCAGGTTAATGGTTTGTCTAAAATAGTTTCTACCTTTGAAGGTGAGCTGCCCATCCTCAGCGACATCAGCTTTAATGTCAAGCATGGTGAGTCTGTTGCTATTGTTGGCACGTCGGGCTCTGGTAAATCAACGTTACTCAGTTTATTAGCGGGGCTGGATACCGCAAGCAGCGGCGAAATATTTTTAGATGGTGAACCATTACACAATTTAGATGAAGAAGAGCGTGCTGCACTGCGCGCGGCTAAAATTGGATTTGTGTTTCAATCGTTTATGTTAGTACAAAGCTTAACGGCACTTGAAAACGTTATGCTACCAGCAGAGCTTGCTGGCGAAAGTGATGCGAAAGAGCAAGCAATTGCTTTGCTTGAAAAAGTAGGCTTGAGCCATCGAATTGATCATTACCCGTCGCAACTCTCTGGCGGTGAACAGCAACGTGTCGCTATTGCGCGAGCATTTATTGGTACACCTAAAATACTATTTGCTGATGAGCCTTCGGCTAACTTAGACAGCAAAAACGGTAAAATGATTGAATCCTTATTATTTGATTTAAACACGCAACACGGCACTACGCTTATTTTGGTAACTCACGATGAAGGGCTTGCACAAAAATGTGAGCACATTATTCAAATAGAAGCGGGTTTACTGGTAAAAAGCCAAGTAGAGGACGTTGCTAATGTGGGTTAAGTTAGCGCTTAAGTTATTTTCACGAGAATTTCGCCGTGGTGAGCTCACGGTTATAAGCGCAGCTATCGCCCTTGCTGTTTTAACCGTGCTTACACTGTCGATGGTTACTGAGCGAATAGGGCAAAGTATTGCGCAAAAAAGCAGTGCTTTTATTGCAGCAGACCGTGTACTTGCAAGCGACCATGTTCTGGACACCGCTTTTATTACTCAAGCACATAGCCAAAATTTAAAAACGGCGCAAATGGTGTATTTCGACACTATGTTGTTTGCCGATGATGAGATGCAGTTTAGCTCAGTAAAAGCGGCATCTAATGCGTACCCGCTAAAAGGGCAGTTAAAAGTTAAAGATACCCTAACCGGTGAAACTAAAGTTGCTAATAGCGGGCCAACGCCGGGTAATGTGTGGCTAAGTGAGTCGGTATTTTACAGTTTAAATATTGATATAGGCGCGCAAGTAGAGCTTGGCGCGGCATTATTTAATGTTTCAAAAGTTATTGTAGAAGAGCCAGACGCGCCATTTAATGTATTTTCAAGTAGCCGTCGTGTGCTTATTAATATTGACGATGTGGCAAAAACCGAAGTTGTGCAGCCGGGTAGTCGTGTTTATTATCGCCAACTTTATGCAGGTAGTGAGGCCGATATAAATAGCTTTTACGAGTGGCTTAAACCACAAATGAAAGAAAACCAACAATGGTATGGCGTTAAAGACCGCCAATCACCCATTTCAAACAGCTTAAACCGCGCAGAGAGCTTTTTATTACTAGCCGGCTTATTAGGTATTATTTTAGCCGCAGTGGCTATAGCTGTTTCAGCAAAACGTTATTGTGAACGCCAATACGACCCAGTAGCGATGATGAAAACGCTAGGCGGTAGCCGTTCAATGATCCGCAAAATATATATGCTCCATTTATTGCTTGTATGTGCAATGGCGGTAAGTATTGGGCTGTTAATTGGTTATGGCTTGCAAGAAATAGCAACAAGTTACTTATCAAAAAGTATGGGCACAGAGCTGCCTTTAGGTGGCTTTAAACCTTGGCTGGTGGCTATAAGCACCGGCGTAATTTGTGCCGTTATGTTTTCTATTAAACCGTTATTTGATTTATTTGATATTCCACCGCTTAGAGTACTGCGCCGTAACTTAGGTGACAAGTTGGCTGTAAGTCGTGTGCATTTAGGTATGAGTGCGCTAACTGTGTTTTTATTAATGTGGTTATTTAGTAACAACATAAAAATAACGCTTATTTTGTTTATATCAACACTTGCGCTAATTGGTGTGCTGTTTTTAGTATCTAAATTAATATTTGGTGGTGGTCGAAAGCTAGGATTAAAGCCAGGTAATAGTTGGTCGCTTGCAATTGCATCTATCCAAAAGCGTGCAAATGTGAACGCGGTACAGTTAATTAGTTTTTCGTTAGCAATTAAATTACTGCTGTTTTTAGTGGTACTTAAAAACGACATGATATCTGATTGGCAGTCGCAACTTCCAAGCGACGCGCCTAATGCGTTTTTGGTTAATATTACGCAAAATGAGCTTGAGCCAATTAATGAATATTTAGCTCAAAAAGATATTCAGGTATCAGAGTTTTATCCCACTATTCGTGGGCGCGTAAATGCGGTAAACGGCGAGTTGGTAGCACGTTCTGTATCGCTGCAAGACAACGAGAAAAAAGACGAAGAAGCACGTGCAGGTATTGGTCGTGAGCTAAACCTTACATGGCTTAAAGATGTGCCTGACCAAAATGAAGTAACACAAGGCACGTGGTTTGGTGAAAATGCGATGGCTGAGGCTTCAGTAGAGGAGTCGATGCTTGAGCGATTAGATGTTGAGATAGGCGATACGCTTACATTTTTAATTGGTTCGCAGTCGTTCGACGCTAAAATCACCAGTGTGCGCAAAGTAAATTGGGCCACGCTTAAACCTAACTTTTTTATTATTTTAAGCCCTGATGTACTTGCAGATTTTCCCGCAACATATATTTCGTCGGTACGTATAAATCCAGATCAAAAACGTGACTTTAGCCAGTTATTACGTACTTACCCTACTATTACAGCCATTGATATTGATAACTTTGTTAAGCAAATACAAACTACTATTTCGCAAGTATCGCTCGCCATTGGCTTTGTACTTGCAATTGTTGTGCTGTGTGGCGCGCTTGTACTTATATCGCAAGTGCAAGCTAGTTTAGGTGAGCGTATGCAAGAAATTGTAATACTGCGAACGCTTGGGGCTAAAAGCCGATTAATTAAAAACGCGACCCTGTATGAGTTTTTATTACTAGGCGGTTTAGCTGGTTTAGTGGCTGCATTTTTTAGTGATATAGCGCTTTTGATTGTGCAGCAACAAATGTTTGATTTAGCAGGTAAGTTACACCCACATATATGGATTATAGGTCCGGTAGCTGGCGGCGTATTTGTGGCTGGTTTAGGCTATTTAATGATTGCCCGAACACTTAAACAAAATACCCAAGGATTAGTGCGTGCCCTAGGGTAAGCTTAAACTAACATGCTCCTGTAAATGCCCACCTAGTACGTGGGCATTTTTGTTTTTCTTTGTACTGGTAATTTATACAGTGCTCTGGCATTATTAGCGTAATTTAAAAATAATAACAATGGAGCGCTGTTTGGCCATCATTTTAGGGATCGATCCTGGTTCACGTTTGACCGGATATGGTGTTGTTGCCCATCAAGGTTCTAAATTTACATACTTAGGCAGTGGCTGTATTAAGTTAGCCGATCATCCTTTTCCGGTTAGGCTTAAAATGATCTACCAAGGCATTACACAGCTTATTGAGCAGTTTTCGCCAGAAACCTTTGCCATTGAAAAAGTATTTATGGCGCACAACCCCGATTCAGCTTTAAAACTAGGCCAAGCTAGAGGCGCTGCGATTGTTGGCGCTGCAATGGCCGACTTACCCGTATTTGAATACTCAGCTAGGCAAATTAAGCAAGCAGTAGTAGGCAACGGTGGCGCAGATAAAACACAAGTGCAACACATGGTAAAAAATATTTTAAAACTACCCGGTACGCCACAGGCCGATGCAGCTGATGCACTCGCTATTGCGATTTGCCACGCCCACTCAGAACAAAATTTAATTAAACTAGCGGGCAGCGCAAGCAAAACCGTTAGAGGACGTTTAAGGAAATAATTATGATAGGCCGCTTAAATGGTATTTTAGTCGAAAAACAGCCACCAGAAATATTACTCGAAGTAAGTGGTGTAGGTTACGAAGTACAAATGCCGATGACCTGTTTTTACGATTTACCAAAAATTGGTGAAAATGCGATTGTTTACACTCACTTTGTAGTGCGTGAAGATGCTCAACTATTATTTGGTTTTAATAATAAAGTTGAACGTGCCTTGTTTAGAGAGCTATTAAAAGCAAATGGCGTAGGGCCAAAACTTGGCTTAGCTATTTTATCGGGCATGTCGGCAAAACAATTTGTAAGTTGTGTAAATAACGAAGACTCAACATCGCTTGTTAAATTACCCGGTGTAGGTAAAAAAACAGCCGAGCGTTTAGTACTCGAAATGAAAGACAGACTAAAAGATTGGGGCAATGATTTATTTACGCCATTTAGTGACAGCGCAGTAATAGAGCCAATGAGCGATGCGACAATTGCTAATAATGCAGCGGATGATGCCGTATCGGCACTGCTTGCATTAGGTTATAAATTGCCACAAGCTCAAAAAGCAGTAAAATCGATAAGTAAACCCGATATGTCTACTGAGGTTCTTATTAGAGAATCTTTAAAATCTATGTTGTGAGTAACCCATGATTGAAGCGGATCGCTTAATTGATGCGACTGAAAAAACAAATGAAGACTCTATAGATCGTGCAATAAGACCAAAACTTTTAGCCGACTACAGAGGCCAGCCTCATGTTAAGCAGCAAATGGAAATTTTTATTGAAGCTGCCCGAACCCGTGGTGAAGCGCTTGATCATTTATTAATATTTGGCCCACCTGGGCTTGGTAAAACCACGCTTGCAAATATTGTAGCCAATGAGTTACACGTAAGTATTAAAACAACATCAGGCCCTGTACTTGAAAAAGCAGGCGATTTAGCTGCTCTACTTACTAATTTAGAAGAGGGCGATGTACTGTTTATCGATGAAATACACAGGCTAAGCCCGCAAGTTGAAGAAATACTGTATCCCGCAATGGAAGACTACCAGCTTGATATAATGATTGGTGAAGGCCCAGCTGCGCGTTCTATTAAATTAGACTTACCTGCATTTACACTCATTGGTGCAACCACACGAGCAGGCTCGCTTACATCGCCACTGCGTGACCGTTTTGGAATTGTGCAGCGATTAGAGTTTTATTCTGTAGAAGATTTATCGCACATAGTAGGGCGCTCTGCACATTATCTTGGTTTAGAAATGTGTGACGATGGCGCTACCGAAATTGCCCAGCGCTCGCGCGGCACACCACGTATTGCAAACCGCTTATTGCGCCGTGTACGCGATTACACTCAAGTAAAATCTGACGGCACAGTAAACGCCGATGTAGCTAAGCAAGCCCTTGATATGATTGACGTAGATAAAAGTGGTTTTGATTATATGGACCGCAAATATTTACTCGCCATAATCGAAAAATTTATGGGCGGCCCAGTAGGGCTCGACAATGTAGCGGCTGCTATTGGTGAAGAGCGCGAAACAATAGAAGATGTAATAGAGCCATTTTTAATCCAGCAAGGATTTATTCAGCGTACTCCACGCGGGCGCATAGTGTCTGACAGTGCATACCATCACTTTGGTTTACTTCCTAAAAAAGACTAGCCTATATACTTTACTTGCTGTGGTTTATAGCGCAGCAGGTAATTGTTTCAGTATCCCTTTGTTTCAAATTATTATACTCAAAACCTCAACACACTGTTGCAAATGTTATTTCAAAATACTAATACGCTTTATAGTTAACTGTTAATTCACAGGGCGTTAAGACTCGCGAGGCTATCCTGCGTACCATTCAAACTAGTAAGCGAATTACTTATTGTAAATTAGGTAGGGCAATTATTAGTTTATAAATAAAATATGTAGCGCACTAAATTGCAGGCAAAAAAAAGCCCGCAAAAAATGCGGGCAAACAACAAGTTGAAGGAAGTAATCCAGGGGAACTACGTTTTACTAAATTTGGTTTTATCCAGAAAGAGTAAAACAATGTAATACGATAAAATATCCTATTACTAAGAACTTGGCTTAATGAAACTATCTCATTCAGTGCGCTAGCTCGGTATGGGGGAATAATACGTAAGTTTACTTTTTTGTTCAAACTAGAAAATTTGTATTTTCAGATTAGAAAAACTAATTTAGTGAATTTTATTGTTGTTTGAATCTTGTGCGTTAATTAATCGTTAAATTTATAAGCTCATGAAATTTATAACTTAAGTAATTTATTTCGTTATAGCTCGGTATTAGTTTTACTATTACGTGGAGGTGAGGCTTATAGGTTTTGAGTGTTTATGCTCTTATTTTGAATAAACGGCGCATTTTATGACGTTTCATGTATATATTTACGCATATTTATAGTTAGCGAGTTTGTTTTAAAGTTTAAATAAAATACTGAGGCAAAGGGAAATGCTAACTAAAGCTGTTTTTTTAACGTTTTTTGTTGCCTATTCATAGCAATACCGTTGTCAGCTTGAAATGGACTAGATACACTAGATGCAACTTTTGGCCGTGTAAGCGGTCATATTTACACAAATTAACCAATTTGCCGTATTTTGAAATTATTTAGGAGTTTAACGTGGGATCAGGGCTTAATTTTTTAGATCTAATTTTAGAAGCAAGTTTGCTTGTTCAATTAGTAATGTTAGGGCTAGTTGCCATGTCTGTAATGTCGTGGACAATTATATTTCAACGTAAAAAAGCAATATCGGATGCGCTAATAAATGCTAAGAAATTTGAGCAAAAGTTTTGGTCGGGTATTGATTTAAGCAAATTATATAACGAGATATCGTCACGCAGCGGTCAGTCTCAAGGCATTGAAGCTTTGTTTACTTCGGGCTTTAAAGAGTTTGCTCGTCATAAAAAGAATACATTTCAAAGTGCGAGTATTGTTATGGAAGGAACGCACCGCTCTATGCGTGTTGCGCTTTCTCGTGAAATTGAAAAAATGGAATCTAGTCTATCGTTTTTAGCAACAGTAGGTTCTATAAGTCCGTACATCGGTTTGTTTGGTACAGTGTGGGGTATAATGAATGCCTTTATAGCACTAGGTGAAGTTAAGCAAGCTACATTACAAATGGTAGCACCAGGTATTGCAGAGGCACTTATTGCGACTGCTATGGGTTTATTTGCGGCGATCCCTGCTGTTATTGCTTATAACCGTTTTTCAAACAGTGTTGAAAAGCTTGAGTCTCACTATATTAACTTTATGGAAGAGTTTGCTAATATTTTACACCGTCAAGCAGCTACACAAATAGAGGCACAAGCGAATGTATCAGCGTAAAAAGCGCCGTCCGGTCGCAGAGATTAATGTAGTACCTTACATTGATGTAATGTTGGTACTACTTATAATATTTATGGCTACAGCACCGCTTATTACGCATGGTGTAAAAGTTGATTTACCTAAAATGGAAGAGTCTGATTTAGTTGATACTAAAGATACTCCGCCTATTATTGCCTCAATAGATGCACAAGGTAAATATTACGTGAGTGTAGGTACTGATCCAGAAGAGCCTATGGAAGCACTTGATGTGGCTGCGGTTATAAAATTACAGCTAATGAAAAACCCTGACGTGCCGGTAATGATTAAAGGCTCGGGTAAGGTGTCGTATCAAGAAGTATTATTACTAATGGATTTTTTGAAAAATGCAGGCGTACCATCAGTAGGATTAATGACTGAATCCTTTGAGGGGAAGTAGCTGTATGAATAGTTCAGTAGTAAAATCAATAGTACTTCATTTAGGGATTGGTGGATTTTTGTATGCTTCTGCAAATATTCATCCGCCAACACCTAAAGTAATGGAAGTAACGCTTAATTCGGCTATACCTACGCCAGATAAAGCGGTATCAGCCGTTACAGTTGATCAAAAACAAGTTGAGCAAAAAATTGCTGAACTTCAAAAGAAAGAAAAAGATAAAAAAAGTGCTGAAGATAAACGTATCCGTGATTTAGAACGCAGAGCGGCCAATGCACGCAAGCAACGTGAATCAGAAGCACGTAATATTAAAAAGCTAGAGCAAGAGCGTAAAGCTAAAGAGAAAGAAAAAGCGCAAGCCGAGGCAGAAGCTAAAAAAGCACGTGCCATTGAGCAAAAAGAGCGTGCTAAAGCTAAGCAAGCCGAAAAGCAAAAGCAAGAAGCTGAAAACGCAGC
>NZ_JACJFB010000027.1:0-44138 GCF_014164325.1 Pseudoalteromonas sp. SG43-4 | reverse complement strand
GGATGTAGGTAAGGGGCGTGAGCAGGACGCGGAAGCTTTGCTCGGTTTTTACTTAGCCCACTAGGTTACAAATCTCGCGCCGCGATTAAATAGCCCCTAGTTTGAACAAATTTTAATCCGCAAAGTTCAACAGACCCTAATAATATGAGTAATTTATTGAAACGTCATCACATTGGTCGTTTGTGGGTAGTACCCATCTGCCATAACAATGTACGGTAGTAAATTACTTAACCATTTTTGCTGCACGCTTTCGCTATAGTTTAAGTAAAGCTTACCTTCGTGAATGTAAAATGCTTCTGGGTCTATACCTACAGCGTTACCTTCATCAGCCATTGCATAAGCACACCAACCACCGTATTGCGGTGCATAACGCTTTGGGTTTTCTGCAAATGCCGTTTTGTTTTCTTCACTCGAAAAATACCAGTCGGTACCTAAATAACTAAACGTATATTTGTCATTGCCTTTAATGGCTTTATTTTGGGTAAAATAAGCAACACTGTCGTACCCTTTAATAGCCGTGTTATTAAACCAACCCGTATTTACAGCATCATCCTTTGCGTTTGCCGCACCGCTTATTAACAGTGTGCTAAGCATTATTAAAGCAACTATGTACTTAATCATATTTTACCCTTTTATTTACTCAAAGTTTTATGCCAATTAAATATGGCAGGCTTAGTGAGTAAGAAAGGCAAAGCGCAAAAATGATTTCAGTTAATGCTTAATTATTTAACGTTTAGTAATTAAGTAAGTAGTAAAACTTACTCTACTCTTAGCCAATATTGGTTTCGGTAAAAAAAGCCAATGTAACCGCGCACTTCGAGCTTTTTACCTTCATCTTGTGGGGTTAATTGTAAGGTGTAGGTTTTACCATTTGTTGGGTCGAGTATTTCACCGTCTCCCCAGATGCCATCATCTTGTGCTTTTACATCAGTGATTATAGTCATTCCTAAAATAGGCTGATCTTTTAGCTCATCATCACACTTACTGCATATATCATTTTGTTTTGCAGGGTTAAGAATGGTTTCAACTTTGCCGCTTAATACACCGTTGGTTTGGGTAATACGTACATACGACTTAGCTTGGTTTGTATCCTCATCAATCGTTTTCCAAAGGCCTACTGGCGTAATAGCAGCAAGCACACTTTGGCTTGCAAAAATGGTGGCTGCTAACGTGCTAAGTAATGCTATTTTATTTAACTTTTTCATTGTGTTGTCTTTAAATCAAGTGACTAATGACTTAATCATAACAGGTGATTTATAAACACACTATTAAAGCGCTGTACTTAAAATAATAAACCTGAACTCTGGATAATAAATCTATCTCGAGCAGCTATTTTCAGCGCTAACTGCGTTAAATTTACTTGCAATAGGCCAGCTATTGACGCGTAAATTCGCCTTGTTTTCACTGAAAATCTCTGGCTAGAGAAAATAAATTTAAATATCATCATGATTCAATATGTTAGTAAATCTCTTAACCAGAGTTCAGATTAAAAAGCAAAAAGCCTAAACTAATAACCATTAGCTTAGGCTTAGGTTCAAATATAGGCTTTTTATTTATTTTTTAAAAACTACGAATTACTACACTTGAATTATTAAACTCAAATTTATTAACTTTTCCGCATTGCGCCATATGATTAGTGCTTGTATAAGGTGTATTGTTTTGAGCAATAGCAGTCTCCCATCCTTGGCCATTTTTAATGAATGCTTTTAGCTCAAACCACCCATTAACCGCTTTACTGCAATCCATATCCACATCAAGCATCCAATAGTGTTCGCCCCATATATTTAATGGTGTTACACCAAAACCATCGGTGTTTAGCGTTTTTTCAGCGCCCCAACCTGCAGGCCAAACATTCGTTGTCCAGTCGGTCGCAGAACCTTCTGCTTCGCTACTTTGCCCATTTTCTATACCATACCAATCAAGGTAGTTATCATTTGCTTTCCAAGGGCTTGTTGTCACGTTTTTTAAATTATTATGACGAATAGGCATTGCACACTCAAAATTACTTGTTTGGCAATTTCGGCCCAGATTTGCGTTTGCATAAGCGTGGTCAATTCCACCGCGCAAAAACATATCTTGTCCACTTTGTGTTTGTGCATTAATAAAAATAACCGTTCGCTGCCAGTCACTTTCAGTGCTTGAGGCAGAACTTGTATTTAACTTGGCATTTTTATGAATTGCCATCGCATCCCAAGCGCCAATATTAAGATTAATAGTACCGTCGGAATTAACCGTTATAACCTCACCACTACAACTTTTAGCATCAGCTGACAACTCGCCTTTTAACACATTACAGTATTGCCCTGGCGCCATATCGGTTTGCACAGTTGCTCTAAGTGTTGAGTCTTCTTTATTAATAGCCATATGACCCGAGCTACCTCGGCCAAATGAAATTTGATTATTTGTGTTATCCCACCAGTTTGTTACTGCCCAATTGTCGGCGGTGTTATTTCTAAAATCGACCCCGCCTGCAATATATGACCAGCGATGTTCACACCTCCAATTACTAGCAAAACACTCTAAGTTACCATTATTATGTACAGGTACATTTGGCCCACCAGCATCTGTATCACCATGAAAATCATAACTCGACATTACTTTTGGATAACCGTACGGATAAGCCAACATAAATACATTGGCTAAGTCATATAAGCGGCCATCTTCAAAGGTAATAACATTACCAGCGCCGCCATGCCCGCGCTGATTGTCGTGATTATCTACAAAGACTACCGCAGAAGAGTTTGGCATAAAGCCCCACCCTTCGCCAAAATTACTCAGCCATGCAAGCGAGCCGTTCCTAAAAGTGTTACCAAGCTCAGTGCTATATTTAAATTCAGTTACTAAACCTGTGCTTAAATATTCAGAGGCACCAACAGCCTCCCCACCTTGATCAATCACTTCTTGAAAAACCACTGGCGAGCCATTTACTTTGGCCATTAAACTTTGGATATCGCTTGCTGCAACATGTTTAGAAGCATCAAACCGAAAGCCTTTTACGCCAATAGCTTGTAAGTCGTTAATATATGCTGCAATGGTATTTTGCACATAGTTTGAAGCGGTATCTAAATCGGCAAGTCCAACGAGTTCACAATTTTGTACTCGGTAGCGATCGTTGCCATAGTCAGAACTATTAATGGTACAACTTTCATGAAAATCTTGTGGGCTATAAATAGGAAAGCTTTTATTACCAAAGCTATTTCCCGCTGTGCCAGTGCCACTTCCTGCTGCCATATGATTAATAAGCGTATCAACGTAAATATCAACCCCAGCTGCACTACAGCGATTTACCATATCGATAAACTGCGCACGGTTTCCGCCACGACTTTGCAATTCATAACTTACTGGCTGATAACGTGTCCACCATTGGCTTCCTGTAATGTGCTCATTAGGCGGCGAGACCTGTACTGCAGCGTAGCCTTTTGGTCCTAGGTATTGCTCACATTCTTGCGCTACATCTTGCCAATTCCATTCAAACAAATGCACAAATGTGGTGGGCGTAGCTGTGGCAATACTAGGTAAGAGCAACCCTAGGCTTAAACCTGCGGTGGTAATTATTTTATTGAGTTTCATAGTGTGTGATCCAACTGTTGAGCGAGCAAAACAACTACTCGACATTGTTTACAAGTGGTTAACACTAGATTGGGAATTGATTAAATAAAAACTGAATACGTATGCATAATAGGTAAATTATCCTTTATTACTAGATAACCTACATAACTTGGCAATTTACATTTTCAAATAAAATGCT
Organism: Pseudoalteromonas sp. SG43-4; assembly: GCF_014164325.1. Classification (NCBI taxonomy): domain Bacteria; kingdom Pseudomonadati; phylum Pseudomonadota; class Gammaproteobacteria; order Alteromonadales; family Pseudoalteromonadaceae; genus Pseudoalteromonas; species Pseudoalteromonas sp. SG43-4. The sequence continues at coordinate 40,390 of NZ_JACJFB010000027.1, read as the reverse complement.
TTGCACAGGGCTATATAATCAGCGGTGTAGGTATTATCTAAGTTTCTAATGCACAGAATTGATGTTTCTATATCGCTTTTTACGTAGCTAAATGCCATTAAACTGCGGCTAATATCTTTATTAGGCGTGGCTTTTACTTGGCAATAAGTATTTAAATAAAGCCCATTTTGAGTAGCAAGCTCAATAAATAATGCACCTTCAACGCTTGGGAGTATTAAGCTAAAGCGAGAGCGGCTATGGCTTAAGCGTTTAAAGGCATTAATTAACTCTTCAAAACTTAAGCCGTCGGTATGGCGCGCGGTATTACGCGCAGCATTATCGCCTTTTAAACTGTGATTAAAATACGGTGGATTAGAGATAACAACATCAAACTTAACTTCGCTACTAAAGCTTTGAATAGTTTGGTGCTTAATACTTATTGTTGGCCACGGACTATTAGCTACATTTTGCAATGCTTGGGTATAGGCGCTTTCGTCAATTTCTACCGCAGTTATATCAAGCTCATTACTGCGCTGCTTACACATTAATGCTAGTAAGCCGGTGCCTGTGCCTATATCAAGTAATGACTTTGCACCGCTTAAATAAGCCCATGCGCCAAGCAAAATGCCATCGGTAGAAACTTTCATTGCACAGTGGTCGTGTTCAACTTTAAATTGTTTAAATACAAAACCAGACATTTTTTCACCTTTTCATTCACCAAGCGCAGCATAGCGCGTATAATCAGGGTAATTGTCCCTTATTTTAGACACTCTATGCAATTTTCTGAATTTGATCTTGATAACAAGCTACTCGATGCCATTAATAAAATGGGCTACGAGACGCCAACCAGCATTCAACAACAAGCTATTCCTGAAGCACTACAGGGGCGCGATATTTTAGCATCTGCGCCTACTGGTACAGGTAAAACAGCGGCATTTTTAATTCCGGCTATTCAGTACTTACTGGATTTCCCACGTCGTGATCCTGGTTTTGCGCGCGTCCTCGTTATGACCCCGACTCGTGAGTTGGCTTATCAAATTCATGAACAATGTGAACTGCTAGCTAAACGCACACACCTAAAAATTGGTGTAGTAACAGGCGGTATTAACTACGGCACGCATAAAGAAATTTTTGAAAAAAATAACGATATTTTAATCGCCACACCAGGTCGATTAATGGAATACCTAGAAACCGAAAACTTTCATGCTGAACACGTAGAAATGCTTATTATCGATGAAGCAGATCGCATGTTAGATATGGGTTTCAAAAAAGAAATGAGCCGTATTTGTGACGAAGCTAAAAATCGTCGCCAATGTTTTTTATTCTCAGCAACACTCGAAGGTGACAGCGTAGAAAGGTTTGCTGAAAAAACATTAAACGACCCTGCTCTATTAGAAGCTGAATCGTCACGTAAAGAAAAAGCTAAAATTCACCAGTGGGTACATTTAGCCGATGACTATCATCACAAACTAGAGCTTTTAGTAAATACCTTAAATGGTCCAGATGTGACTAAAGCAATTGTGTTTGTTAAAACCCGTGAGCGTTTAGAAACACTGATTGGCGAGCTAACCAATAATGGCGTTAAAGCAGCTTGGTTACGCGGCGAAATGCCACAAGACAAACGTATGAAAGCCATGGAAAACTTCCACAGTGGCAAAACACGTATCTTAATTGCTACCGACGTAGCTGCACGTGGTATTGACGTATCTGACATTAGCCACGTTATTAACTTTGATATGCCGCGCACTGCCGACGTATACGTACACCGTATTGGTCGTACTGGCCGTGCTGGTAAAAAAGGGATTGCAATATCTTTAGTTGAAGCACACGACATTGGTATTTTGTATAAAGTAGAGCGCTACGTTGAACAAAAACTAAAACGCCGTGTAATTAAAGGTGTTGAGCCACAGCATAAAGAAGCTAAGCCGCCGGCTAAAAAGCGTAAAGATCCAGTAAAAATGAAAGCCAAGAAAAAGGCCAAGGTTAAAAAGAAAAAGTAACCTAACATATTTTTATTCTAAGCCGACTTTTGTCGGCTTTTTTAATGCAAGCCTTACAGGCTCTGGTGTTTGTACCTGTTACATATGTAACCCAAGCATGTAACTCATACTCATTTAAATGTAATTTTTGCCCACCTTAATTCCCACTTAATAAAATCACCTTATATTTCATAGCGTTAATATTGGCACTGAAATTGTAACTACAAAGATAACCTAGCCGATGGAATTTCCATTTTGTGGCTGCACTATTCACCGTAATGTAAGGATTAAGTTATGAACCGCTTCAAGTTAACTATCGCTTTAGTATCATTTTGTTGTTTATTTTTATTAGCTTGCGCTACAAAGGTAAGTGCAGCAACCAACATGGCCGTAGTAAGCAGTGTAGCCACTCAACCTAACCTACAACAAACTATCACCAACACCCTACGAACTAACCCTAACCTGGCGTTAAGTGATATTCGTGTGCAGGTAAAAAATGGTGAAGTAGATTTATACGGTGAAGCACAAACTGGTTTTCAGCGCGCACTAGCTCAAAAATTTCTAGAAAATATAGATGGGGTTAAAATCATTCGTAACAAAATTAGCGTTATTTAATACGCACCACAAAACCTATTTGTATAACTAATTCATAAGCGCGGCTTGTTACTCCAACACAAGCTGCGCTTTTTTATATTCTGTTTTAAGGCAAATTTTGCAGCTGTGAAGAAGATAAAATAAAGCCTAAGCAATACGATTATTCCTCCCCCTAAAACGATAGCTCACACTTATACTTAAGAAGATAGATTTAGAATTGACGCTAGCGTGTTTGTCTTTGCTCTTTTAACCCTTAAGTTAACCCAATTGATACTGAAAAAGCTTACACAGATTCTTTAGCCGACCTAACGGGCTTAAAAAGGATGATTTATTTAGTTATTGAAATAGATGAGAGCGTTTTTTCAGAGTGTGCGGCAAGGCAGTAAAAAAATCGTTGGGTAAACACTAATCTTACTTGTTAATACTCCCATGGCCAAACGCAACTAATCTGAATTGATATTCAATAAACACAAAACTAGGTATTTAAACTTTTAGCTAATAATCCATTTATAAAAAAGCGCAATTTTACTCTGTAAAATTGCGCTGTTGGTAAGTAACTATTTCCCAATGCTTTTGCCTAATGAGTTTTAACTAAATTACTCACTTTGGCTAGAGTCAGCACCGTCGCTACTGTCTTTATTGGATGACTGCTGGCTTATTTTATCGCTTATCATGGCATCGAGTTTCTCACCGCCTTTAATACCAAAATCTAAAGTACGAATTGGGAAAGGAATACTAATATCAGCTTCGTCTAATGCTTGCTTAACGGCAACAACACCTTTGTGGCGTACCGTCATAAAGTCAGGCTCGCCTGGGTATTTAATCCAAAACCACACCAGTAAGTTAATGCTGCTGTCGCCAAAACCTTCAGCGTATACAGCGGTTTCGTCTTTACGTATTACAAAGTCAAATTCGTTAATTTTATCGACTATAACGTCTTTTGCTTTTTCTATGTCGTCGCCATACGAAATACCTACGGGTACTTCTATACGTCTTATACCTAGCGTGGTGTAATTTTTTAGTACATTTCTAAATAAGACTTTGTTTGGTACAAGTATTAGTTGCCCGTAAAAGCTCTCTATTAGCGTGTTACGTAGGTTTATAGAATGCACCGAACCAAACACATCATCGGTTTCTATTACATCACCTGTTTTAAATGGCTTACGTACACCCATTGCTATACCTGCAATTAGGTTTTCGGTCATGTCTTGAAACGCAAAACCAATGGCTAAACCCACAATACCCGCACCAGCAAGTAGCGAAGTAACAGTGCCTTTTAAGCCAACAAAATCGAGCGCTATAAATAAACCTATGCACAACACAATAACTTTAAATATTGACGCCATTAAGTCGGCAATTTGCGTTGAATCGAGAGAGCGGCGCAACACGTTTTTCATCAGCTTGCCAGCAAAGCGCGCCAATATTGAAAATACTATGGCAATTACAATTGCCACTATAAAATTAGGGATATGGCTGATAACAACATCAAACCACCCTCCGAGCTTTTCCTCTATTAGTTTTTCGGCTTCGCCAACTGACGGAATACTGATCATTTTGTTTGCACCTATTTAATTAATAATCTCATTAATATTAGATATAGTTGCAAATATAACGCCAGTATCAAAAAAGCCATGCAATGCATGGCTTTTCAATTGTTTATTTAAGCTTATGACCTAATTTTGTTCGTCACGCATAAATACCGGCTCAAGCTCTTTAACTGTTGCCTCAGGGCTAAAGTAATAACCCGCCACAGTAAACTCTTTAAGTTGGCTTAATTGCGTTACTTTATTTTCGATAATGTAGCGCGCCATCATGCCGCGTGCTTTTTTAGCGTAAAAGCTAATTACCTTGTATTGACCGTTTTTACAGTCTTTAAAGTGTGGGGTAATAATTTGTGCATTTAATGCTTTTTTATCTACCGCTTTAAAGTATTCGTTTGAAGCAAGGTTAACTAAGTATTGCGCGTCTTGTGCTTTTAATACGTCGTTTAGTTTGTTCGCTATTACGCAGCCCCAAAACTCGTATAAGTTTTTGCCACGCGAGTTTTCAAGCTTGGTGCCCATTTCAAGACGGTAAGCTTGCATTAAATCAAGTGGTTTTAATAAGCCGTATAAGCCAGAAAGGATACGTAAATGGTTTTGTGCGTAATCAAGCTCGCTAGCTTTAAGCGTGCTTGCATCTAAACCGCCGTATACATCGCCATTAAAGGCAAGCACTGCTTGTTTAGCATTACTTTGTGTAAACGGCTGTGCCCACTCACTAAAGCGTGCTGCGTTAAGCCCAGATAGCTTATCGCTAATTTTCATTAAACTGCCAATTTGCGCTGGTGTTAGTTCACGGCATACTTTCATGAGCTCTTCGCTGTGCTCTAGTAATTCAGGCTGAGTGAACTTGTCTGTTGCGGGTGGCGTTTCGTAATCAAGATTTTTTGCAGGTGAAATAACAGTGATCATAGTTAGCTATTGACTTGTAATTTATTTAGTGTCAATTTCAACATTAAATGAAACGAAAAGCACGTTTTGTTTAAATAAATCCTCTCTTAATAACCCATGCATTGCCGTTTTTCTATTGATAAGGACATAAGACCTATCAAGCATTGTCACACTGTTGCAGTATGGATTGTATATATTAAGAGTGATTAGATTTTTCTTTTAACTTGCTTGGAATGAGGAAAGCAAATGACTTCAGCTCTACAAAGGCTAAAACAACATTCATCTATCGTAGCCGACACTGGTGATATTGAAGCTATTAAAAAGCATCAACCAGAAGATGCAACTACAAACCCGTCGCTTTTATTAAAAGCGAGCGAGATTGAAGCATATAAGCCTTACCTAGATAAAGCTTGGAGCTATGCAAAAGAAACCGAGCAAGAGCCAGCTAAACAACTTGAACTAGCATGTGATTACTTTGCCGTGTTACTTGGTAAAGAAATTAGTGAGATTGTTCCTGGTTATATTTCTACTGAAGTAGATGCACGCCTTTCGTTTAATACGCAAGCGACTATTGATAAAGCACATACCCTACTTAGCCTTTACGAAAAAGAAGGTGTAAGCAAAGATAAAATTTTAATCAAAGTAGCGTCTACGTGGGAAGGCATTAAAGCCGCTGAGCAGCTAGAAAAAGAAGGTACTAAATGTAACCTTACTTTATTATTTAGCGATGCCCAAGCTCGCGCATGTGCCGATGCAAACGTATTTCTAATTTCGCCATTTGTTGGTCGTATTTTAGATTGGCATGTTGCTAACGGTATGGAAAAACCAACCGATCCGCTACAAGATCCAGGTGTTCAGTCTGTACGCAGCATTTTTGAATTTTACAAACGCCATGACTACAAAACAGTTGTGATGGGTGCAAGTTTCCGTAATACAGGCGAAATTATTGCACTTACAGGTTGTGACAAGCTAACTATTAGCCCTAATCTTTTAGAAGATTTAGGTAACCTTGAAGGCGCACAGGAATACTTGCTAGAAACAGATATTCCTAAAGAGCCAAAACCAGAACCACTTACAGAAGCGCAGTTCCGTTGGTTACATAACCAAGATGCTATGGCTACTGAAAAACTGGCTGAAGGTATTCGCTCTTTTGCTGATGCACAAGAACAACTAGAAGCGCGTTTTAAAGCAATGTAATTTGCTATAATCGTGTTTTAGAAAACGTCGCAATAGCGGCGTTTTTTTATGCCTAAAATTGGCTACTTCTCTATTTAACCTTCATATAATCTTCGTATAATCTTCGTATAAACCTTCATCAATTAATCACACTTATGTAACATAACTGTCACTTTTTTATTCTATTTTAACTAGGCCTGTGGTATAGGTATTCTTGAGGTCAATAAAATCAATAGGAGAAGTTCATGGATAGCCTAAACGATATATTAGAGATATTAGAAGGACCAGATACAACAAGAAAAACCTCTCAGAAAAATAAAAAAAGAAAATGGCGTGAAATAGAAGCAATAAAAGACAAACAGCGCCTACGTAAAGAACTACAAGAACTAGACTACTTTACAGACAGTATTGCAATTGATGAGCTCGATTTTTAATTCAATACGCCCCAACTAAACAAAAAGGCTTCCACTATATGGAAGCCTTTTTAATGCGCTGAAGATAGCTGCATGAGATAAATTTATTATTAAGAGCTCAGGTTATTTACACCTGCCAGTTAATCGGTTTTTCATCTTGGGCTTGTAATAGCTCATTCGTTTGTGAGAAATGCTGACAACCAAAAAAGCCTCTATGCGCCGAAAGCGGCGATGGGTGCGGCCCTTTTAAAACATGATGACGTGCGCTATCTATGCCTTTACCTTTTTTTTGTGCATGTGCACCCCATAAAATAAATACCACACCTTCGCAGTGCTTATTAATATGGGCAATTACATTATCGGTGAATTGCTCCCATCCTAAATGCTTATGTGAATGCGCTTGCCCTTGCTCCACGGTCAATACTGTATTGAGTAAAAACACGCCCTGATCTGCCCAGCTTTGCAGGTAACCATGCTCAGGAATAATAAACCCGCTGATATCGACAGCTAACTCTTTGTACATATTTTTAAGCGACGGTGGCAGCTTTTTTACATCAGGCAATACCGAAAAACACAAGCCATGCGCTTGCCCTTCCCCGTGGTATGGGTCTTGTCCTAAAATTACAACGCGGATGTCATTAAGTGCGGTGGCATCAAAAGCACTAAATACTTGAGCTTCAGGCGGGTAAACAGCAACACCTTCATTGCGACGATTAGCCACATACTCTAACGTTTGCTGCATGTAAGGTTGCTGTAATTCACTTTCTAAAAATGTAGCCCAATTGCTCATTGTGTACTCTTAATCTGTTTACGTGATGCGTCTATTTTAACACACATATCCGCGAGTCCATCTAGCATGCGCGGAGTAAAACGATGTAATAAATCGGCATTTACGCTAATAAATTGATCATTTTTAACTGCTGGTACTTCTGGCCACTTTTGCCAATTAACAACCGGCTGTGGTGTTTTTGATTTTTCATCAGGGATAATAATAACTTGCGGCTTAGTAACAATAACATTTTCGATACTAATTTGCGGATAATCTGTAACGCTATCGGCAAATACATTACTTACATGGCATGTTTCAATCAGCTGATTTATCCATGTGTTTTTACTTACTGTCATCATGGGCTCAGCCCATAACTGATAAAATCCGGTAATATCTTTTTTATCTTGCTGGCTTTTAACAATCGCGTTTAGCTTTTGTGTAAATGCATTTGCCGCTTGTTGGCTTTGCTCAATATTCCCTGTAAATTCACCAAAAGTAAGTAACTCGTGGGCTACACCCGCGATTGTGGTGGGATTACTCAAATACACTTTTATACCTAAACGCTCTATTTGGGCTAAATCTTCGCTTTGATTTCCGCTTTTCCACGCAATAACTAAGTCGGGTTTAAGCGCCAATACTTTTTCAAGCGAGATACCGTAATAACCCCCTATGCGCTCAATACTTTGGGCTTCACTTGGGTAGTCGGCGTAATCAACTGTGCCCACAATATTATCGCCCGCCCCTATGGCAAATAGGTTTTCGACAATGTGCGGTGCAAGCGCGATTATTCGCAGTTTTTTAGAATCATTAGCCAGCTCTGCAAGTGCACTGCCCGATACACAAAAAAGCAGCACCCCAATAAAAAACGCTTTAAACATTAGTAATCAAACCCTTCGAGCGCTTTTATGCCTGAGTCGAATGCATGTTTTACATTACGCACTTCACTTACTGTGTCGGCAAGGTCGGTTAAAGTACGATGTGCTGCACGCCCTGTAATAATAACTGACTGCATGGGTGGGCGGTTATTAAGGGCTGTTACTACTTCATCTAAATCAACGTAGCCGTAAGTCACCATATACGTAAGCTCATCAAGTAATACTAAATCAATACTGCTATCAGCAAGCATACGTTTTGACTCTTGCCATGTTGCCTGCGCGGCTGCAGTATCGGCTTCTTTATTTTGTGTATCCCAAGTAAAACCGGTGTTCATTACAACAAACTCAACACCTGCACCTTGTAATAAATTACGCTCGCCACATTCCCACGTACCTTTAATATATTGGCAAACGGCTGCTTTTTTACCATGTCCAACGCAGCGTGCTACAACGCCAAAGCCTGAGGTTGATTTACCTTTACCATTACCGGTAATTACCTGAAAAATACCTTTTACATCTTGTGCGGCGGCAACACGTGCATCCACTTGTTCTTTTACTTTTTGTTGGCGCTGCTTATGCTTATCGTTGTTTTGTTCAGTCATTATTGTGCCCTTCATAAATCGAGATAATTTGCTGTATGTTTAAATGCGTTTCGCACATGGTTGCTAATCGTTCTAACTGCTGCTCGCGGTGAGCGGCAATACTAATTGGGTTAATTGAGGCGCTTGGTTTTACCCATTTTAAAATTTGCGATGTAGCATCGGCTTCATCAAATAAGCCATGTAAATAAGTGCCCGCAATGGCGTTATCATCGCTAATAAAGCCATCAAACGTAAAGCCATGTGGGTGGCTTTCATCAAAGGTTAAAAATGGCTTATTAAGCGCTGCACCTTGGCTAATCCCTACATGTATTTCGTAACCACTACAGGGTGTTGATTGGTTATTTAAAAGCAGTGTAGCGGTTATTTTAGTTAATACTTTTTGTGTTGTTAGCGTGGTTTCAAAATCGCACAGAGCAAGCCCATTTACTTGCTTTAATGATGACTCAATACCCTCGGGATCGTTGAGCGTATTGCCCAGCATTTGCATGCCGCCACAAATACCAAGTACTTTACCACCATAGCGTAAGTGGCGCTTAATTTGAGTGTCCCAGCCTTCATTTTTCAAAAAACTTAAATCACCCAGCACATTTTTACTGCCTGGGAGAATTATCAGATCAACGTCTGGGATCGTTTGCGTATGGCGCACATAATTTATATTAATGTTTGGGTGCAAACGCAGTGCATCAAAATCGGTGTGGTTACTAATGTGGGGTACAAGCAGCACTGCAATATTAATTGTGGCGTTAGTTACGTTATTATCAATTGCGACGGCGTCTTCAGCATCAAGCGCAAGGTCGTGTAAATAAGGTAATACGCCAAGTACGGGTTTGTTTGTGTATTCTTCAAGCCAATCAAGCCCGCCTTGCAGCAAACCTATATCGCCTCTAAAGCGGTTTATAACAAAACCCTTTACGCGCGCTTGTTCTGACTCGCTTAACAACGCAAGCGTACCTACCAAGTGTGCAAATACGCCGCCTTTATCAATATCAGCAATTATAATTACTGGGCAATCTACCTCTTCGGCGTAGCCCATGTTAGCAATATCGTTTTCACGCAGATTTATTTCAGCAGGGCTCCCAGCCCCTTCAACAAGGAGTAATTCAAAGCGTTTAGCTAAGCGGTTATGTGAAGTAATTACTGCATCCATCGCCACTTTTTTATAGTCGTGATATTTGCCCGCTTCCATATTACTAACGGCTTTTCCGTGAATAATCACTTGTGCGCCCGTGTCGCTATTAGGCTTAAGTAATATAGGGTTAAAGTCTATTTCTGGCTCTACTTTAGCTGCTATTGCTTGCAAAGCTTGCGCACGACCAATTTCGCCGCCATCTTTTGTTACTGCGCTATTAAGTGCCATATTTTGTGGTTTAAAAGGCGCAACCTTTACCCCTCGCTTAGCAAACACCCTGCAAAGGGCAGCAACTAAAGTGCTTTTACCAGCATCTGATGTAGTGCCTTGCACCATTAAGGTTTTCATGGAATTACACCCTTCGCTTTCTAAAAAACAATAAACTCAAAAAGAACACGCTACCAATAGCTGCAGTAATAACACCTACGGGCAGTTCTTGGTTTTTCAGCAATGAGCGCGAAAGTACATCAACCCACACCATAAATGTACCGCCCACCAAGCTGGTTACCAGTAAGCCAGCGATGGTGCCTTGGGATATAAAAAAGCGCACAATATGCGGCACCATTAATCCTACAAACCCAATACCACCACACATAGCCACCAGCACAGCGGTAATTAATGAGCTCAACACCAGCATAAGTATTCTAAAGCGCTGAACCCTAACACCTAATGTAATTGCGCTTTCATCGCCAAGTAACATAGCATTTAGCTGCCTTCTAAAGCTCAGCATTACAAACGTACACAATGTGATTACCAATAAAGGCAAACTAAGCGTAGCCCACTGTGCACGAGCAAAGCTGCCCAGTGTCCAAAATAAAATAGCGGCTACCGCCTGAGGATCGCTCCAATAAAGTAACAAGCTGGTAAATGCACTAAATAAAAACGACAGCGCAACACCAGCTAATAGCATTGATTCTACCTGTGCACTTTGCTGCCTACCTGCAATAAGTATTAATAAACTCATGGCAAGTAAGCTACCTAATAACGCTGCTGCCGATAACATAAAACCTGCGCTAATACCTGCTAATGCCATAAGTAACACCACGCCAAATGAGGCACCCGACGATATACCAAATAAGTAAGGATCGGCTAAAGGGTTACGCGTTACCGTTTGTAAAATAAGCCCCGCAATTGCTAAGCCAGAGCCGGCTAAAAAGGCGAGTAATGTGCGTGGCATTCTTAGTTCAAAAATAATACGCGAATTAAAAGACGCATCATTTGAGAGTAAAAAGCTATTAAATACATCTTGAAGTGAGGTCTCTGCTGCGCCAAAACTAAGTGCTGCAAATAAGCTAAATAAAGCAGCTGCAGCACTGATAAATAGCGCAAGTGATTGGCGAGTATTAACTGCGCTCATATTATTCGTAACCATAAAAGTAAGTGATATGAGGGATGCTATTTCCCGACTCCGATATTTGCGGGTGGTTATTTACTTGAGCGCAGACACCAAAAACGTCGCCTAGCATGTTTTCGGTTAATACCTCACTTGGCGTGCCTGTATGTGTAATTTCACCATTTTTAATAATCACTAGTTCATCGCACATTGCAGAAGCTAAGTTTAAATCGTGAAACGATGCAAACACCGTTACACCCAACGATTTAGCAAGCTCCATTACCTGTATTTGGTATTTAACATCTAAATGGCTAGTTGGTTCGTCCATTATTAACAACTGAGGTTGCTGAACTATGGCACGGGCTATCAAGGCACGTTGCTTTTCACCACCCGAAAGTGACTCAAAGCTTTGATCGATATGATCTGCCAACCCTACAGTGTTGATAGCTTGGGTAATTTTTTGTTTATCAATGTTAGTTACTGAGCTAAATAGCGATTTATGAGGCGTTAGCCCAAGTGCAATAACATCAAATACGCTTAAGTTAAATTGCGACGGGGTTTCTTGTAAAACAACCGCTACTTTTTTTGCGTACTCATCGCTTTTTAGCTGCCAAATATCGGTGTTGTTAAACTCTACAACGCCATCACTGGGTTTATTAAAACGATATAAACAACGCAATAAGCTCGATTTACCTGCGCCATTAGGTCCAATTAAACCAACAAATTTACCTGTGGTTATTTTAAGGTTTATTTTTTTGAGGATCGTTTTATTGCCAATACCCCACGATACGTTTTTAACGTTTAGTAATGGTATATTTAATGGCGTTTGAGTGTGCAATAGTCAGTCCTAGACGGGATTAAACTCACTAAAATGCGATAAAAATACTAATGCACTACAAGAAAAAATGAGTAAACCCGCTCGTTAAAAGAATTTATACCAATTGCACTAAATTAGTGATTTATTATAGCGACAAAGAAATAGCTTAATAACAAAGCGGAAATTATGACATATACTTGTTTTATATGAATAATTTTTAACGAAGTTAGTAAGTTATTTAATTCGCTAGAAAGATCATGTTTTTAATAAAATTGGTATTATACCATTTGTATCTGACTTAAAGCTTTGCGCTAATTACAGTTGCGGGAACAGTCGAGGACTCGCACCTCATTCCAAATGAAGCTCTATTATGGGCGGCTAAGTAAATAATTTAAAGCAAAAAAAAACCGCACTCAAAAGAGCGCGGTTAAAAAGGGAGTGTTTTAACTAATTTAGCGAATAGTTAAAACTTGTATTCCATACCTAAGCCTACGTAGTCTTGGTCAACGTTGTTGTCCATGTCGAAGCTTGAGTAAAAGCCAAATACTTTAATGTTTTTATTTAATTTGTGATCAAGACCAACTGATATTGCTGACTTATCGTCGCTGTCGTCAAAGTCCATGTCTTGGTATTGCAATTTAAATGTGTTGTTACCCATGCTGTAAGCTGCATTTAATAGATAACCATCCGCTTCTGCGCTGCCGTCAACTTTTTCTTGTGTTTGGTACATTGCACCTAACTTAAAGTTTTCAACTTTACCTTGGATTGACGCGCGTACTACATCGTAGCCATTTACTTCACTATCGGCTGCGATAGAGGCATATACTGCGCTCTTTTTAAGTGCCACGTCACCGTAAGTAACCGCCATTGAGTAACCGTTATCAGCGTCTACATCATCTTCAGCTACAAAAGTAGCAAGTACTTTAAAACCTTCGTATGAGTTTGATGAATAACTAACAGTATTCCCTAAACGGTTTTCACCTTTAAATACATTTTTAATATCGCCTTCAAGGTCGTTAAACAAGTCTAACTTACCTTGAGATTGTTTAAGCGCAGTATCGTTACGACCAATAACCACTTGGCCAAACGCACCTTTTAAACCAACGTATTGGTTACGCGCAGAAATATTGTCGTCGTTATCGCCTTTTGAATCAGCATCAGACACATCAACTTGAAACTCAAACTTATATACCGCTTCTAAACTATCATTTATTTTTTCAGAACCTTTAACACCAAGACGAGATGCATTACTTTTTATCTCAGTAAAAGATCCTTCGCCGTCATCAGATGATTGCACTGTTACATTCGCTTTACCGTAAATGTCTACATCGGCAAGTGCATTAAAAGATAAACCACTTAATAGTGCTAAGCATAAGCTCGATTTTACAAATTTCATGTTATTTCCTTGGATAATCACAAAAGACTAATTTTTTAAAACTGCTGCATTTTGTCACCGCTAAATGACAGTAATATTACAATGGAAATATTAATGTCTTTTTTTATTAATAAAAATGCATTAAATTTGAAATCAAAATAACATGAAAGCCTAATAAACGGCCGAACTTACTTACTTTTCTTTAATGACAAGCTTGGGGTCATTTGCGATAGTAAATTAACTAAGGTTTCTATTAACTCTTTTTGCTCGTTGTCTCTGTGATACGCTATAAACACGTCTCGCGAGGTATTTTCTACATCTTTAACATGAAACAGTTCACCTTTTTCTAAATGCCCTTCTACCAATACTTGAGGTATAAATGCACTGCCGCCACATTGCAGTATTAAATCAAGTGCAATACGTCCTGTGCTGGTTCTAAAATAAGGCGGTGTTTTACCGGTAAACTGACGCGCATGCCAAAGTGAGAAAGTAGTTCCCCAATCAACATATACATACTGATTATCAAAAAAGTTTTCGTTCGTTGCAGTGTCGTATCCGCTTACGGGAATGATTGGCAACTCACAGATTCGCTCTACCACTAGCTCGTCTACTTTTGGTGGATCAAACAATATTGCCAAATCAAGCGTGCGTTCTAATAACAGCCGAGTGCTTTCTTGTTGTGCTTTAACTTCTGCGACTAATGACACGCCCGGCATCGCTGATACAATATTTGTTATACCAAACTGTAAAAAAGCATCCCAAATATTGGGCGTTCCTGCTAAGCTAATTTGCTTATGCATATTATCGGCAAGCGCAACATCCACTTTGGCGCGTTGCATGCCCGTAATAATCATTTGTGCATGGGGTAATAAACGCTCGCCAGGTGCTGTAAGTTGAATGTTATTACGCTGGCGAATAAACAAATTAACACCAAGTCCTTGCTCTAATTGGCGAATTCTAAAGCTCACTGCAGACTGCGTAATATAAAGGTTTTCGGCCGCTTTACCAAAGTGACGCGTACGCACTACCTCAACAAATGTTTTTAATAAATCGATATCCAATTTTTTATCCTCACGATAAAAATAATTTGTTTAATAAATTGCCAAACTTGCATCATACTCCAGCTAATTACTAAGGTATGAGGATAAAGCTATGAGCAATAACATTTCATTACTACGCCAAGCATTTGTTAGCCAACGTCAATTTTATGATGATCAAAACTTTCCACGAGGCTTTAGCCGCAGCGGAAACTTCACCTTATTAGAAGCCAGCATACTTGAACAACACGGAGTTGTTTTAAAAGGCTTATACAGTAAAACAATTGAGCCGCAAAACGAACACCAAGAACAGTTTGTAGCAGTCGTAACTGGCTCACAAGAACCTACCAACCCAATCGAACGAGCTTGGGTAAAATACTTAAAACTAACGACCTGCAAAACTAAGTTTCATACTTTATTTGGCCGTTCAAAAATGTCGAGCCCGGCGCCGATTAGCCAAGAGTATTATTCAGAAGCGGATAATCTGTAAGTATTTAAGTTATTTGCTTTTTTGCGTTTTAACAGTTACAACTTGTATAAGCAAATATTTTTGCAAAATATATATAGGGTTGTTCCGTGACGCGAAAAATACTAATAGTTGAAGATACACCTGCCATGGCGCGAGTGCAAAAGCACATCGCGCTTAAGGCTGGTTATGAAGTTGATATAGCTGAGTCATTAGCGCAAACAAAAGAGCTTATAAGTAAAAATAGCTATTTTTGCGCTGTAGTTGACTTCATATTACCTGATGCCCCATTAGGTGAGGCAATACCTTGTACTATTAATGCAGACATTCCAACTATTGTAATGACGGGCAATATTGATAAAAAAACTCGCGACACTGTAGAAAAATACCCAATCATCGATTACATCATTAAAGAAAATAAACAAGCTTATCAGTACCTCGAAAAACAGTTACAGCGCCTGCCTCGCAACGAAAATGTAAAAGTACTCGTTGTTGACGACTCTAAATCGACCCGACGATACATTTGTAGTTTATTAGTGCGCCATAAGTATCAAATTATTGAAGCACAAGACGGACAAGAAGCGTTAAACCTGCTTGAAGCTTCACCTGATATTTCAGTTATTATTACTGATAATGAAATGCCCAATATGAATGGCGATGAACTATGTAGCGAGATTCGCCGCTTATACAGCAATGATGAAAAAGCTATTATTGGTATTTCGGGTTCTGACTCTGTAGGGCTTTCTAGTTTATTTTTAAAAAATGGCGCAAACGATTATTTGCACAAACCTTTTAATAGCGAAGAGTTTTACTGCAGGCTTAGTCAAAACGTCGATATGTTAGACCTTATAGCCACCATAAGGCGACAAGCCAACACGGATTATTTAACTAATTTACCAAATCGTCGTTACTTTTTTGAAGAAGCTGAAAAATCATTAAAGCAAATAAAACATACTAAAGGTGACGGTGCTTTAGCTATGCTTGATATTGATCACTTTAAATCAATTAACGATACATACGGACACGATGTTGGCGACGAAGTATTAAAAGGGCTCTCTATTTGCTTCAGTAAATACTTTAAAAAGCACTTAGTAGCGCGCTTAGGTGGTGAAGAGTTTGCAGTTTATTTTATAGATGCAGATAAACAAGAAGCCCTTAAACGCCTTGAAGGCTTTAGGTATTTTATAGAAATGAATAGCCAAGAGTTTAGTAAAGCTAAAATAAAATTCACCATTTCTATTGGCTTTGCAAACGGGCCTGTTTATCAAATTGATGAACTTTTAAAACAGGCCGACTTAAAGCTTTACGACGCTAAAGAATCTGGTCGTAATAAAGTAGTTAGTTAACCATTTTATTAGTTAATTATACTTCTGCGGCTGTAATAGCCGCTTTTTTACGTTTGCGTGATTGATGGTAAGAGTCCCAACTAAAAATAGCCAGTGCACTCCAAATACATGCAAATGTTACTACACGCTCTGCATCAAACACTTCACCATAAAACACCACAGCTAGTATAAACATTAAGCTTGGCCCAATGTATTGAAAAAAGCCAAGTGTAGTATATTGCAAACGCTTAGCTGCACCGGTAAAACACAGCAGGGGTAATGTAGTTACAATACCTGCACTAATCAGTAGTACATTAGTATGCCAATCATTAGCTGGCAGGCTTGATGTTGCTGTAGGCACCATTAACCACCAATAAATAAGTGCGACAGGCAGTAATATAAGTGCTTCGAGTAAAATGCCAGGCAAGGCTTCAACCGGTAACTTTTTACGTAATAAACCATAAAGTGCAAATGATATAGCCAGTGAAAAGGCAACTACCGGAAACGAGCCAAAACTAATTAGCTGCAGCACTACACCGCTAAAGGCAAGGGCTACTGCTACGCCTTGGAACTTACGCAGGCGTTCGCCTAAAAAAAGCATACCCAGTAATACATTTAAAAGAGGATTTATGTAATAGCCCAAGCTTGCATCAAGCATGTGGTTATTATTTATAGCCCATATAAATAAACCCCAATTAAACCCAAGCAGTGCAGAGGTTATAACAAGCATAAGCAAAAGCTTAGGTTGAACGATAATGCGTTTAATTTTACCCCAATACCGTAAAACACTTACTACCAATACTAAAAACACAACCGACCAAATAACCCGATGCATTAAAATTTCAAAAGCAGAAACATGCTGAATCAACTTAAAGTATATTGGCGCAAGGCCCCACATTAAAAAAGCAAGACAAGCAAAAATAGCACCTTTACGCTGCTCAGTATCAATCGACATAATACACACTTAGTGATTTAAAAGGCCGCTAGTTTACTTGCCATACGCGTTTTATCCAACTAAATACGTGCCGGTTCCAAAAGCAATTTGAACAGACTGTTCGTTATGTAATTCCATTCTGCATACACATACTTTATTACCTGAACGAATAAGTGTTGCGCTGGCAGTAAAGCTCTCTCCTTTACCAGGGCGCAAATAATCAGTACGTAAGTCGATAGTCCCAAGCGTGGCTAATTTTGTTTGCACGCTTGTAATATCTAAATCGGTAAGTTTATCAATTACACTTGCTGCAGCGAGCATACCGCCTACATTATCAAGTACGGCTGAAATAACACCACCATGGAGTATTTTTTGCGCAGGATTACCAATGAGTACATCCTGCCAAGGGAACGTAATTTTGGCCTGTTCAGGGCTTAACGACTCAACCGATATTTTTAAAAACTGGTTAAACGGCATGCCATTTACAAATAACGCGCCCACTTGTTCAATTAACATTTCTTTATTCATTATTATTCTCTATGTCAAAACAGGTAAGATGAGTAAAACATACATAGTGTAAAACTACGAGACTCCACTTAAATAATTTATCAAGTAACTCAGCTAAAGACATCTCACTAAAAAACCACTAAAATACCCGCCAATGAATACATCAACTCCACCTTCTAGCACCCTTGTGCGTAAACCCGAAACTGTCCTCAAACAAGTGTTTGGCTACAGTGAATTTCGCGACGGTCAAAAAGCAGTTATTGATGCCGCTATTAACGGTCAAGACTCGCTTGTATTGCTTCCTACTGGCGGCGGAAAATCGGTGTGCTACCAAATCCCTGCTTTAGTACTCGAAGGCGTAACCATTGTTATATCTCCGCTTATATCGCTAATGCAAGATCAGGTAACGCAACTGCAAGCTCTTGGGGTAAAAGCCGCTTACGTTAATAACAGCTTAGCACGAGAAGAACAGCAATTGGTGTATCAACAGCTTCATCAGGGGCAAATTAAGCTCTTATATGTGGCGCCTGAAAAAGTATTACAACACGAATTTTTAGAGCGTTTATCGCATTTAAATGTGAGTTTATTTGCTATTGACGAAGCGCACTGTGTGTCGCATTGGGGTCATGACTTTAGACCTCATTACTTTCGCTTAAACGAATTAAAGCAACGTTTTGCACATGTCCCAATGATGGCATTAACCGCCACCGCCGATAAAGCCACACGGTTTGATATAGTTGAGCAATTAAAACTACAACAGCCTTATATTCATACTGGCAGCTTTGATCGCCCCAATATTCGTTACACCATAGAAGAAAAATTTAAACCTATGGTGCAATTGCTTCGCTACCTAAAGGAGCAAAAAAGCCAAAGCGGTATTATTTATTGCACCAGCCGTAAACGCGTAGACGACATTGCTGAAAAGCTTGCAGATGCAGGACTAAACGCTGCCGCTTATCATGCTGGTATGAGTAACGAGCAACGACAATTTGTACAAACCGGGTTTGCCCGTGACGATATACAGATAGTGGTCGCAACCGTTGCTTTTGGTATGGGCATAAACAAGCCTAATGTGCGTTTTGTACTGCATTACGATATTCCAAAAAGTATAGAGTCGTACTATCAAGAAACTGGTCGAGCTGGGCGAGATGGACTTGCCGCAGAAGCTATAATGTATTTTGACCCAGCTGATATAGGTCGCGTAAGGCGCTTTTTTGAAGACATAGACGACGAACAACGCCGCCGCGTAGAAGAACAACGCTTTAACGCAATGGCAAGCTTTGCCGAAGCGCAAACATGTCGTCGTCAAATATTACTTAACTACTTTAGTGAATATCAACGCGAACCTTGTGGCAACTGCGATATTTGCTTAAATCCGCCAAAAAGCTTTGATGGTACGTTAGTCGCTCAGCAAGCACTTTCGTGTGTGTACAGAGCGGGACAACGTTTTGGACTTGGTTATATTGTTGAGTTACTTCGCGGTGCAAACACGAGCCGCATCCGCGATAATAATCATCATGAATTAAGTACCTACGGCATAGGTAAAGATAAAAGCAGTGAGTTTTGGCTCAGTATTTTACGCCAACTTATTCATCAAGGCTTACTTAGCCAAGATATAACACAAGGTGCGTCACTTAGATTAACAGAAGCCGCGCGTGTAATTTTAAAAGGTGAATACGCACTGCAATTAGCCGAGCCACGCCTGCAAGCCAAACACGTTTATCAAGATAAGTTAGCGCAATTTAATTACGACAAAAAACTCTTTGCTCGCCTGCGCGCACTTCGTAAAGAACTTGCTGATGCCGACGATGTGCCACCTTATGTAGTATTTAATGATAAAACGTTAGCCGAAATGGCGCAGCTTATGCCAACAAACGACAGTGAATTTTTAAAGGTCTCAGGTGTTGGTTTTACTAAGTTAAATAAGTACGGCGGCGAATTTTTAACGGCAATTCGACATTACCTAGCTACTAATTAAGAGCATTATGACCCAAATAGAATATGACCATACACACAAATGTATTTTGATTAATCCCATTGAGCTACCAAACGATGAAGACTTTGAGCTGTGGAGTACATTATTTTTACACTCAGACGAAGTAACACTCAACGAATATTCTGCAGGCGCCGATCGCCATCAAGTTCGCTTTACCTATAATCATCAAACCTTTAATTTAAACTATGAGCATTACAGCCAAAGCATCTGGATTAATGCCGAAGGTCATGAAGCTGAACACTTACTCGCCGCTTTAGCATTTTATTTAAGCTAGCTTTTAATGCTTAGCGCATAGGTCGCTGCAAACCAGCTGGCTATTAACAAAAGTGAATATGGGTAACAATTAATTAATTTCAAAATCCATACCTTTTACTTACATTATAATAACAATGATGTAAGCTGATATTACGATAGTCATTTGCTACGTAGCAGTAAGAGGTTTAATGGTGAGCAAGAAATGGATAGCACAATGTTGTATTAGTTTAACGGTTTTAAGCTTTTATGTGCCTAATACGTTCGCACAACAATCTTCAATGAAAACTGATAACTGCCTTGTAGAACAGACAGATTTAAGCACAAATAAAAACCTACGCCGAGAAGTTCAAGACAAAACAACCCTCACGCACAGTAATAGTAACGCTAAAATAGCCTCAATAAAGCTCAAGCAACTTAATGTATTTAATACTGAGCTTGAAGAGGAAAATATTGCCCTATTCCGTTTTGCTAATCGCGCTCACATTCAAACAGAGCCCGATGTCATTAATAACCTTTTATTATTCTCCCCAGGTGACAAGTACGACGCTAAAAAGCTCGCAGAATCAGAGCGTTTACTTCGCAAAGAAAGCTACTTATATGATGCACAAATTAGTGCTACCGAAAACTGCGACGGCGACGTTAATGTAGAAGTGGTTACCCGTGATTTATGGACACTTTTACCTGAAGTGAACTTTAGTCGGAGCGGTGGAGAAAACAAATCGAGTATAGGTTTTAGAGAATCTAACCTGCTTGGGTGGGGTAAGCGCCTTTCTTTTTCGCGTACCACTGACAGCGATCGCAGCGGTTACTTATTTGTTTACGACGATCCTAATATTTTATCTACTCGCTACCGAGGCCGTTTAGAGTACGCCGATAACAGCGACGGCAAGCGCCATTTGCTTGAGCTAACCTATCCATTTTACGCAATTGACACCCCCTTTAGTTACGGTATTTTAAGCTATTCTGAGCAGCGCGAAGAGTCACTATATAAACGCGGCGAAGAGTTTAGCGAATTTGATCAAACTACCGATTTAAACCGTGTATTTATAGGACACTCTAAAGCGCTTAATAATAATTGGACCCAGCGTCTAACGTTAGGCTATACCGACGAGCAGCATACCTTTGAAGCTATAGACACTACATTTGCACCACTTGCCGATGACAGAAGTTTAAGTTACCCCTTTATAAGCGGCCATTGGTTTGAAGATAACTACATAAAGGTACGCAATTTTGACAGTATATCTCGCACTGAGGATTTAAATTTAGGTTGGAATATTAAAAGCTTAATTGGCTATTCAGATGAGTCATTAAGTAATGACGACAGCCGCGCGGTGTATTCTTTTAACTTTAAAAAAGCCCACTTTACTAACGATAATACTTTATGGCGTTTTAGTGCTGATATTGATGGCTATTGGAATAAAGAACAGAAAAAACTCGAAAACTTTATGGCCACCAGCCAAGTACAATATTATTTAAATACCAGTGAAGACCAATCTTGGTATGTTAAAGCCCGCGTGCAATACGCCAAAAACCTGACTGCTGATCAACAGCTTACTTTAGGTGGCGAAACAGGCCTGCGTGGTTACCCTATGGATTATCAACATGGCGACCGCAGCTTTTTAGTTAATTTAGAAAAGCGCTATTACTGGGAGTACGATTTACTGCAACTATTTAAAGTGGGTGGCGCAGCTTTTGTAGATGTAGGCAGAGCATGGTTTAACGATGAAGATAACGGTGAAAATGCACATGTATTGAAAAATGTAGGCGTTGGTCTGCGTTTGGCACCGAGTCGCGCAAACTCAGGAACCATGATCCACATTGATATTGCCGCCCCTGTTGATAGCTACGACGATGTAGACTCAGTCCAGTGGCTAGTAAGCGTTAAAAACACTTTTTAAATAATACAAACACGTTAAACTAATACCAATTGCATTAAATTGTTATGAAAGTTCAGGACCTAATGTGGAAATAATAGAAGTTTTAGAATTGTTTGCATCACAATATAAGTTAGTTGTAACTATAATCGCTATTTTGGTTTTCCCTCTTCTATTAAAAATAACCAAAAAACTACTCGAAAAAGCGATTAAAGGCAAAGTAGATTTACACCGAAAATACCGTGCAGAGCTTTTACTAAAAATTATACTCGCCTTTGTAGTACTGTGTTTGGTTTTAGTATTTTGGGGTATAGAGCTGCGTGGTTTATTGGTTTTAGGCTCTTCTTTATTTGCCATGTTAGGGGTAGCGCTTTTTGCCGCTTGGTCATTATTGAGTAATCTCACCGCATTTTTACTGATGTTTATTCAAAACGATTGCCGCGTTGGTTATTGGGTACGAATTATTGATGGTGCGAATCATGTTGAAGGGCGCATTGTTGAAATGGGCTTAATGAATGTAGTACTTGAACATATTGATGGGCACCGTGTAATTTACCCTAACAATTTATTTGTGACCCGTCCTGTCATGGTTTTAAATAAAGAACCAAAGCCAACTAAAACCCCTGTTATAAAGCGTATTATTGGTCCTAAAAAAACATAGTTTAAAAAGCATCGTTGATAAAGCAATGTCCACAAAAAAGCCGCAGTAAGTAATTACCTACTGCGGCTTTTTAATGCTTAGCTAAACAGAATTTAGTTTAGCTATTAGTTATTTAGTTCAGCTGTTTTAAGCTCGTCATCTAAATCATTTATCTCATCAATAAAGTTCTCTAGTTGCTGCTCTACTAAACTATTGTCGTTTGCAAAGTAAGCAAGGTGGAATACCGCATCACCTTCATTTACCAATGGCATCGTTTGCTGACCAATAACAATACCGCCTTTAGGCGCTAAAAGCTCAAGCTCAGAATCCCCTAGAGGGCTACTTATATATGCAAGCACTTGCCCTTTAGTTACATGCTCCCCTAGTGATACTTGTGCACGCACAATGCCATCAACCTCTGCACGTATCCAACTAGTCGAACCTGCAATAATAGGATCTGGTAACTTTTTAGGGCGCTTGCCACGGATCATTTTTAAATGGCGCATAACATAATCAACGCCCTGCACACCTGCCGCAATAGCGATAGGATCAAAGCGTAGCGCTTCGCCTGCTTCATAAGTAATAACAGGTATACCTAAATTTGCGGCTTCACTGCGTAATGAACCATTACGAAGGGATGCATTTATAACCGCCGGCGTACCAAATGCTTTAGCCATTTCAGCGGTTGCTTCATCTTCTAAATTAGCGCGAATTTGCGGCAAATTAGTACGATGAATAGCGCCAGTATGCAAATCAATAATGTGAGTACAATGTACTGCCACTTGATTAAAAAACATATAAGCCATACGCCCAGCTAATGAACCACGTTCAGAACCTGGGAAGCTGCGATTCATATCGCGTCTATCTGGTAAATAACGCGATTTGTGAATAAAGCCAAACACATTCACAATAGGCACAGCGATTATTGTTCCGCGCAATTGGCTTGGATCTATTTTAGCAAGTAACTGACGCACAACTTCTACACCATTTAGCTCATCACCATGAATAGCCGCACACACCATAAGCACAGGGCCTTCCATTACACCATTAACCACTTCAATAGGAATATTAAGTGGTGAATGGGTGTAAAGCTTAGCTGCTTCTAAGGCAAGCGTTTTACGCTCGCCTACGCCTACATTTTCTCCTAATAAGGAAAAAGGACGGTTAATTTTAACCTTTGCCACGTGTTGCTGTTCCTTTACTTGAGGCATTTTTTTCGATGAAATCAATTACCATACCTGCAATATCTTTACCTGTTGCTATTTCAATGCCCTCTAAACCCGGTGATGAGTTAACTTCCATCACAAGTGGCCCACGAGATGAGCGAAGTAAATCAACTCCCGCTACATTTAAGCCCATTGATTTAGCCGCTGCTACTGCCGTTTTACGTTCCTCTGGAGTAATGCGAACTAATGTAGCGCTACCACCACGGTGAAGGTTAGAGCGGAACTCACCTTCTTGTGCTTGGCGCTTCATTGCTGCGATTACTTTGTCGCCTAGTACAAAACAACGTATGTCTGCACCACCCGCTTCTTTAATATATTCTTGAACCATAATATTGGCTTTTAAGCCCATAAACGCTTCAATAACACTTTCAGCTGCTTTGCGTGTTTCAGCAAGTACAACACCAATGCCTTGTGTGCCTTCAAGTAATTTAATTACAACAGGTGCACCGCCTACCATTTCTAGTAAGTCTTTTACGTCATCGGGTTTGCTGGCAAAACCTGTTACTGGCATACCAACGCCTTTGCGCGAAAGTAACTGAAGTGAACGTAATTTATCGCGCGAACGAGAAATAGCGACTGATTCGTTTACAGGATAAACACCCATCATTTCAAACTGACGAAGTACCGAACAGCCATAAAATGTAACCGATGCACCAATACGCGGGACAATTGCGTCAAATTCTTTTAAGTTTTCACCGCGATAGTGAATTTCTGGTTGCTCAGAGTTGATATTCATATAACAACGCAATGCATCAATCACTTTAACTTCGTGGCCGCGTGCTTCTGCTGCCTCAATTAAGCGACGTGTTGAATATAGCTTTCTGTTACGAGATAAAATACCGATTTTCATAGTTAAACCTTACGACCTAATAGTTGAGATAAAGCCGGGTCAACGACTATACGATTTTCCATGGCTGTACGCCCTAATAACATTCTAAACTTCATTGTTGCACGGCTTGTTAAAGTAAGCTCGATAGGCCAGCTATGCTCGCCTGCATGTAATGTAGTTTCTATAAAGTAGCGTAGCTCTTTTTGCCCACTTGAGCTGGTTACGTACTTCATTTTTTTAACTTTTGCATTGCAAGTGACTTGCGTTTGCTCATCATCTTGCAGTGGTTGGGCCGTAAATTTAACCCATTTTTCTGAGTCAACTTCGTATTCTTCAATGTTAATTGCATGAATACATGAAGTGCGAGCGCCAGTATCAATTTTTGCTTTTATCTCGTTAATACCAAGCTCAGGTAAACTTAACCACTCACGCCAACCAACTGTGATCTTTGCTGTCATAAATGTGCCCTTAATAAAAAAGTGACTTATACGCTACAGACCAAAAAACACCAACGAAATAAATTTATCTAGTCGATTAGTAAATTAAATTGATCTTTTTAAGCAACTGGTCACACAATGCACGCCTTGCTAAGCCGTACTTTAATGCCACTTTGCTCAACACAGAGGCTCTGCATATATTTTGCTATTTAAGCTTAACTTATTAAAAGTAAAGGTAAGCCTGTAAGCAACTAAGTAGATACACTATAGTTAACAGTATTAAAAATACACTATTATGAGAACTAATTATGATTAATGGTTTACTACATGCACTTGTACTTGATGGACAAGGCGGCGCTCGTCCTATTGGAAGCACTAATGAGCTAAATAGCTGGCAACCAAGCCAAGGTAAACTTTGGGTGCACATGGATTATAGCCAAAGTGAGGCAGTTGAATGGCTCAAGGCACAGCCTCATTTAAACGATTACGAACTAGAGTCTTTAATTGCTGACGAAACACGCCCACGTATTACGGCTACAACTAACGGGCACATGTTATTTTTACGTGGTGTAAATTTAAATCCAGCACAAAGCCCTGAAGACATGGTATCAATTCGTTTATTTATTAGCGAAGACATTCTTATTACTACCCGTAAGCGCCGTTTATTATCGGTGCAAGATACGCTCGCCTGTTTAAATGAAAATAAAGGCCCATGCAATATTTCTGAATTAGTGTGCTCTATTACACAAAAATTAACCTCACGTATGCAAAGCGTTATTGACTCACTAGATGAAACACTCGACGAGTTTGAAGAAGAAATAGATGAACCAAGTAAAAAGTTTGACAACCAAGGCTTATCACAATTGCGACGCCAAACTATTGCCTTAAAACGTTATTTAAAACCGCAAAAAGAAGCCCTTAGCTCAATGGTAAATAACCACTACCTATGGTTATTAGATGACGATAAAGCAAAACTTAATGAAACCACTAACTTATTAATTCGTTATCTTGAAGAGCTAGATAGTTCGATTGAGCGTGCGCAAATTATTCAGCAAACAATCACTAACCAAGTTTCTGAGCAGTTAAACCAGCGAATGTATGTTATGTCTGTAGTGGCAGCACTTTTTTTACCACTGGGCTTTTTAACGGGGCTTTTAGGTGTAAACGTAGGAGGTATTCCTGGTACAGAGAGCCCTTATGCGTTTAGTGCTTTTGTCATATTTTTAATTGTGCTCACTGGCGGTATTGGTGTGTATTTTAAAAATAAAAAATGGCTGTAAATTAAAACGCATATTTAATATGGCCACTCAATTGAGTGGCCATAATTAAGTGGCTACTTAGTTTGTTTGACGGGTATAAGTAACATTAGTCATTGTTACTTTTGATTGGGTAATGCCTAAATCTTCAAAGCAATTTTTGAATGAATTAGAGTTACCTGCTTCACCGCATTTATCTAGAGTATTTGGATCTTGAGACTGTAAGTAGTTACCAAACTTAAAGTAAGATTCAGAATCATCTTCTACAGGAATACCAAACGAATTACCTAGTGCACTTACATCTACATCGCCGTAATTATTTACCACTCGCAAGTTAAATGACTCACCGCTTGTAATAGTACCTAGCGCAAATTTTTCTTCATTGCCACTGGTATTACGCAAACGAACATAGACATCAAAAATGCCATTACCCGCTACGCTGTCGTTAAAACCTGATTCATCAGTATCTGAAACATACACTTTAGAAATAGTCCCAGTATCGCTGGCGTGGTGCTGTGAAATAATTGTTTTACCGCCATCAGACATTTCAACTTTTACAGTTGCTTCAAATACTTCGTAAGACTGTGTCATGGCAACACGCAAGCTTTCTTTTACCTTGTACTCATGACGCCAGCCATTCCCGTTAGGCGTAATATGCTGTGCCTCCAAAGGTACAAACACTAACGTACTATCGTTTACTAACGGGTTAGGGCTATCCCCTTCTAAATCAAAAACACTACCACTTGTAATGCTGCTTGGAATCGTTGTACCGTCTCCAGATCCTGCACCATCATCAGTGCCACCGCCATTATTACTGCCCTCAACTAATGTAAAATTATCAAAGCGTACATCACTTGAGCTATTGTAATGCTTAGCAAATACTTGCAGTGAATTGGTATTCGCTGAAGTAAACGTTTTAGTTACCTTAGTCCAAGACGATACATCAAAGGTTTTGTTTTTAAATAAACCGTTTAAGTCGTTAACCCCAATCTGCCCTTTACCAAGTACATAAGCACTTAACGTATATTCAGTGTTTGGCTGAATATTTACTAATTGATAAACACGTGCAGGACTACCCTGAATTTTTAACGATTTAGATCCGCTATATGCATCAGATGAAATAGCCGCTGGCTCAGTTTCGTTCCAACTACTAAAACCGCTTTCAAAGCCAGGGTTATTAATAGTTGCAGCGTGAGATAACGCTGAGGTTGCAGTAATTGCAGTGCAAATAAACAATTTCTTGTGGTTAATCATTATCTTTATTCCTTTAAACCTGAACATAAAAACAACCTAACTACTTAGGTTAGTGAAATTCACTAACACTTAGATCTTACCGCTATACAGGTTTTTAATTGTGTATGAATAGTAATGGTAATTTAAATGGCAAATAAAACTTACCAATTAACATTACCAAAAGTATACCCGAAGGCGGGGTAAAGGTTATATTTATTGTTACCAATATGTCAACACAGTGTGGTACAGCAAATAAGTATTACTTACATCTTTATTACCACTTAAAAACAAATTTAATTTTCAATTTAATCAACACATTAGATTTTATTAAGTAACGAATTAATTTTTAAAAATAAATTTTAATTTCAGACATAAGTACTAAAAAATAAATAACACTGCTTACCAATAATTATGGACAATATTAATTTAGTATGAATAAAAAATAAAAATAGAGATAAATTAAAGACTAATTTCAAATTGGTAATAACCAGATTTAAATTGGTAATGTGCATTTTTGATTTATATAGAGGCTAATGAGTGTATTTAAAGCTTAAACAGGGAGTAAAACTAAAAAAAGGCGAGCATTGTTAAATGCTCGCCTTTACTATTTTTCTAATGCTGGGTAATTAATTACTCTTGAAAGTAAGTGCCCCAACCGTCGTATTCAACATCGCACTCAACGGCTAGTTGCGCTAGCTTATCAACGTCTTCCATAATAACGTCTACGTCTAGCTCAGCTTCAACTACAATGTCAAAGCTCCAAATTTTACTGCCATCTTCAAGCTCAAGCTCTGCTGGCTCTTCAACATCGTAGCCTAATTTAAAAGCAGCCAATGCAGCTTGCTCTAGTTTAGGGAAGTCTTCACACACAAAATGGTGTTCTACTTCATAAAGTATTTCAGGATCTGATCCATCTTCTAGTAGTGAACTTACGATGTCTTCACTTATTTCACGCCAGTTTTCCATTATTTTTCTCTCACTTGAGCATCTAATTCAGTTATTTTAGCAGCCATAATGCTATGCACGCTTTTAGCATGCTCACGCGCGCTAATTTCTTTATCAAGCGGTATAGGCGCTAACATTTCGATGTAAATTGTACCATTATCCCAACGATTTAGCTTAATGGTTTTATGTGTTGTATTCATACATACCGGAATTATGGGTACATCTGCGCTCATTGCGGTGTGAAAAGCACCTGTTTTGAACGGTAGCAACCCTCTTCCATAGCTTCGTGTGCCTTCTGGAAACATCCATACAGATAAGCCATTATTTTTAATTTTTTCGGCTGCTTTGGAGATAGTTCCCGCTGCTTTGGAGCGATTCGATCTGTCTATTAATATATTACCCGACAACCAATAAAGCTGACCGAAAAATGGGATCCACTTTAAGCTCTTTTTCCCCAAACTTA
This sequence comes from Pseudoalteromonas sp. SG43-4, assembly GCF_014164325.1. Classification (NCBI taxonomy): domain Bacteria; kingdom Pseudomonadati; phylum Pseudomonadota; class Gammaproteobacteria; order Alteromonadales; family Pseudoalteromonadaceae; genus Pseudoalteromonas; species Pseudoalteromonas sp. SG43-4. The sequence continues at coordinate 11,494 of NZ_JACJFB010000027.1, read as the reverse complement.
CGCAGTTTTTAGGCACCATTGCAGGCACTGTAAATAAGTCGTAGCTATTTTGATGATTAGCAACATAAACTGCAGGGCCTGCATCAATTGCATCTTTATGACGTGTTAAAACTAATTTAACGCCAATCATTTTAGCCATTGAGCCAAACCAGCCCGCTATAATATGTACATTATTGGGATGAAATGGTCTTACAATCGAAAGTAATAAACCAAAAATACAACTGAATAATATAAACATCAGCATAATAAAAACGCGTATAACAGCTAGCAAATGAGTTTCTCCAAAGATCAATTATGATTATTATAGCGTTATTTTGTGACACAGACGAGTCAATAGCGCACAAGTGTACGCTGAAATATGCAAGCTCTTTACTTTAAAACAAAAACGGCCTGCAAATGCAGACCGTTTTTATTTATACAAAAAAGTAATTGGTTACTCTTCGTTAATGGCTTCTATTGGTACATCATCTTGTGGGGTTAGCTCAACAACGGCTTCGTCAACACGCTGTAAGCCGCGCGGTAGTTTATTACCCCTACGCCCTCGCTCACCATGATAATGCTCTAAATCAGATGGTTTAAGCGTTAGTTTACGCTTACCAGCATGAAGCGTAACACTGCTTCCTTGTGGCACAACAGCAAGCACTTTTACAAACTCTTCACGGGCTTGTACTTTAGCTCCAGGAATAGAAATAATCTTATTCCCTTTACCTTTGCTAAGTTTTGGTAAGTCACGTAGCGGGAATAAAAGCATGCGGCCTTCGTTAGAAATAGCCATACAGTAATCACTAGCAACATCGTTCACCCTAATAGGAGAAAGTAATATTCCACCCTTAGGGACACTTACCAGCGCTTTACCATTTTTATTTTTACTCACTAAGTCTTTAAAGTCGGTAATAAAGCCGTAACCTGCATCTGACGCCATAAGCAATACTTGCTCGTCTTCACTCATTACCACGTGCTCAAAATTAGCACCTGGTGTTAAGTTAAAACGACCTGTCATTGGCTCCCCTTGGCTACGCGCCGAAGGTAGACTGTGCGCATCAGTTGCAAACGCCCGCCCTGCTGAATCTAAAAATACCGCAGGTTGATTACTCTTACCACGAGCAGAGGCTCTAAAGCCGTCACCTGAGCGATAATTTAAGCCTTGTACATCTAAGTCATGACCTTTACCAACGCGTGCCCAGCCTTTGTCTGATAGCACAACAGTAACTGACTCTGACGGAATTAAATCTTTTTCGTTAAGTGCTTTCGCTTCTGAGCGCTCAATCACTGGCGAGCGACGATCGTCACCGTACATTTCAGCGGCTTCTTGAATTTCTTTTTTAAGCAGTGTCGACATACGACGTTCTGAGCCCAAAATTTGCGCTAATTTATCACGCTCTTTGGCTAGTTCATCTTGCTCACCGCGAATTTTAAACTCTTCAAGTTTTGCTAAATGACGAAGTTTTAATTCTAAAATAGCTTCTGCTTGCGTATCAGTTAAATCAAAGCGATCCATTAATACAGGCTTTGGTTTGTCTTCGCTGCGGATGATTTCAATCACTTCATCGATATTTAAAAAGGCTGCTAATAAACCTTCTAAAATATGCAAACGTGCTAATACTTTATCTAAACGATACTGCAAACGACGACGCACTGTTTCGCGTCTAAATGTTAGCCACTCACTTAAAATACAGCGCAAGTCTTTAACTTGCGGGCGACCATCTAGGCCTAGCATGTTTAAGTTTACGCGGTAATTTTTTTCAAGATCGGTGGTTGCAAATAAGTGCGCCATTAATGGCTCAGCTTTAATGCGGTTTGAGCGCGGAATAATTACAATACGCGTTGGATTTTCGTGATCTGACTCGTCACGTAAATCAGCAATCATAGGTAATTTTTTAGCGTTCATTTGCGCTGCAATTTGCTCAAGTACTTTACCACCTGAACATTGATGCGGCAGCGCTGTAATAACAATATCGCCATGCTCTTCGGTGTAAACCGCACGCATTTTGATAGACCCACGACCGGTTTTATATATTTTATGAATATCGGCTTTTGGGGTAATTATTTCAGCATCTGTTGGGTAATCTGGTGCATGTACAAGCTCAAGTAATTCTTCAAGCTCTGTTTTTGGTTTATCAAGTAATAAACAACATGCGCTAGCCACTTCACGTACGTTATGTGGCGGAATATCTGTTGCCATACCTACGGCGATACCCGTTATACCATTGAGTAAAATATGCGGTAAACGAGAAGGCAATACTACAGGTTCATCCATGGTGCCATCAAAGTTTGGTGTCCAATCGACGGTGCCTTGGCCAAGCTCTTTAAGCAGAACTTCAGAAAACTTAGATAAACGCGCTTCGGTATAACGCATTGCTGCAAACGATTTAGGGTCATCTGCCGCACCCCAGTTTCCTTGTCCATCTACCAAAGGATAGCGATAAGAAAACGGCTGCGCCATTAATACCATAGCTTCGTAACAGGCACTGTCGCCGTGTGGATGGTACTTACCAAGTACGTCACCCACTGTACGGGCTGATTTTTTGTACTTAGCGTTAGCTGACAAGCCCAGTTCGCTCATCGCATAAATAATACGACGCTGTACTGGTTTTAAACCATCACCTACATGCGGTAGGGCACGATCCATGATTACGTACATGGAATAATTTAAATAGGCGTCTTCGGTAAAACGCCCCATTGTTTGTTGCTCAATTCCTTGCATTAGCAAGGTATCTGTATCACTCATTAAAGCTTACCTAGTTTTTCTTATAGCTTACACGGTAGATTACATTGGCGTAATCATCGCTTACTAACAGACTGCCGTCACCTAATTCTGCAAATGCAACAGGGCGTCCAAATGTTGTTTCGTCTTTCATAAAGCCAGTAATAAATGGCGTATATTTAGTTACGCGACCTACTTCGATTGTTGCTAGCCCTACTTTATAGCCAGACTTTTTAGAACGGTTCCATGAGCCATGTTCAGCAACAAATAATTGTTGCTTATAACTTGCTGGAAATTGCTTACCGTTATAAAAATGAATACCTAGTGGCGCTACATGCGCTGGAAGTGCAAGTGCTGGCGATGTGTAATCGGCAATGTTTTTACCTTCACCAAACTCAGGGTCAATAATTGCACCGGCATGAACATACGGAAAGCCAAAATGCTCACCTTCTTGCGTTGCACGGTTTAACTCATCAGGCGGAATATCATCGCCCATCATGTCGCGACCATTATCGCTAAACCATAAGGCTTGAGTAGCAGGATGAAAATCAAAACCCACTGTGTTTCTAACGCCTTTAGCTATTGTTTTTATTTGTTTTGTTTCTACATTAAGGGCAAAAATACGACCAAAACGCTCATCCTCAGCACAAATATTACACGGTACACCCACCGGAATGATTAATTCTCCCGTTGGTGCAAAACGTAAAAATTTCCAACCATGATGACGCTCACTCGGTAGTTTGTTATAGACCACATCAAACTTTGGATCTTTTAATTGGGTATCAATATTTTTAAAGCGAATAATACGATGCACTTCGCCTACATATAAATCGCCATCTTTAATTGCTATGCCAGAGGGCATGTTTAAGCCTTTAGCCACAACAATTTTTTTATCTGCTACGCCGTCGCTATTGTGATCAATAAGCGCATATACGTTGCCTGCTTTACGAGAGCCAACATACACAATACCTTTTTTTGAAACGGCTATTTGACGTGCATTTTCTACATCATTTGCAAATAAACTAATTTCAAACCCAGGTGCTACGGTGAGCTTATCAAGTATATTTTTAGCCATTGCAGGAGCGCTAGTCAGCCCAAGTAACAGCAAACTTCCTAGTAATTTTTTCATTCGTCTCTCCTAGTGTTAGGCACAAGCAATTAAACGAGCGCCTTGTTACCATGATCTTCTAACCATTGACGACGATCAGGCGATCGTTTTTTAGCAAGTAGCATATCCATCATTTCCATGGTTTCTACTTCTTCATCAAGCGTAAGCTGCACTAAGCGTCGTGTATTAGGATCCATAGTGGTTTCACGAAGCTGTAACGGATTCATTTCACCCAGACCTTTGAATCGTTGTACGTTTACTTTTCCGCGTTTTTTCTCGGCTTCTATGCGCGCCAAAATAGCGGTTTTCTCTTCTTCATCTAGGGCGTAATAAACTTCTTTGCCAATATCTATTCTAAATAATGGCGGCATTGCAACATACACATGCCCTGTTTTTACTAACTCTGGAAAATGACGAACAAACAGTGCACATAACAATGTTGCAATGTGTAGTCCATCCGAGTCAGCATCGGCCAGTATACAAATCTTATTGTAACGCAGTCCCGACATATCTGTTGATTCTGGGTCAATACCCAGTGCCACTGAAATATCATGTACTTCTTGTGATGCTAGTATTTGCCCCGACTCTACTTCCCAAGTATTTAAAATTTTACCACGTAGCGGCATAATTGCCTGAAATTCACGGTCTCGCGCTTGTTTAGCAGAACCACCAGCAGAATCACCTTCCACTAAAAACAGCTCGGTTCGGTCATTATCGGCAGCACTACAATCGGTCAATTTACCTGGTAATGCAGGCCCTGCAGTAACTCGTTTACGTACAACTTTTTTAGCTGCACGCAAACGGCTTTGCGCGTTTGAAATACATAACTCAGCTAATAATTCTGCGGTATCGGTATGTTCATTTAGCCATAAACTAAACGAATCTTTTACAACACCCGATACAAATGCGGCACATGAACGTGATGAAAGTTTTTCTTTGGTTTGCCCTGCAAATTGTGGATCTTGCATTTTAACCGACAATACGTAACTACAACGCTCCCAAATATCATCCGGTGTTAGCTTTACGCCACGAGGTAGTAAATTTCTAAACTCACAAAACTCTCGCATTGCTTCAAGCAAGCCTTGGCGCAGACCATTTACATGTGTACCACCTTGCGCAGTAGGAATTAAGTTTACGTAGCTTTCCGCTATTGATTCGCCACCTTCAGGTAGCCATACAACAGCCCAATCAGCGCCTTCAATTGAGCTTTTAAATTCACCTACAAATGGGTCTTGCGGTAATGTTTCAAACCCTTTAACGGCTTCAATTAGGTAATCTTTTAAGCCAGTTTCGTAAAACCATTCTTTGGTTTCTTTTGTTTGCTTATTAACAAACTTAATACGCAGTCCTGGGCATAAAACCGCTTTGGCTTTTAATAAATGATTAAGCTTGGTAATTGAGTAGTTTGGTGAATCAAAGTAGCTAACATCAGCCCAAAAACGAACGGTGGTACCTGTATTGCGCTTACCAACAGTACCAATTACGCTCAAATCTTCTACTTTATCGCCATTTTCAAATGCCATTCTGTATTGTTGAGCGTCGCGCCTTACGGTTACTTCTACACGTGTAGATAAGGCATTTACTACAGAAATACCTACACCGTGTAAACCACCCGAAAATTGGTAGTTTTTATTAGAAAACTTACCACCGGCGTGTAACTTAGTGAAGATTAGTTCAACCCCAGGGATACCTTCCTCAGGGTGAATATCAATAGGCATACCACGTCCGTCATCGCTCACTTCGAGCGAGTTATCTTCGTGGAGAATTACGTCGATACGAGTAGCGTGGCCCGCCATAGCTTCATCGACACTGTTATCGATAACCTCTTGGCCTAAATGGTTTGGGCGTACGGTATCGGTGTACATCCCTGGGCGTCGTTTTACCGGATCTAATCCATTAAGTACTTCAATGGCTTCGGCGTTATAATTTTGATCACTCATAGTTTTTGTCTTTATATCCGCTAAGGCTCTAATACGTTTACTAGTTTTATTGTTATATGCGCTAAAGCGTTAATATAGTAACTAACCTCAGTTCAGGCTAACTAGTTTTACGTGATTTTAAGAAAATCTACAATACTTGCAAAGGTGCGTTCAAATTCAACGTAGCTATGATCGCCACCAAACTCTATCAATTGCTTGCATTGCGAATAATATTTTACTGCGTGTTGAAAGTTCAACACTTCATCGCCTGTTTGCTGTAATAAATACAGTAACTCAGGATGTGCTAATTTATCTACAGCGAGTAATTTCAGCGCCTCAATATGACTGTTATTTAAATCGTAATGATAATCTTGATACGGATTATAATTAGGCCCAAGTAACGACTGTAATAAATTATAAGGTGCGACCGCGGGATTAATGACCACTGCAGGAATTTGATAACGCTGCGATAAATACGTGGCAAAAAAACCACCTAACGAGCTACCTAATAAAACGGTATCTGGCGTTAGTAATTGTTCAAGCTCAATTATAGCTTGTAGGGGCTCGTGGTTTAAGTTCGGTACACAATAATCAACGTCATAGTTTGCCATAAGCTCACCAAAGCGCACAGCTTTATATGATTTTTGTGAACTATTAAAGCCATGAATATAAATTACGCGCTTAGCCATACCACTTCCGTTTTTACTTCAACTTTATCTTTTTTACTCTTTATATTTAGCATTCTGTAAGCAGGCCCTGCATTTTTTTGCTCCCACTTTGGAGTGTATTTTACAAACTGCACTGAACTGGCAGGACTTGCATATATAGGCAAGCCTCTAAAGTTTTGTTCATAATCGTTGTGTACATGACCATGAAAAAGCGCAGATACATTATTACTATTAACTAAAATATTTAAAAGCTGTGGACCATTTTCTAATAAGTGCTTATCAAGATAGCCATTTATTGGCAGCGGATTATGATGACAAAAGATAACTTTACTATTATTCGAGTTGACTAAAGTATCAGTTATTTCATCTAAATGCGCGCCAGTAACCCATCCTGCGGGCGTGGGCCCTTTAGAATTAATAAGAAGCAGCTCAACCCCGTTAGCAATAATATGTTTAGCCGAATTTATTTTTCCGCCACTTATGCGATTAAGCATTACTAGTTCATCATGATTACCTGGTACCCAAAATACAGGGCAAGTGATGTCACTGGCATTTATAAGTTCACTAAATAATAAGTACGATTCGAAACTATGGTCTTGTGTTAAATCACCACCAAAAATTACGCAATCTACTGGCTGCTCAGCGATGTGTGCCAAAGCTTGTTCAAAATGAGCTGCAGTATTTGCATTAAAATATTCACCATTTTTATCTGCAAATAAATGGCTGTCGGTAATATGCGCAATGCACAATGATGATTTATCAAATGTATATGTATCATCAAACCAAGCCATTATTTACATCCCAATTTAATGTTGCTTGCCCGTGCTCTACACAGGCCACTAACCAGTCGTATAAAAAAGCATTAAGTTGATACTTTTCATCTTTTTGATGCATTTTAGGGTTGGGGTATCCGTACGATGGTTTTATGCGTTGATGGTAATCGTGATGAATAATTTCAGCTACTTTCGCATCATGATACAAGCGAGCCGTTAAATACAGCGGCGCTATCCCTTTAACCATTCCTGTTAGCTGCTTAATTGAAATATCCATAGTGTATTTTGCGCTGCCATCAATTTTTGTAGCAAATTCACTGTTGCCAAGTTTTACTTCACGAATGCTTCCTATATTGCGCTCGCTCGGTAACAACTTTAATAGTCGCACATAGTTATGCTCACAAAGTGTTAAATACTTTGGGAGGCTTTGAATATATCGATTTGTTGCTAATTGTGCTGTCAAAGTTCCGCCATAATATTAGTAAGAGTTTATGCCCATTTGCTTGCCATTTTTTCGCGATTTAGCGCAAGCCACTGCATACAAATAACCGTTGCCGCATTATCCATTTCACCGTTATTGAGGCGCATTAGCGCATCATCAACCGATAAAATATGAGTTTTTATATCCTCGCCTTCAGTTTCAAGACCATATACACCTGATTTCACTTGGCTTAAATCAGCACGCGCTAAATATAAATGTAAGCGCTCAGTTGTACCACCAGGGCTTGATAGGTATGAAAGCATAAATTCAAGTTCAGTTAATTCAAGCCCTGCTTCTTCATACGCTTCTTTTTTTACAACTGATTCGTAATCCGTACTGCCGTCAGTCATTCCGGCTATACATTCTAGTAGCCACGGCGAATGCTTACTTTTAATAGCGCCAATACGTATTTGCTCAATTAAAAGAACAGTATCTGATATTGGGTCGTAAGGAAGTACTGCAATTGCATCGCCACGTTCTAATATTTCTCGGCTAATTAGCTCTGATTTTCCACCCGCAAAAAGAGCATGTTCAAACTGGTATAAATCAACCTGAAAAAAACCTTTATAAAGGTTTTTTATTGGCTTTAAATTTACATCTTTATGTGTAAATTGAACGAGCTTTTTATCAACCACGTGCCTACCTCCTACTTATCTAAAGCTTTAAAATGCGTTAATATATTCTGTTACACTTGAACATACTGTTTTACTAATTATTTTTTTTGTTATGCAGTAAAACAGGTTAACATGCTTTTAGTACAAAAATTGTCTAAGGACCGAACCCCACATGAAAAAGAACATTCTTGCGGCGCTAGTTAGTTTATCATGCGCACTAGGTGCTACAGCAGTGAAAGCTGAAGATTTACTACAAGTTTTTGAAATAGCAACAGCTAACGATCCTACTGTTTTAAAAGCAAAAGCCCAAGCCGATGCGCAGTCTTACCAAAGCGATTTGGCGATGAGTGCACTATTACCTCAAATTGGTTTAACTATGGGTTATACGAAAAGCGATGCAACGTCGTACCAAAGCGTTGGCGACTTATCTAACCAAGTTAAAGTTGAAAGTGACACAGACCAATTCTCTCGTGGTGTAAGTTTAAGCCAAACATTATTTGATTTAGGTGCTTGGAACACTTTAGATATTGCCGATAAGCAAGCTCTACAAGCAAGCGGCCTATATGATGCAGCTAAACAAAATTTAATTGTACGCGTTGCTGAAGGTTATTTTAACGTATTAAGTGCCAGTGATAACCTTGAATTTGTCGAAGCTGAAAAACGTGCCATTGCACGTCAACTTGAGCAAACAAAACAACGTTATGCAGTAGGTTTAACAGCTATAACAGACGTACACGAAGCACAAGCTCAGTTTGATAACTCAGTAGCCCAAGAAATTATTGCCAGTAATGCTGTAGAAACTGCACGCGAGCAACTTCGTGAGATAACTGGTAAATATCACGAAAAATTAGACTTTTTAAATACAGATACTTTCTCAACAACTAAACCAACTAAGCGCTCAAGCGACTTTGTTAAAGTAGCTGAAGATAAAAATATCAACTTACAAGTCTCTAAAGTAACGGTTGATATTGCAAAAGATCAAATTGAATTAGCAAAAGCAGGTCATTATCCAAAACTAACTCTAAGTGCAAGTTATGGTGACTCTCTTACAGACACTCAAATAAATGGCGCTAATTTTGATGACCAACCGCGTTCAGACTCAAGTTCTGTTGGGCTTAACTTTAGCGTACCTTTATATTCAGGTGGCGCAACGGTTGCTGCAACAAACCAAGCGCGTGCGTTTTACGTATCAGCGAGCCAAGATTATGAAACAAATTACCGCGCAGTCACTCGCACAGTAATTACATCTTATAATCAAGTTGTTTCAGATATTGCGACTTACAAAGCGCTAGAGCAAGCGGTTGTTTCAGCTCAAAGTGCCCTTAAAGCAACTGAAGCCGGTTTTGAAGTAGGTACTCGTACCATTGTTGACGTACTAGTGAGTACGCAAAATTTATACGATGCAAAACGTAACCTTGCTGATGTGCGTTACCGTTATGTGTTATCTACCCTTCGCTTAAAACAAGCTGCGGGTACACTAACAAGTGAAGATTTGGTTGCTATAAACCAAGGTTTAAAATCAGCTTAACTTTTACAGCTAAACATAATATAGATTTATTCGAAGCCAGCATGTAGCTGGCTTTTTGTATTTTATAGCGCTTAGCGTTAAACTATCGTTTTTATTCTCAGAGAGATTTTTGTGGTCACCTCATCTCCTTTTAAAGCATCTTTTTTAGGCCCTCGATACTGGCTAACGTGGGTTGGCGTTTTATTTTTATACTTAATTTCTTGGCTACCACAAAAGCTACAGCTGGCAATGGGTAAGCAACTTGGCCGCTTAGTCCATAAATTTATGAAGCGCCGTCGCCATATTGCAGAAGTAAATATTAAGCTGTGTTTTCCTGATATGAGCGAAGCAGATCAAAAAGACCTTGTACTCAAAAATATGGAAAACACCGGCATTGCAATGGTTGAAACCGGCATGGCTTGGTGGTGGCCGCAGTGGCGAGTAAAAAGTGTATATGGCTCAATCAAAGGTTTGGAACACTTTGAGCGCGTACAGGCATCTGGTAAAGGTGTTTTATTACTTGTACCTCATATTCTGCATCTTGAAATGGCGAGTCGTGTAATGGGATTAAAATGCCAAGGTTTAGGCTTTTACCGCCCTCACAACAACGCTCTAATGGAATACTTTACAACTAATGGCCGCCTTCGTTCTAACGAATACCTAATTGGCCGAAAAGATGTAAAAGGTTTACTAAAATCATTAAAAAACAAAAAAGTATGCTATTACTTACCTGACCAAGATTACGGCCGTAACCGCTGTGAGTTTGTGCCATTTTACGCCGTCCCTGACACAGCAACGACAACAGGTACTCTTATGTTTGCTGGCAGTAAAAACTGCGAAACTATGAGCTTAATCTCGCGTCGTGACGAAAATGGAAAGTATCATTTAGAGGTAGTACCTGAGCTTGAAAACTTCCCAAGTGGTGATGATAAGGCTGATGTAACACGTGTAAATCAACGCATGGAACAATCTGTTAATGCAGCACCAGAGCAATACATGTGGCTACACCGTCGCTTTAAAACTCGACCGGATAAAAATACCCCTTCTTTTTACAAAAAGTAATGGTATAACAATAATAGGAACAAATAAGGTGGGTAATAATCATGTGGTTTTGGATTAGACATTTATCATTTGCAGCCGTGCTAATAGCACTCGCCGTATACTTCTTAGTGGGTGATGGTTCTGTATTTGATATTAAAAAATCTAAAAATGCAGCCGCCGAAGGATTATCACGCTTTTACTCCTCCATTCGTAACCAAGTAAAAAGTAATAAAGAACGAGATCAATTTGTTTTAAAACTTAAAACACCAGAACAAACCTTGGATAGAGTATTGGCTGAACGTGCGCGAACAGTAGATCCAATGCCTACAAATTGGACTGGAGAAGTTGAACCTAGGCGCTTTGAAAATGGCACAACTCTTAAAGATGTACTTAATCAATATGCTAAAAACGAGGGGATTGAGCTCTACTGGTACTTAAGTAAAGATTACGTAGTTAAAGATCATTTTAGAGTAGACAGTAACTTTACTTCAGCACTGTACCAAATTGGACGCGCTATAAATGATGATTTTGAGCATGAGGTTTATACTTACTTTTGCCATAAACAAAGAGCAGCGGTTATTACCGAGTTACCATCAGAATTTGTACGTACAAACTGTTTAAAACTAAAGGTTTAAGGGGTTACACGTACAAAAACCCAAGCAAGCGCTTGGGTTTTTCA
>NZ_JACJFB010000026.1:34137-57042 GCF_014164325.1 Pseudoalteromonas sp. SG43-4 | reverse complement strand
ACCAAGCGCACAGGGCGTGCATCTGTGAAAGTGTTATGGCAAGGATGGCTTAAGTTACAAGCCATCCTGGAAGGCTACGATTTAGCAAAATCTCTTGAGTCAGACTTGTGATCAAGAGACAGCTTATTTAGCGGCTTTGTTGTAAGTTGTAGTTAACGTAATTATACCAATCCGTAATAATACTTAATCAATTTGAGGGGTTAAATCTGACGTTAACTACGTTAAAAATTTCTGATATAGAACAACTAAATAACGAAATTTTTGCCTTGTTATCGACACGATTTTCTTCCCTCAAAATAGATCACTTAATTAAGCGAATTGGTATTAAGATTTAAAAAACTGCATTGATTTGGTTAAATCATTAGATAAGCGACTTAATTGCTGTGCATCTTGTAGCGTTGATTGAGCCGATGTTAGCGTTTGATCTGCTAAATTACTCACCTCTTGCGAATCATTTAATGCTTGTGTTGTCGCATTTGACTGCTGTTTAACACGCTCTGCAATAACTTCGCCCTGATGTTTAATATCGCCCATACTTTGCTCTGCGCTTTGTAATACATCATTAGTTTGATTGGCTGCTTTTACTGATTGCTCCATCTTTTGCACGCTTGAACGCATTTTTTGCTGGGTGTCGTCAGATGCTTGTTGTAAGGAGCTAATAATTTGATGTATTTCTTGAGTTTGTGTTTGGGTACGCTGAGCAAGAGTTCTTACTTCATCAGCTACAACGGCAAATCCACGGCCATGCTCGCCAGCTCGTGCAGCTTCAATAGCGGCATTGAGTGCAAGCAAGTTTGTTTGATCTGCTATCTCACTAATGCCTTTACTAACTTTGCTAATTTCTTGGCTATCTTGCGCTAGCTTATCGAGTGCTTGTTGGCTCTCTGCAAATTCAATTTGTAGATCTTGCATATATTTAGCAAGCTCCATTGTATTGTCTGAACCTTGTTTTACATGTGCAGCAGCATCTTGCGCGGTAAGCGTTGCTTGATGGGCTGACTCTTCAACTGCAAGTGCGTTTTGAGCCATTTCGCTTAGTGCATTATAAATGGCATTTACTCGAGTTTGCTGTTTTGAAACATCATTGCTTGTTTGGCTGCTCGCATGTGATAGCGATTTAGTTGCATCGCATAGCTCTTCTGTACTTGCTTTAACATCAAATAATAAATGTGAAAATGCATTAAGTAATGCATTGTAGCGCGATGCAATAATTCCCATTTCATCATTAGTGCTCGAATCGATAGTGGCATTTAAGTCGCCATTCGCGGCTCTATTCGCGGCATCAGCAAAGCGATTAATGGTATCAACAACTGCAAAATAAAAACCAATCATCAAATAAAATGCAAATAGCAAACTGATCAATGAAGCAGCTAAAACAAGATTTCGTGTCCACTGTTGAGTTTGTAGTTTTGCCTCTATAAGGCTCTCAAGTGTTGGAATGCTCTTACTAACAAGTTGATTAATACTACTGTGAACGTTGTTTGTTAGCTTATTGAACTCTGCTTGAGTTAATAGAATATCGTCTGGCTCAAGTAGTTTTTCATCTATCGCTTTTTTAAATGCACCCACAGCACCGTGTAAATTAGTTAAAGGAGGCATGAGCGCTTTGTTTACTGATTTATCTGCATTGGTGGCTACATTGAGTATTTTATCGAGTTGTTTTTCGTATAAAGGAAGTGACTTACTAAAATTTGAAAGTGCTATAAACGTATCGGGCGTAAAACGATTACTAGCTAAAACAGTATTAGCGCTTTGCGCTGTTGAGTTTATTTGCATTATAAGTGCAGGAATTGGCGTGACTAAAGAGCGGTTTACATAAGCGCTTGCTAATTGACTGTCTAAGGCTAGATTTGATTGAATAGAAACAAGTTCAAGTACTTCATTTGCTTGTGTGTCTTTTATATCAAAGCCGAGTGAGCGAGCTATTTTTATATTTTGATTCGTATCTCCCTGCATTTGATTTGAAAGTATAGCTCTGTAGCCTTTTAAGCCTTGCTGCTGCATTTTTGAAACAGTAATACTTTCACTTAATAACGAGACTAAAAAAAACAAACTAAGTGCTAGAGGAACGAGTAAAATTCCAAACATTAAGCTGATTTTAGTTTTGTATTTTAAGTTTGCCATTAGCTGGATAGCGGGAAAAGAAAATTGGCGTAATCCTGACATAAGGCTCTCTTGTATTTTTTGTAATAGAGTAAAGGTGAATAGACCTTGTTATGCTTAATTATCATTCATTTATAGTACATTACAAATAAAAAAAGCCCTTTCGGGCTTTTTTCAATCTTTAGTCTTAATTACATACTTAAAAACAAGTGGTTACAAATGTATAAATAGTAATTTTTAGCTTAAAGTTTAGCAAACGAGCGTTCCGCTGCCGCTATTGTGTCTTTTACTTCTTGCTCAGTATGCGCAGCACATACAAAACCAGCCTCAAATGCTGATGGAGCAAGGTACACGCCTTCTTCAAGCATAAGGTGGAAAAAACGTTTGAAGCGCTCTAGGTCACACTCAGTTGCTTGCTTGTATGTCGTTACTTTTTCAGCATCAGTAAAAAAGAATCCATACATGCCGCCCGCATAGTTAGTTGTTAGCGCAACACCGGCTTTTTTAGCACCAGCTTCAAAGCCTTCACAAATTGCTTTTGAAATAGCTTCTAACTTATCGTGAAGGCCAGGCTCACTTAATAGCTCAAGTGATTTTAAACCTGCAGCCATTGCAATAGGGTTACCAGAAAGAGTACCAGCTTGGTAAACTGGTCCTACAGGCGCAATGTAATCCATTATTTCAGTTTTACCACCAAACGCGCCAACTGGCATGCCGCCGCCAATTACTTTACCTAAACACGTAAGATCTGGTTTAATGTTGTAATAAGCTTGTGCACCGCCAAGTGCAACACGAAAGCCTGTCATTACTTCATCAAAAATAAGTACTGATTTATATTCGTCACACACATCACGCAAACCTTCTAAAAAGCCAGGCACTGGTGGAATACAGTTCATGTTACCGGCTACTGGCTCTACAATAATACAGGCAATTTCGTCTGCGTATTTTGCAAAAATAGCTTTTACTTCATCTAGGTTATTAAACGAAACTGTAAGTGTATGCTTAGCAAAGTCTTCAGGAATACCTGGAGAATTAGGCACACCCATTGTTAGCGCACCAGAGCCTGCCTTAACTAATAACGAGTCAGCATGACCGTGGTAACAACCTTCAAATTTTAATATTTTATCGCGACCGGTAAAGCCACGTGCTAAACGAATTGCACTCATTGTCGCTTCAGTGCCTGAGCTAACCATGCGTACTTTTTCGATTGATGGAACTAGCTCTTTTACTTTTTCAGCCATTAATATTTCGGCTTCAGTTGGTGCGCCATAGCTAAGGCCATTTTCTACAGCTTCGTGTACAGCTTGTTTAATTGCAGGGTGGTTATGGCCCATGATCATAGGCCCCCAAGAGCCAACATAATCAATGTAACGATTACCGTCGGCATCAAATGTAAACGCGCCTTCTGCTTTTGTAATGAATAGTGGCGTACCGCCTACACCATTAAAAGCACGAACTGGTGAGTTTACGCCACCAGGAATAGAAGCTTGGGCGCGTTCAAATAAGTCTTGGCTAATTGTCATGAAAAATCCTATAAATTGTCACTTAAAAGGGGGTTAGCTGTCGCGTTTGCGGCTAAACCAAGGTACGTCTACTTCATACTTATCGACTTTGTTTTCTACGCCGAGTGTTAAAGCAAACAGTGCCATACGAATTAATACGCCGTTTTGTACCTGGCGGAATATTGCTAAATTGTCGTTACTGTTTAAGTCGTTATCAAGCTCGTTGGCTTCTAAGCGACTATCACGTGGAAGAGGATGCATTAATACAGAGTTAGGCTTACAGTGAGCGCTGTAGATAGATTGGCTAATCCTAAAGCCGCCACGGTATTTATTTGCTTCTTCTTGCGATGGAAAACGCTCTTCTTGAATACGTGTTTGGTAAACAATATCGGCTGCTAAATTGCCTTCCATCTTATTTACTAGCTCAATTTTATGGCCAGCATTTTCTACTGCATCTAAAATGCTTGTTGGCATTTGTAAGCCGTCAGGCGCGACCATCGAAAACTTTACATTTTTATAATGGCACAATAGCTTAGATAAAGAATGCACTGTGCGGCCATACTTTAAATCGCCCACAAGCGCTATATGCATACCATCAATATTTTGACCAAAACGATGTAATTCGCGCTCAATGGTTAATAAGTCAAGTAATGCTTGAGTAGGGTGCTCATTTGGGCCGTCGCCGCCATTAATAACCGGCACAGTACAGCCCTCAGCAAATTCACTAACTGAGCCTGCATCAGGATGGCGCATAGCAACAGCGTCAGCATAAGCTGAAATAACGCGGGCGGTATCGTAAAGAGACTCACCTTTAGCAAGGGCTGAACTTTGCATACCTGTAGTTTCACGTACGCCACCGCCAAGTAAATTAAAGGCGGTGCCAAAGCTAACTCGTGTACGAGTGCTTGGTTCAAAAAACAAATTAGCTAAAATAGCGCCTTCTAGCACCGTTGTTTGCTTTTGCTTTTTAGCATAAGGCTCCATTTTTTTTGCTACTGCAAAAATACGTTCAATGCAGTCTCTGTCTAGCTGATTTACAGACAGTATATGCTCACCTTGGAAACTTAACATGGGGTAATTCCTAATCAATCAAATGGGCGCGATAATCCATAAATGGAGCACGCAATCGCGCGTGTTATAGCAAGTATTGTAAATTGCAGCGCAGTTTAACATGCACCGAAACGCTTATAAATTAGGTTTTATTACCGCAAGCGCCACTATGATGAGCAACGCAATAACTGGGAGCTCATTAAAAATACGGTAAAAGCGGTCTGTCTTAGTGTTGCGGTCATGTTTAAAGTCATTTAATAACTTAAAACAGTAGCCGTGGTATATATATAATATGATCACCAGCACTAGTTTATAGTGCAACCACATACTGTATCTAAACCAATCACGACCATATTCAACAATGGTCAACACACCAAATACAGCGGTTAATACAGCAAATGGGGTAACGAAATAAAGTAGTCTGCGCTCCATAACTTTTAACATAGAGTTGCATGATCTTTCCTCGCTCATAGCGTGATATACAAATAATCGAGGCAAGTAAAAAATACCGGCAAACCACGCAATCATAAAAAATATGTGGAGTGTTTTATAAATCAATAATGCGCTCATAATAGTCCTTATTGTTTAAAGTAAGCTGTTACGAATGGTTAAAATATGATGAATTTGATCCCAGCGTAATAGCCCCATAATTTGTTGATTATCTAAAAGGTTATAAACGTAAAGCGCGCCACTTCTTTTATCTTTTAGGATATCGAAAGCATCGGCTAGGGTGGCCTGACTACTGATGCCCTGCAAGCTAATATAATTTATATTTATTGTTTCATTAGACATTAGCGTTAAATCGTATTCAGCGAGACGATAGCCATTTTCTTCGTCAAAAACAATTAACGGAGTTTGGCTATCCATGGCATCTAATGTGCTTTTTATTTGCACTTTGTCGTCAGAATAAAGCAATTTAAAGTCTTCATCCATATCATCCATTATCCCCACTTTTTGTAATGCTTCGGTAGCGGGAGATACATGGTACGGTAATCCCTGAAAATCTAGTTGCTGCAAAAATATGGAGCGATTTCCAAAAAACTGTAATGCTGTTACATAGGCCGTGGTGATCACAAGCATAGCTGGAACAATTATTTCAGGTGACGATGTAAGCTCCATGACCGTTGTTAAAGCAGCTAGTGGTGCATGCAATGTGGCGGCCATTAATCCGGCCATACCTAAAACTCCATAAGTACCCGCTATATCAGTGCCAGGACTAATAAACTGAGCAAAAAAAGCCATTAATGTACCAATTAATACGCCAAGTCCAATTACTGGACCAATTAAACCGCCCGGAATACCCAAACCGATAGCAAACAATGTAGCAAGTAGTTTAGCGATTAAAATAGTTGTGAGTAGCTTTACGTCATCAGGAGATTCAACCGCGATAGTTATTGCGCTCATACCAGAGCCCATAGCATGAGGCACTGCGTAAGCTATTAAGCTGGCAATGCACCCTGCAATTAATAAACGAGGGAACATACTTAAAGGTTTAAATGTTTTAATAATTAGCATTAAGTTTTGATTAAAGCTAAATGCAATTGCACCCAGCGCCATGCCGCATAATATTAAATAAGGGTAATGCCAACCACTCAATGGCGCTATGGTAATGAGCGCAAGCTCTGAGCCTTCACCAAAAACAAACTGTGTGGCCAGTGCGCCAGTAACAGCGGCAAGCATGATAGGTACAAATATATGTACTTTATATTCACGAAGTACCACTTCCATTACAAAAATAACGGCTGCAAGTGGAGTATTAAACGACGCGGCTATACCTGCCGCTACTCCACAACCACTTAGAGTACGCATGGCATTATGCGGTAAATGCAGCTTATCTGCCAAAATACTCGCCCCCGTTGCGCCCATATGCACGGAAGGCCCTTCTCGGCCAACTGAAAAACCGCTAATGAGAGCAAGTGCGCCACCAACAAATTGATTAACCGTATTGTATAAAGGCATTTGCCCGTAGTGACGTTTAATTCTGTGTATAACGAAGGGGATACCCAAGCGGTAATGTTTAAACCCAGTAAAGGCAGCAAACGTGGCTATTAGTAATGCAGCAACTAAAGGCATTAGTACACGTTCAAGTGTTGGTAGGGTAGTAAAGTCGTCAGGTGTTTCTAAAAATAAGCTTTGGAAAAACAGAATGGTTAAGCGAAATAAAATAATAAAAAATGCAGCAATTAATCCGGCAACTACGCCTAATAAGCATAATTGTACAGATGTTTTAGGTTTTGCCAGCCGACGCCTGAGTTGCTCAAGCCACATGCATAATTCCTCGCTGTATTTTTCAGCAGCATTTTAGCAAAAGAGTTTAGCTAAGTCCTTGTGATTTTGAAATTTTCGTAACTTATATTAACAATTTGCAGTGAAGATTAAGACCTATTGCCTATAACTAAAATATTTAATGAGTTTATAGCGTATAAAGGTCGCTTTTAGTTTACTTAAGTATTATTTTAGCTAGTTAATGTTTGGCCACTTTTTTACTAATTTATAGATATAACTTAGAGGAAAGAGTTGTTTTACTATACTTGATTAAAACACTCGGGTATTAGATAATCACGCAATTGCGATATTGAGGGTTTTAAAATGTCTGAAGAATTACCAATTAAGTTCAGCGATGCGGCTGCTGTTCGTGTTAAACAGTTAATCGACGAAGAAGAAAACCCAGACTTAAAACTGCGTGTTTATGTAACAGGCGGTGGTTGTTCTGGTTTTCAATATGGTTTTACTTTTGATGAAAAAGCGAATCCTGGCGATTTAGAAATTGTAAAAAATGGTGTAACACTCGTTATTGATCCAATGAGCATTCAATATTTGGTTGATGGTGAGGTTGATTACACTGAAGGATTAGAAGGCGCACGCTTTTTTGTATCTAATCCAAATGCAACAACAACCTGTGGTTGTGGTGCAAGCTTTAGCGTTTAACAGCCAAACGCTAAATAGAATAAAGCCGCTTTTTGCGGCTTTTTTAATGCCTACAAATCAGTTGGTGCGTATTCGGTAATTTGCATTATCAATACAAAAAAGCCGAGCACAAAGGCTGAAAACGCTAAAATATACATAAAGCCTTTTTTACCTTGTTTAATAGATACGCCGTTGTGGCGCAAAAAAAAGTACCAACCTAAACACAACACGATAGGTAATAAAAAAAGAAGTCTGAACATTACTTGGCCTTTTTAGTGCAAATTATTGCTTAATAATAAACGTGTAACATTAAAAAGGAACAAATATGTTATAAATATTTTTAAGCTGTTTTATGAAGGTAATATTATTTTTTTAATATTTTCTGATAACTTAGGTCAAATATTCAGTGTTTATAAATGTTCGTTCAGGTTGATTTTGTACCGAGTATGTAATTAATTATTTAACCAAAGTGTTAATAGTATATAATGTATCCAAGAATGAGACGGGCAAAATTTCATTCTCAATAAAAACAAATCTTTACCATATTATTAGCGTAGTTTTTAGCTGTGTTGGTGGAGTGAGTAGCAACACATGCTTTATTAAGCAATAGCTTGCTATTGAAAGTATGACTGCTTACCTGCCTACGGCTATTGATGGAAACTACTGCTTTAATGGGTACGTCAAATCATCTAGTAGGAGATGTAAAATGATGGGCAAAACAGTTTCTTCTGAAGAAAATGCAAAGCTAACAAAGTGGCTTAAAACCAAGCGCCATGAAAAGGGTCATACAATGCGAAGCCTAGCACAAGTGCTTGGAACGCCTCATTCATTTATCGGCAAGATTGAAAATCAAGAACGCCGTTTAGATGTCATTGAGTTTGTTCGCTATTGTACAGCTCTAGAAGTTGATCCACATGAAGCACTTAGCTTGCTAAAAGTAGATTAACTCAATAATTGCTTAGTACACTTTAAGGGGCACTTGATAGTGCTAAGCAATATGTTAATGCAGGGATGCATTAAATATTTTTGTGGTAATTCTTCTCAAGCTCATACAACTTATGCCTAATCAGATATAAAAATATCAACGAAGGTAAAGCCATTAAGGCTGTTAAAATAAAGAACAGCGACCAATTTCCCATTAACCAATCATCAATTACTACACCACTGTAGCTTGAAAGCAATGTTCGTCCTAAATTCCCTAATGACGCCAGTAATGCATAGTGCGTTGCACTAAATGCTCTATCGCATAACATCGATATAAAGGCCACCATAGCGACCAACGACCACGCTTGCGTAAAGCCATCAATAACAATAGCAAAGGCATACAGCCTTAGGTCAGGGCCAACTAAAGCAATCCATGAGAAGGCTAAGTTTGAAGCAGCCATCGCAATACCACTTACAAATAAACCCTTAACAATGCCATATTTTTGATTAAATAAACTGCCAACAAAGGTAAATATGATTGTAAGTACCGCTGTACCTACCTTCGAAAATGTAGCTATATCGCTATTACTAAAACCAATTTCTTTATAAAACACAATCGACATGCGCCCTAAAAACGCTTCGCCTATTTTAAATAAGAAAATAAACGCAAGTAATGCTAGTGCTGTTTTAACGCCATTTTTAGTAAAAAAAGCTCTAAAGGGATCAATAACGGTTACCGCAAGCCACGCAACAGTTTTTGTTAAAGGAGTTTGTTTTGTAGAGGACAGTTTTTCAAGGTACACACGCTCAAGTTCAGCATGTACTGCTTCGCGGTTAGTTTCGGGCTCTTTTGCAAACAGTGCTCCACTCATTAACAGCAGCATTACGGCAGCTAAAAAGTAATAAATTTGTGGCCAGTCGAGCGAGGGTATATCGGCCATGTAAAATGGAATGGCGCCTAAAAGTGCATAACCTGTCCACCAACCCGAAGTTGCCATTGCGGCTGCAGCGGTTGCTTTGTGTGATTCGCTTTCGCTTAGGGTGTCTATTCTAAAGGCATCAATAGCAATGTCTTGAGTAGCCGAAGCAATGGCGATTAATAAACAAATCGCAGCAACAATTGCCAAATTAGCTTTTAAATCAAGCCCTGCTAATAGCAAGGTGCCAATAAAAATAAAACTTTGGCAAAATAGTATCCAACTGCGACGTTGGCCTAGCCATTTATATAAAATAGGAAGTTTTGTACGGTCAATGAGTGGCGACCACAAAAAGTTTATGCTGTAAGCGCCAAATACAATGCCAAATAGGCCTATCATACTGCGACTTAGCCCTTCATCTTTTAGCCAAGCAGACATAACAGAGCCAATTAAAACCCACGGAAAACCGCTACTCATACCAAATATGAAAATGTGGATTAAGCGTTTGTCTTTAAAGTAAGAAAAATATTCGCTAATAGAGAGAGATTTGCTCATAGGGCCTTCATTGGCTTTGATGCAGAGCAGCTAAGCTGCTCTTAAAATTATAGTGGGACTTGTTCAAGCACTTTAATATTTAAGATGACAACAGGTTTTTTAGGTACGAAATCGTAGCCAATTTTTTCATTAAAACCGGTTTCAACAGTCATAATTTTATCAAGCGTGTCGTAACCATCCATTACGCTACCAAATACTGCAAAGCCCCAATCTTTCCCTGGATTTAAGTGATCGTTATTATCCATATTAAAAAAGAATTGGCGAGTTCCTGAGTGCGGTTGTCTATCTTGATAGGCCATAGCAATGCTATACATATCGTTTTTTAAACCGTTACCGCTTTCATTAAAAATAGGGTCATTTTCATGTAGGCCATCATAGTCTTTATCGTAACCGCCACCTTGAATAACAAAGTCGCGATCATTTTCTACATCGCGCTCAATACGGTGAAAAACGCTGCCTTGATAACTTTTGTCTGACACGTAAGTTAAAAAATTATTGACTGTGATGGGCGCTTTAGAGCGATCCAGCTCAACCACGATGCTACCCATTGACGTTACAATTTCTACGCGTGGAAAAATGTTGTCCTTTTGCACAAAGCGGCCTTCTTGGGCTGCTAAGCTACTTACACTAAAGAATAGGCCTAAGCAGATTAAAAAAAGTCGTTTCATAGTTAACCTTCTAAAAATTCTATTAATTCAGGGTCAGATACAATGCGGGTAATAACTTGCTCAGTCAACTTATTGAGCTGACCTTCTATTTTTGCTCGCTCATGACTAAATGGGCCTTCTAAATCAGCACTGCCTCTATACACTTTACTAAAGTTACTTGAGGCGCGAAAAACACGCACGCCAAGTTCTATGTGGGCTTCGCTGGTATGGCTCACTAGCTTTTCGGTTACAACAGCTTGCAATGCATGAATATCTACTTCAAAGCGAACAGTTGCTAAGTTAGAAATACTGGCTCCATTGCGGCTAAGGGCGCTGTCTAACACACTTTTAATAGAGCTGGTAATGCCTTGGCTTGCAAAGGTTTTAGTTTTGTCTGACTCAATAAGTTTAAGTGTTGATGTATCGCCACGTAAATCAATTACACTAGTACTTAAGCTACTATTTATAGTGCTAATTTGACCATTTTTATAAACAGGGTTAAGTATTACTTGGCTAGGCTGATTCGCGCAGCCACCAAGTATCAGTAATACACAACACCCAATTATAATGTTTGTTAATTTCATTTATAGCATTCCACTATTTTTTGTTGCACTTAAAACGACAAACTTTTTGTTTGAACCTAGCAACTTACAGTTGCCAAACATACGGTTTAATTTATCATGATAATCTAAATGACGATTACCAATAATACGCAGCTCGCCGCCTTCTTTTAAAGTATCTTTTGCTTGTTTAAACATTTGCCAAGCAATATGGTCGGTAACGGCCTGAGCTTGGTGAAATGGAGGGTTACAAAGCACCATATCTACACTGTCTCTTTCAAAGCCTGTTAAACAGTCGTTTTCGATGAACTCGCAGTTATCAAACTTATCGCCTAGGTTAATTTCTATATTTAACCGAGCCGACTCTACTGCCATGTAAGACTCATCAACAAAAGTAACTGATGCATTAGGGCAACGAGCAAGCGTCATTAATCCAACAACTCCGTTACCACAGCCTAAATCAATAATGCTTTTAGCTTTTGGTGTTTCTGGTAAGTAGTTAAAAAAGAAGCGTGCACCAATATCTAACGAATCACGCGAAAACACATTTGCATGGTTTGTTATATTAAACTCAGTACCTTCAAGCTCCCACGTTACAGGGAAATCTGCTGCTTTATATCCGCCTTTAGCTGTACTTAATATAAGGCGGGATTTTTTAACTGCTAGGCTAGTTTTTGTTTCACCAATAAATTGCTCAAATGATTTTATTGTTGAGTTATGAATTTCTTTTGTTTTACCTGCAGCAATTACTGGCGTACCAGGTGCAAGGACTTCACTGAGCTCACTTAACTGAAACTGTAAAAAACCTACATTACGAGGGATTTTAATAAGTACTAAATCAACATCCTGCGGTAATGCAGACAAACTATCTAATTGTGTGAAATCTGCTGTAGGCAGTTTGTTTTCTTGTAAGTTATAAGCCGCAGCTTGGTGGCTAATATAAGAATCGTTAACTGAACAAACCGTTAACTTATTAAAATAACAAGCAAGTGCACCAAAGCTATCGTTTAAAATAAGCAATGAGCGACAATCAGGGTGATGTTCGTTAACATAATTGATAAGGTACTCATCTGCCGAATCCCACGCTTGTAAGCTGCGGTTTTTTTGATCCAAAGGAAAGCGTTCAAGAGTAAAGGTTTTATCGCCTAGCTGGGCTTGCGTCGTCATAATGGTTCGTTGATCAGTAATCTAATGTAGGTAAATTCTAACATGCAACGGCAAAACGCCAACCCCCAACAGTTACCAAATGGCTTTTCTTATCAAAGTAGGGCACTTAGTGCACAAAAAAGCCTCGATCTATTTTATTATTTGCAAAAAAACCTACGTTGGCAGCAACCCGATGTAACTGTTTATGGTAAAACGGGGCCTATTCCACGGCTACAATGCTTCATGAGCGATTTAAATATTGAATACGGCTATTCAAGTAGTAAGCAAATAGTAGAGCCATGGGATGAATTGTTACTTAATATGAGAAGGCGTTTAGAGGCGCACTTAAATCAGCCTCTAAACTCATTACTCGTTAATTATTACCGAGATGGTAATGATACGATGGGCTGGCACAGTGATGATGAAATAGAGCTTGGTGATAAACCAACAATTGTGTGTGTCTCGCTAGGAGCTGATCGGGTTCTAAAGTTAAAGCATAAGGCGAGCAATAAAGTAACCGACTTAAAATTACAAAGTGGCAGCTGTTTAATAATGAATGGACATAGCCAGCGAGATTATCAACATGCAATACCTAAACAAACAACGCTTGCACATCCTCGAATAAGTTTAACTTACCGATTTATTAAGGACATTAAACAAAAGCAATTTAGTTAGCCAAGCGCTGCGTTAAATTGTTATAGTAAGTGTATAAATTAGCTAATTAAAACGGTCTTTTATGTCAATGCAGCAACAGATCCAAGAAAAAATAAGCAACGCTATTGCGTGTAAACATTTAAACGTAATTAACGAAAGCCATATGCACAGTGCGGGCACTGAATCACACTTTAAAGTAATAGTGGTTAGCGAAGGTTTTACAGGTAAACGTTTATTGCAGCGCCATCGTGAAATTAATGAAATTCTAAAAGATGAATTAGCAAATCATATTCATGCACTCGCAATTCATACATATACACCCGATGAGTATACAGAGCAGGGCGGCGAGGCACCTGATTCACCTAATTGTATGGGCGGCTCTAAATTAGCTTAAATAATTAATAGCGATTTGATTGTTACACTTGTGGTTAACTGATCAGATCAGTGTTTTTAGTATTAGCCTTTAAACTAGCGCTAATTTTTATTGTAAAAGATATAGGATGATCAATGGTCATTAAGCCTAAAATTCGTGGATTTATCTGCACAAACGCACATCCAGCTGGTTGTGCAGAGCATGTTCAAGAACAAATTAACTATGTAAAACAACAAGGCGCATTAAAAAATGCACCAAAAAATGTATTAGTTATTGGCGCATCAACAGGCTACGGCTTGGCTTCGCGCATTACAGCAGCGTTTGGTGGTGGTGCTAAAACATTAGGTATTTTCTTTGAAAAAGAAGGTACAGAACGCAAAACAGGCTCTGCTGGTTGGTACAATACCGCTGCTTTTCAAGATGCAGCAGACGAAGCAGGCCTTTGGTCTAAAAATATTAATGGCGATGCGTTTTCTAACGAAATTAAACAAAAAGCAATCGACACTATTAAAGCAGATTTGGGCAAAGTAGATTGTATTATTTACAGCTTAGCGTCTCCTCGTCGTACAGACCCAAATACGGGCGAAGTTTACTCATCTACGCTTAAACCAATTGGCAGTGCCGTTACTACTAAAAACTTAAATACATCAAAGCGTGAAATTGATGAAATTACTGTTGAAGCTGCAAACCAAGACGATATCGACAACACCATTAAAGTAATGGGCGGTGAAGATTGGGAAATGTGGATTGACGCATTAAAAGAAGCGGATGTATTAGCCGATAACTTTAAAACGACTGCGTACACTTATATTGGTAAAGAGCTAACATGGCCAATATACGGACACGCTACTATTGGTAAGGCTAAAGAAGATTTAGACCGTGCAACCGCTGCTATTAAAGAATCAACAAAAGATTTAAATGGTGAGGCATATGTTTCATCACTTAATGCTGTGGTAACGCAAGCAAGTTCTGCTATTCCTATTATGCCGTTATATATCTCTGCTTTATTTAAAGTTATGAAAGCAGATGGCACATACGAAGGCACTATTGAGCAAATTCACGCTTTATTTAGTGAAAACTTGTATGGTGAATCTCCTCGCTTTGACGACGGTGGACATTTATTCCAAAACTACAAAGAGCTAGAAGACGATGTACAAGCTCGCGTGCAAGCTGTTTGGGATAAAGTAGATACGAGCAGCATTGATGAGCTAACAGATTATGTTGGTTACCATAATGAGTTTTTACGCTTATTTGGTTTTGGTATAGATAGTGTTGACTACGATCAAGATGTAGATTCAGTTAAGCCAATTGCCAATATGATTGACTAACAGAACTTAGGGCCTGTTTATCTTTCGAGGTTAAATTTGCAGCAGCCTGTTTGGTATTTAGGCAAGACAGAGCCTATGTAGTGTGGTTATTCCCCATAAATGGGCGATGACGTGGAATAAATGCCAAACATGCGCTGCCCAAAGGGTTCTGCCTAGGGGCTATTTACTCTTTGTTGCTTGGTTTTTACTTAGCCCACTAGGTTACAAACCTCACGCCGCGATTAAATAGCCCCTAGATTGAACAAATTTTAATCCTGAAAGGTCAACAGGCCCTAGTTATAAAAGCCGCTATCGCGGCTTTTTTTGTATTATGCGATTTGTTGAATTTACGATGAAATCAGGAATGATAATTGCTTAGGCTACCACTTTGGTCTAGCTTGATTTTTATTTAATTCACTTAACAAAACTAAATAAGTGTTTCTGTCGTATAATTTTCATAAATACACTCGCATAGTCATCTAAAATGATGTTAAAATCTCGACAATATGTGATGAGTTTTACTACGTTGCTTGTTTGATATCTCTAGCAAGCTGCTCTTTTGTACCTTGATATAACTTGGAATAACTCAAATGGCGACGTGGTTGATACGATTTTTCAGTTTCTTTCCTTTAATGTAATGCAAGTGCGTATGATCAACATAAAAAAAGGTCTGGATTTACCCTTAGAGGGCGCGCCACAGCAAGTTATACATGACGGTTCTGCTGTCAAACGTGTAGCTGTGCTTGGCGAAGAGTTTATCGGTATGCGTCCAACCATGCATGTTCGTGTGGATGACCAAGTCAAAAAAGGCCAGGTACTTTTTGAAGATAAAAAGAACCCAGGCGTCCTATTTACTGCTCCAGCTTCTGGTACAGTAAAAGAAATAAATCGTGGTGCTAAACGTGTGCTGCAATCTGTTGTTATTGAAGTAGCAGGCAGTGAGCAAATCACCTTTGACTCTTTCAAAGCAGACGAGCTTCCGAGCTTAGAGCGCGAAAAAGCCAAAGAAGTACTTATCCAGTCTGGTCAATGGACAGCACTTCGTGTTCGCCCATTCAGCAAAGTAGCGGCTGTGGATGCAAATCCTAGTTCTATTTTTGTGACCGCAATCGACACAAACCCATTAGCTGCAGATCCTGCAGTAATTATTGCAGAAAATGCGCAAGCATTTGAAGCGGGTCTTGCAGTTGTTTCGCGTTTGACCGATGGCAAAGTATTTGTGTGTAAAAAAGCAGGCAGCCAAGTTCCTAGCTCATCTATAGCTCAAGTAGAAGTACATGAGTTTGGTGGTGTGCATCCGGCTGGCCTCGTTGGCACTCATATCCATCATCTTGATGCAGTTTCTGTTAGCAAACAAGTTTGGCATATTGGTTACCAAGACGTTATTGCGTATGGTCACTTATTCCTTACTGGTGAAATTTACACAAATCGTGTTATTTCGCTTGCAGGTCCTCGCGTTAAAAACCCACGTTTAGTGAAAACACAATTAGGTGCTTCATTGGATGATTTAGTGGCTGGTGAGTTAGAAGACGGAGATAACCGCGTTATTTCTGGTTCTGTTCTATCGGGTTCTATTTCAAACGGTGTTCATGCATTCTTAGGTCGTTACCACGTTCAAGTATCTGTTTTACTTGAAGGTCGCGAAAAAGAATTGTTTGGCTGGATTGCACCAGGTAGTGATAAATTCTCTGTAACGCGTACATTCCTTTCTCACCTTGCACCAAGTCGTTTATTTAAAATGACAACGTCAACAGGTGGTTCAAAACGTGCCATGGTACCAATTGGTAGCTACGAGCGCGTAATGCCGTTAGATATTTTGCCTACTCTATTATTACGTGACTTAATTGCACGTGATTTAGACAGTGCAATTTCATTGGGCGCGCTTGAACTTGATGAAGAAGATTTAGCGTTATGTACCTTCGTTTGTCCAGGCAAATACGAGTATGGTTCTATCCTACGCGATTGCTTAACTACGATCGAGAAGGAAGGCTAGAGAGATGGGTTTAAAAAAATATCTAGAAGATATCGAGCCGAATTTTGAAGCCGGTGGTAAATATGAAAAGTTTTATGCACTGTATGAAGCAGCTGCAACTATTTTTTATACACCAGGCTACGTAAATAAAGGCGCGACACACGTACGCGATAACATCGACCTAAAACGTATGATGATTTTAGTGTGGATGGCGACGTTCCCAGCTATGTTTTTTGGTATGTTCAATATCGGTCATCAGGCCGCTGGTGCTTTAGCGCAAGGTTTTGAACTAGCAAACACGTGGCAAGTTGGTTTGTTCCAGTTATTCGGTGGTGAGTTAACCGCTGACGCAGGCTGGGGCGCTAAGATGTTCTATGGAGCATGTTTCTTCTTACCTATCTACGCTGTAACATTTGCAGTAGGTGGTTTCTGGGAAGTTATATTTGCTTCAGTGCGTAAGCATGAAATTAACGAAGGTTTCTTCGTTACTTCTGTATTATTTGCACTTATTTTGCCAGCAACTATTCCTTTATGGCAAGTTGCGTTAGGTATTACGTTTGGTGTAGTAATCGCTAAAGAAATCTTTGGTGGTACTGGCCGTAACTTCTTAAACCCTGCTTTAGCCGGTCGTGCATTTTTATTCTTTGCATATCCAGCTCAAATCTCAGGTGACACAGTATGGACAGCAGTAGATTCTTTCTCTGGTGCAACTATGCTAGGCCAAGCATTTGCTGGCACACTTGACTTTGCAAACATGGAATTATGGTGGAATGCGTTTTATGGTTTCATTCAAGGTTCTGTAGGTGAAACATCTACACTTGCATTATTAGTAGGTGGTTTGTTCTTAATTTACGTTCGTATCGCTTCTTGGCGCATCGTACTAGGTGTATTCCTAGGTATGGTAGCAACTGCATTTTTATTAAATGCTGTTGGCTCAGAAACTAACCCTGTATTTGCAATGCCTTGGTATTGGCATTTTGTACTTGGTGGCTTTGCGTTTGGTATGTTCTTTATGGCTACTGACCCTGTATCAGCTGCATTTACTGACAAAGGTAAATTAGCATATGGTCTATTAATTGGCTTTATGGTGGTTATGATACGTGTTGTGAATCCTGCTTTCCCAGAAGGCATGATGCTAGCAATCTTATTTGCTAACTTGTTCGCTCCACTGTTCGATCACTTTGTAGTGCAGGCTAATATTAAGCGGAGGTTGGCACGTAATGTCTAGTAATAACGAATCAATCGGCAAAACGTTATCAGTTGTTGTAGCACTATGTTTAGTGTGTGCAATCATTGTATCGTTTGCTTCTGTACAGCTTCGTCCTTTACAGCAAGCTAATAAAAACAAAGATATTCAAAGCAATATCTTAGCTGCTGCGGGCATCGACAAAGTTGAAAATGTTCTTGAAACATTTGATGCAAAAATCGAAGCGCGCGTTGTAAACATGACTACAGGTGAGTTTGTAGATACAGACCCAACAATCTTTGACTTTGAAAAAAGCAAATATGATGCAGCGCTAAGTGTTTCTCTTCAAGAGAAAGGCGTTAAAGATATTGCTGGTATTCAACGTGTGACTAAAGAGTCACCGGTGTATATCTCTAAAAAAGAAGATGGCTCAGTTGATGCAATCATTCTTCCTATCCAAGGCTACGGCTTATGGGGCTTGATGTACGGTTTTATCTCGCTTGAAAGCGATGGTGAAACAGTTAAGGGCATTATCTTTTACAAGCATAATGAAACCCCAGGTCTTGGTGGCGAAATCCAAAATCCACAGTGGACTGCTACATGGGAAGGTAAAGAACTTCCAATTCAAATTGTTAAAGGTACTGCGGGCAATGATGAGCATAAGATCGATGGTCTTTCAGGTGCTACATTAACGTCTAACGGTGTTGATCATGCAGTTGACTTTTGGACTGGCGAAAATGGCTTTGGCCCTTTCCTTGCGAAAGTACGTAAAGGAGCATTGAAATAATGGCTGATACTAAAGAAATGAAGGCGGTCCTATTTGGCCCGGTTTTAGCTAACAACCCAATCGCACTACAAGTACTTGGTATTTGTTCTGCGCTAGCGGTAACGTCTAGCTTAAAAAATGCGTTAATTATGTCAATCGCATTGACACTTGTAACTGCGTTTTCGAGCTTCTTTATCTCGCTTATTCGTAACCAGATCCCATCATCTGTACGTATCATCGTACAAATGACAATTATCGCATCATTGGTAATCGTTGTTGACCAAGTATTACAGGCATTTTCTTATGCTACTGCAAAAGAGCTTTCTGTATTCGTTGGTCTAATCATTACTAACTGTATCGTAATGGGTCGTGCTGAAGCATACGCGATGAAGTCGCCACCACTTATGTCATTCCTTGACGGTATTGGTAACGGCTTAGGTTACTCTGTAGTACTACTTACTGTAGGTTTCATTCGTGAGCTATTTGGTAAGGGTTCACTATTCGGTGTTGATATTATCCCATTAGTACAAGATGGCGGTTGGTATCAGCCTATGGGTCTATTGATCTTACCACCGAGTGCATTCTTCATCATTGGTTTATTCATATGGGTACTGCGTACTTATAAGAAAGACCAAGTAGAAGCTAAAGCGTAAGGGGCAAATAGTGGAACATTATATTAGTTTATTTGTAAAAGCCGTTTTTATTGAGAACTTAGCGTTGTCATTCTTCTTAGGCATGTGTACTTTTTTAGCGGTATCTAAAAAAGTAACTACATCAATTGGCCTAGGTATAGCGGTTATAGTTGTATTGGGTATTTCTGTACCTGTAAACAACTTGGTTTATCATGCGGTACTTGCACCTGGTTCACTAACTTGGTTAGGTTACCCAGATGCAGATCTTAGCTTTTTACGTTTCTTAACTTTCATTGGTGTTATTGCAGCACTTGTGCAAATTCTTGAAATGGCGTTAGATAAGTTTTTCCCTGCACTATACAACGCGTTAGGTATCTTCTTACCACTTATCACAGTTAACTGTGCAATATTTGGTGCGGTATCATTCATGGTTGAGCGTAACTATAACTTCGGCGAGTCTGTTGTTTATGGTATTGGCGCTGGTGTTGGTTGGGCACTTGCAATTACATTACTTGCAGGTATCCGTGAGAAACTGAAATACTCAGACGTACCTGACGGCTTACGTGGTTTAGGTATTACCTTCATCACTGTTGGTTTAATGGGACTTGGCTTTATGTCATTCTCTGGTATTTCACTGTAAAGGTAGCGAGGATAAATCATGGATTATCAGATTTTCTTAGGCGTTGGTGTTTTTATCGCTATCGTTGTACTACTGGTTTTAGTCATCATTGGTGCTAAATCTCAGTTAGTTGCAAGTGGCGATATTATCATCGGCATTAATGGCGACCCAGATAAAGCCATTAAAACATCAGCAGGTAGTAAGCTTTTAGGCGCACTATCTGAGTCAGGTATATTTGTATCATCTGCTTGTGGTGGCGGTGGCTCTTGTGGTCAGTGTCGTGTACACATTAAAGAAGGTGGTGGCGATATTCTGCCAACTGAGCTTGATCACATATCTAAAGGTGAAGCCCGTGAAGGCTGTCGTTTAGCGTGTCAGGTAAATGTTAAAAATGACATGGAAATTGAACTTGAAGAGTCAATTTTCGGTGTTAAGAAGTGGGATTGTGAAGTTATCTCTAATGATAACAAAGCAACGTTCATCAAAGAACTTAAGCTGCAAATTCCAGATGGCGAGTCAGTGCCGTTTCGTGCGGGTGGTTACATCCAAATCGAAGCTCCACCTCACCATGTTAAATATGCAGATTTCGATGTTCCTGAAGAGTATCGTGGCGACTGGAACCATTTTGGTTTCTTCGATCTGGAGTCAAAAGTAGACGAAGAAACAATTCGTGCTTACTCAATGGCTAACTACCCAGAAGAAGAAGGCATCATTATGCTTAACGTGCGTATTGCTGCTCCACCTCCAAGAAACCTTAGCTTGCCATGTGGTAAAATGTCTTCGTACATTTGGTCACTTAAAGAAGGCGACAAGGTAACTATTTCGGGCCCATTTGGTGAGTTCTTTGCTAAAGACACTGACGCAGAAATGGTATTTGTTGGTGGTGGTGCTGGTATGGCGCCAATGCGTTCTCATATCTTTGACCAACTTAAACGTTTGAACTCTAAACGTAAGATGAGTTTTTGGTATGGTGCACGTTCTGAGCGTGAAATGTTCTACGTAGAAGATTTTGACGGCCTAGCCGCTGAAAATCCTAACTTCGTATGGCATACAGCACTTTCAGATCCACAGCCTGAAGATAACTGGGAAGGCTATACTGGCTTTATCCATAACGTGTTATTTGAGAACTATCTTAAAGATCACGAAGCGCCTGAAGATTGTGAGTACTACATGTGTGGTCCTCCAATGATGAATGCGGCAGTTATTACTATGCTTAAAGATTTAGGTGTTGAAGACGAAAATATCTTACTAGATGACTTCGGTGGCTAACACTAATACCAAAACAGTTTAGTTTTGGTTAAAATACCAGCCTCGTAGCACTTGTGTTACGAGGCTTTTTTTATTCTTTAATTTTATCAATCTATTAAGTAGAGCTGTTATGAATCGAGTAAGTACTTCACAGGGTATAATGGCCTTTTTACTAATTACACTGACTGTATTATTGTCTGGGTGTGGTGAAAAGCCAGAGTTAAAAGAAACCTTTTTAGAAGGTAAGACTATGGGTACCACTTATCATATTAAATATTATGATGAGCAAGCCCAGCTATCGGCTTCACAACTACAGCTGCAAATAGACGCTGTTTTAAAAGATGTGAACCAATCTATGTCTACTTACATAGAAGACTCTGAAATAAATACATTTAACAGATTACCTGCAAATCAAATCATGCCAATTAGCGAAGATTTTAGGGCTGTTATAAGCGAGTCTATTCGCTTGGGTGAATCGACTAAAACACTCGACGTAACAATGGGGCCTTTAATTGATTTATGGGGCTTTGGGCCTGATAAAAAACCAACTAATCGCCCAAGTGATGAAGAGCTTGCAAGTATGGTTGAAAAAATAGGCATTGATAAACTTATCTTAAATGAGCAAGGACTGGCTAAAACAGTTAATGGACTGGAGCTTTCTTTTTCGGCAACAGCTAAGGGCTATGGTATTGATAAAGTTGCCCAGTTATTAGAAAGCCACGACATTACTAATTACATGGTTGAGATTGGTGGTGAGCTGCGTATAGCAGGTGAAAAGCCAAATAATCAGGATTGGAAAATCGCGATTGAGCAACCAGATGCGCAACCTGGAGAGCGTAAGGTACACCGTGTCTTATCGCCAGGTACAAGTGGTATAGCGACATCGGGTGATTACCGTATTTTTTATAAAATGGATGGCGAGATCTATACCCACTTAATTGATCCAGCAACAGGTATGCCTATTAAGCACGACTTAGTGTCGGTAACTGTGCTTCATCCAAGCGCTATGACGGCAGATGGTTTAGCGACGGCACTTACTGTAATGGGGATGCAAAAAGCGGAAGCTTATGCTGAACAACATGATTTACCGGTTTATTTAATAGGTAAATCAAAAGAGGGTTTAGTTACCTACTCAAGCCCAGCATTTAAGCCTTATTTATAGTATGGTGCTGACTTGTTTATTTCCGTGTTATTTGGGTATATAATAGCAGTCGCTCAAAAATATTTGAGTTTAATTTATTGCTGATCAATAGGGGCTAAGCAATGTCACTTTTTCTTCTTACTTTTGGCTTACTAATTTTGATAGTTTCGGCTATGGCCGTTGGTATGATCGTGCAAAAAAAATCTATGGCAAGCAGCTGTGGTGGTTTAGGTTCGGTTGGTATTGATAAAGCCTGTGATTGCGATGATCCATGTGATAAACGCAAAAACCGTTTAGCAAAAGAGCAAGCCTGGAAAGAAAACCAAATTATTTAAGCCTGTCTTAAATATTAAAAAGCGCTTTATAGCGCTTTTTTTGTGCCTGTAAAACGCCTTCGCATCATAACTTCCAAAGCAATCCAATCTAAATGTATTAGACAAAGGTATATAGTTTAGTTTTTTTCACCTATTAGGTTTATTTTTCTCGTTTGTCAAATTGGAGCTAACACTCTAAAGTTTAACCATAGACAAAGAGCAAGGCTCTCGTCATAAGCTTGAGGCATAAGTTAGCCTCGCTTAAAAGAATCTTTATATTGTGTGTGAAGATGTTGTCAGTGTGAAAGGCAACTCAAGTTTGGTGGTGACTGAGTTTGAGTTGTTTTTATTCCCTACAATTGCCACGCAGTGTAAGCCAAGA